>NZ_JAFCVD010000013.1:0-84571 GCF_049896865.1 Flavobacterium sp. DSP2-3-1 | reverse complement strand
AGATTTTTTCTTTGCCAACCCTTACAGCCCTTGGGAACGTGGTGCAAATGAAAATCTAAATGGATTAATAAGACAATACATACCCAAATCATCATCATTTGATGAAATAACTCCAGAGAAAATTATAGAAATACAAGAGAAATTAAACAATAGACCAAGAAAAAGATTTAATTTTGAAACACCTAATTATATGTTTAATCAAAAAGTTGCATTTATAACTTGAATCCTGCGATTAAATCAAATCCTTTCTTATAAAAATTGGCAGCAGTATCTTTTTTAGTTAAATATATTTTTATACACATCATTTCTTAAACGCAGTCAATTTATCATTTTAATCTACCTTTTACTTATTTCTAATGCAGGTTTTTAATTCCGGTTCTAATCATTATTTCGTTACTTTCTCAAAAAAAGATTAATTATATCGAATTATTTTTTTTTCCTTGTTAAAATTAAGTTCAATAGAATCGTTGTATAATTCCTTTACAGTTACTCCTCCAATTTCATCATTTTTTCTTAGTTTGTATAGCCTGTTATCAATTTTAACCAAAATTAATTGTTCGTTCTTCTCTTTTGATGTTATATAGCCATGATATGAAATCAATGGCCAATTTATAATAATTTTTGGTTTCAAAACAATAGGATTAGTCTTAATTTTTGCATTTGGTATTTTAGAATAGTATTTTTTTGAGATGAAATTGTGTACTGGATTTTGTCTGTTCAAAAAAGGATCTCTAGCAACTTTTCCCAAGTTAAAAGTGTCTTTATTTATCTGATTTAAATTTAACTCATCATTTAATTCAGTTTTGTTAGCCACCAATTCTTTTGAAAAAAAATATTGGCTAATCGTTTTATAAGCTACTGCGCCCCAAAGCCCCAAAACCACAATTATCAGAATACTATTTATTTTCTTTTTTGCAGTCATAATCTAATTTATTGTAAACTTATATGGAGCACTAGCTACACTAACATTTCCCGCTTGATCTATAGCCTTTATTCTCCAAAAATAAATACCTGCTGTAGAAAAAGTTTGTTGAAAGGTGGTTGAACTTGCGTTAGATGTTTGACTAATTGTTGTGAAATTTTCATTGTTTGAAAATTCAATTTTATAAGAAATTGGGGCTTGAACAGTTCCTGAGTCTGTAGCTATCGTCCACGTAAAAGATACCTTTTGATTTATTATTTGTAGAGAATTGTTTGCTGGTGTAACATTTTGTGGCTGATTAGCAATTACAGTATCCATAGAAAATTTTCTCCCTGCATATTGTAATGTTTCGGTAGTGCCGTTCTTTGCTTTTACTCTCCATTCATAGATTCCATCTGCTAAATTTGGAATATTTAATGTTACAGATATTCCTGTAATAGCTGATTTTAGATAGATTTGTTGACCATTTATAATATTAATTACTTCAACACTATAACTTGTAGCATTTGGAAGGGATTGCCAATTAAACGTGATATTAGTAAAATTCACATAGATCTCATTTTGAGGGCTTGATAAAATGACTTGCTGGTTTGTTAAGTCCTCAGAAATGACTGTTGAAAAAGTTGCTGGAAATGAATAAGATGATTGATAGGCAAAATTCTCGCCTCGCACCCTCCACTGATAAGTTCCCTGTTTTAATGGATATGTTAAATTCGTTTTACTGACTAATGAATCTAGTATTGTAGATTGATTTGCGCCATATATTTGTACTCGATAATTATAAGTACCTTTGAGGCTGTTCCATTGAAATTTAACTACGTTACTCTCCACTTTCGATTCATTCAGAGGAGAAATAATTAGCACTGAATCGTTCGTAATGTCTTCTTCAAAAATATCTTCACACGACATTGTTACTATTGCCAAAGCGAATAGTATAATTTTATTTATTGTTTTCATAATTTTGGAAAATCATTTTTAAATGTAAAACGTCAGATTTATTATTTTTCTTAACGATGTAAAAATTCATGCTAACCATTCTTGAAAAGTTAAATTCTTTTTCAAAATCATATCCTAACTGCAATAGTTGATTACTATTTCCTGTTACATCAAGCTGGTTTGTAATAATCGCATAATTATCATCAGGAAAAACATGAATAGGCTGCAAATCATTAATAGAAACTTGCGGTTGTTTTTCGGCTGCAAAACTTACTATACCTTGTTGCACCATTTCTTTAGTTATTCCCTCTTTACCGATTATATTATCTAAATAGACAATATCTCTAATTAATCCATCAGTGTTATTTGCTTTTTTATTGATATCGTCTGCTTTTGCCGACAAAACTTTGTATTCACTGATTACCTGAAATAATGTGTGGAATGATCTTTTGTATGCCGTTATTGAAAGCATTAAAAAGACAACAATTAATGCTGTGCATTTTGTTTTATAGGAATAGTTTTCAAACATCTTTTATTGCGATTTTTACTTCAAATTGGGATTTGTTTTTCTTATCCTTTTTAAAACTTATAATTTCAAAATGCTGTAGCCAATTCATTTTTTTCAAGCCTTCCATCCATCCATTAAATGATGACTCTTTGAATGTTTCCCCTTTAACTATAATAGTTTTAGCCTCAAAATTCATTTTCTGATTCGCTTTGATTTCTTTATTTAACGGTGTTATATTTAACGCTGTCAAAGAAATATCCTGTGGTATTACTTTAATTATTTCATAACCATAATAGGAAAGAAATTTTGAAGACAAAAAACCCGACTCTTTTAAAATACTTTGTTTCTTTTCTTTTTGCTTTTCTAAATCCAATATCAACTGATAGGATTGATTTGAATATACATTTTGAAGATTGAGTTCTGCATTTTTTGACCCATAATGCTGTATCAAAAGATAACTTGCTAATAAAGTCGTCAGAAACCCTATAAGCATTGCAATACCAAAAATATTAAATGCTTTTTTATAAATAATTTCTTCAACATTTAAAGTTTCATTTTTCGTTTTCGAAACTTCTTTTGGCTGAATAAAAAAATGAATTAACGTACCATAAAGCGGTAAAAAACTGCTTGAAATAATCTCTTCTCCAATGGTATATTGTTCTTTTTTTATTGATTCTGTTTGTTTTTTAAAGCCTACAAGCTTTTCATTATCAAATTCCAAAAACAAATCGTTTGAAATTATTGTTTCGTTTTTTATAGCAGTAAATAATAATGCTGACAAAAAAGAACCAATATAAATATCCACTACTTGAAATCCTTTTTTTTGAAATTTTATTATAGTATCATCTACAATATTTTTCCTGCAAAAACTTATAAAATTACTATTAGATCCTTCTAAACTCGTTTGGTAAATCGATTTGTAATCAATGTTTTTCTGCCAACTTACATCTGCCTCATTATTCAAATTAATCTCCTTGTTTAACACTCCTTTTCCATCCACAACCAGAATTATAGGCAGCTTTATATCGATATTTTTACGTAACTCCCCGACTGTGTCATAAAAAGCCATATTGACAACATCTATTTTTTGACCTTTCTTTTTAACTGTAAGCACGCTGTAGCTTTCGTCGTCGTCTTTTTTAATGACACCAATAACATGCAAATTATTTAATTTTATTATTTTAGATATAAATGTAATCATCAATATACAACTGTTGGTTTGATAAAAATATGCAATTTTGAATTGCTTTTTCCTTTTTTACGACTGCTAAAAAACCATTTAATAATTGGAATTTTTGATATTAAAGGCGTTCCTGAACCTGAATTTTCTTTTTTCAATTCGTCCAATCCTCCCAATAAAATCATTTCGTTATTTTTAACTCTCACTAAAGATTCAAATTTTTGAGTTGCTTTTCCAGGAGGGGCAGTTTCTCCGGCTCTACCTAAAAACGAACTTTTTTCTACTGCAATTGTTAATGTTACATTCTCATCAGTGGATACAAAAGGTTTAATCGATACGGTTAAGTTGGCATCGGTTGACTTCCATGTTCCTGAATTCAATATATCATTCCCGATACTATTATTAATCAATCTATTACTTTGTTCAAAATAATAACTGGTTTCACCAATAGATAATTTCGCTTCATGTCCGCTGATCGTCGCTATTTTCGGTGTAGATTCTACTTTAATTATCGAATTATTTTCAAGCAACTTTAGGTTCAAATAAAACGACGAGGCTACTTTCCCTAATTTAAAAAGACCAAAACCATTGAAAGCATTGATTAAACTATTCACTGACGAAGCATTTACTGTTACATCAGCAGTAGGAAACAATACGCCTCCAGTTTGTGTTTTATTTATTTTATCCAGACCCATTTTCATTCCCGTTTGAATATCGTACGACTTGTTATATTGCACAATAATCACTTCAATCTGAACCATTGGGACTACCTTATCAATCTGCTTGATATATACTTTTAATTCTTCAAGTATCGATTTTGCACCTGAAACAATTAGTCCGTTTAATTCAACAAATTCCTTAATTTCTAATTTTTCTGAAAAGATCTTTGGAAGGGAAGCAAGCACTGATTCAATAGAACGATTTTCCAGCTGGATCATTTCTGTAACTCTCAATCCTTCTGTTGCTTGTTCCCCGATTAGGTATAAGTTATCCTGTTTCTTAAAGGTGTATTTTTTGCCTTTAAAAATATTTTCCAGTAGTTCATCAAAAGTGATATTGTCTGCGGACAATGTTGTTTTTTCGTTTTCTGGTTTGTTATATAAGAAGTAGTTTATGTGCAATTTTTCGGCAGCCTCCGTTAATAAATCGGCGGTATCAGCAACGTTTGCTTTAACAGATAAAAACCCCGTTTTATTTAAATCAACCTGATAATATCCTGGAGAACCTGTGCTCGCTTTGGGTTGTTTTGACTTTGAGCTACTGCCATTGTTTAATGTAGCATTACTATTTATTTCATTATTTTTCTCAATAAAATAAAATCCATTTTCATCTTTGGTTGCAACCAGATCATTTGATTTTGCCAACATTTCTATTACCTGATCAAAGGGTCTGTTTAGAATATATGCTGACACTTTAAGAGTTTTTACATTAGGAGCCAGAACTAAATTCTTACCGGACTTATCAATAATTGCCTTGGTAACTGATGGTAATGAATCGTTTTCCAGTTTAACAGACAAGAAGTCATTCTGAGAATTATAATTTACATCAATAACTTTGGGTAATTTTTTTTCAATAATTTTAACCTCTTTTCTCTTTTTAAAAGTGATGATATTATTCATAAAAGTGACTTCTAAATCATATTTTTGAACAAGATGAATAAATACTTCCTTCACCGTTACATCATAAAAATTATTGGATATTGCTTGATCTAAGTCATCTTCAATATCTATATTTAATTGATGTTCTTCTGCCATTGATGAAATAAAATCATGTAACGTCAGTCCTGAAACATCAATTTTTATAGATTCATTTAAACCTTTTTTTTGTATCGACAGCTCGTCAAATTTCCGGCTCAACTCATTTATATCTTGTTGTGCAACAACAAGATTTGTAAAAAAGAACCCAATTAGTA
The DNA here is from genome assembly GCF_049896865.1 of Flavobacterium sp. DSP2-3-1. Lineage (NCBI taxonomy): Bacteria > Pseudomonadati > Bacteroidota > Flavobacteriia > Flavobacteriales > Flavobacteriaceae > Flavobacterium > Flavobacterium sp. DSP2-3-1. The sequence continues at coordinate 79,113 of NZ_JAFCVD010000013.1, read as the reverse complement.
TGTAAACAATTTGTTTGAACATTTATTTATATGTTAATTAAAATAGAATATATTTCCTCTAAGGCCGTTTCACCTTCGGCTAAAATATCAAAAGCCTTATCAGACAGCGATTTATAGTTTTCATCATTATTAAATAATTTCGTAATCGTATTGTTTTTTATTGCTTCACAAATCGTATTATCGATAGTCAAAACTTCATAAATAGCCCTTCTGCCTTTATATCCTGTATGAAAACACTTGTTGCAGCCGACAGGTTTATTATATTTTGAAATTTCATACGGAAATTGAAAATTCCCTGGAAAATCTTCTTTATAACATTCCACTTCTTTCTTACAATTGTTACAAAGTTTTCGTATCAATCGTTGTGCGACAGAAAGATTTAATGTTTCTGCGATCAAATAAGATGGTACTCCCATGTCTAATAATCTCGAAACAGTACCTATCGCCGAATTCGTATGTATAGTTGAGAGTACCAGATGGCCCGTCAATGAAGCACGAATGGCCATTATAGCAGTTTCAGAATCACGAATTTCCCCTAACATAATTACATCAGGATCTTGCCGTAAAAACGATTTTAAGGCCGAAGAAAAAGTCAATCCAATATCTTCTTTTAGCTGTACTTGATTGATGCCTTTTAAAGTATATTCAATGGGATCTTCAACCGTTACAATATTTCTTCTGCTATCGTTTAGCAATCGTAAAGTAGCATAAAGTGTTGTTGTTTTTCCAGAACCCGTTGGACCACTTATTAAAATAATTCCATTAGGCTTTTTTACCGCTTCTAAATAGTGTTCCAGTTCTTTTTTTTGGAGACCTAATGTACTCAGATCAATATTAGATGCATCTTGTCCTAACAAACGCATTACTATTTTTTCTCCAAATAAAGTTGGTAAAATAGAAACCCTTATGTCGAACGATTCGTTAGTAATCCTCCCGTCTTGTGGCAGTCGTTTTTCAGTAATATTAAGTTTGGCTTTTATCTTAATCTTATTCACTAATTCCAGATAATTTTCTCGCTCAACCATATATCGCTCAATTAATTGACCATCTATTCTAAAACGGATCCGGGATGAATCTTCGTAAACCTCAAAATGAATATCACTGCATTTCAAGGATTTTGCTTCTCCTAATAAGTTTTCAAGAAAATCTCCTTTGTCAACATTAAGTGATTTACTTAAATTTACTTGTCTATCTTTTCGGTAATAAATAGATAGTGCTTTTTCAATTTCAATGGTATCTATCGGACTGAAAACAATATGTTTCCCTAAAAAAAGTTCCAATTCTTCCTTAGCATCCGGATTGTTAGATAAGTCATCGATGTATAATTCCAATGTGTTTTCAGAAACTGATTTAGGCAATATTCTATACTGATTTGCTAAATCACTTGAAATGCTATGCTGATTTTCGGAAAGGATTACTATTTCTTGCATAACTTATAACAACGTAATTTTTTGAAAATCCAACATCATATCTTTTATGATTAGTATAAATAATAGTAGGGCTGAAAATCCTGCTAACGGAACCGTATTCTCCCGAATTATTTTTTTCAATCCCAACTGAAGGCCTATTGCAAAAATCATTGAAAATATGAAAAATAGAATGTAGTTTTGAAGTAGGAACAAGGGAGCTATTGCCACATAAAACAATAAATCTCCTAACCCAAAATAATTTTGAAAAGGGTTTAAAAATTTTTTGGTTTTTAGACTCATATAAAGAATTAATATGCTTAATGTTAGTAAGAAAAAAACCAAATTATAAACAATAATTTTAAACAAAATTTTATTTTCATGTTGAATCACATATAAAGAAAAAAGGAAAATAGCTAAAGGTAATCCCACGTGAATTCTCCTGTATTTCCAATCTTGAAAAAACACAGCCAGCAAACAAAGTAATAACCCTATATATGCAACTCTCAATTTATTCCTTTGTTACTTCATTCAGCATTTTTTTATTGTCAATTTCCCAGGTATTGAAACTTCCATCACTATCTAAATCAGATGCTGCAGTTGCTCTTGCTGAAAAGGAATCATTTGAAGCATCAATAATTTCGATTTTATATACTGCTTGACCACCCTCATCAACTGTCAATTCCTGTTCAAAGCCAAGTTCCTCTAAGTTACTTGAATATTTAGAATGTCTGTAGAAATAACTTTTTTCTAAACCATATATTTGATTAAGCATGGCTTGTGCTTCAATAGCTTTTGCCTGACCAATAACTGATGTTTGGTTAGGCAACACCATTAATAATAGTATTCCAATAATGCACAATACAATTAAAATTTCCGTCAAAGAGTATGCTTTAACCGAAGCTTTTTTAATGTTTTGTAACTGTTTTTTAATCTTCTCTAACATCGTTGTCTGATTTTATTTATTAAATATAGTTAATTTTAATAATTCAAAAATACACATTGTAACCAAATAATTGTTAATTTTTTATTATTTTACTTAAATCAAACATTGGAGCATACATAGAAATCATAATTACCCCCACAATTATCCCAATAACAATAATAATCATGGGTTCTAAAATAACACCAATCATTTTTGTTTGATGACTAATTTCCTCATTGTATTGTTCTGTTAATCGCTCAAACATTGTTTCCAACTGATTGACTTGTTCTGCAACTTCAATCATAGAAACCATTTTGTTTTCAAACACATTATGTTTTTTTAAACTTTCATTTAAAGATGCACCGCGAGTTATATCCTCTTTTATTTCTTCAATTACAACTTCAATAGGATAAAAGCTTATCATTTTTGCCGTTAATGACAATGAACTTATCAATGTAGTTTTAGAAGTAATCAATAAATTCATTGCCTGACAAAAACGAGAAATATAAATTTTTCGGATTAAATTCCCGAAATAGGGAATTTTCAGTATTAATGTTCCTGTACAGGCTCTATAACTTTGTTTCTCTTTTAATAAAGCGTGTGCTATTATTAACCCTACTATTACCCCTATCACAACCGTAAAAAATGTTCCTGAATGATTCGATATTTTTATAATAATTTGGGTGCTTTTTGGCAATTCACTTCCAAATTGCTTAAATACCGAGCTAAACATCGGCACTACTTTATTTAGCATAAAATAGAGTACTAGAAAGGTCACTAACATGACAATAGCCGGATATGTCAATACCGAAACGATCTGTCTTTTCATCTGAATCTTTCGGTTGAAATATTTCTGCAATTCGCCTAATACCTCTTCCAGTTTTCTTGTCTCTTCTCCAATTTGAATACTGTAATATTCATAGGCAGAAAATTGGTTGGTTTCCCGCATCGATTCATAAATACTTTTTCCATCAACTACTTTATCTTTGATTTGAATAATCATTTCTTTCTCAAAGTTAGTATTCGATTGATTGCTCAATATTTCCAGTGCTTTTTTAAAATCGACACCAGACTTTAAAAGCATTCCTAGTTCTCTATAGAATACTTCTTTCTTCTTATCCGAGAGTTTTTTAAAAAACTGGAAAAGACCCGTTTCTATCTTGAAATGAGTTTTCTCTGACTTGTCCGCTTTGTATGTACTTAGATCTAAACTCATTATTCTTTTATTGCTTGTAACAATTCATTAGCGTACACCCTTTTGTAGAATTTTAAATCCATTTCTCTTTCATTTACCTTTACGTTCAATTTTAATTTTTGAAAAACAATTCTTTGGGATTTATTTTTAACTGAGTCAATAACTATTTGTTTCAATTTGATTTTAAATGTATCAATAAATATTTCTGTACTCCGCAAGATATATTCTTCCTGAAAATTGTATTTTACGGTTTCACCAGCATATCCATTAAAAATCACTTCGTTTTCGCTAACCATCATTTTTTCATTTTCAAAAATATCTTTATTAACACTATAGGTCAATCGGTTGATATCATTAACCAATTCATTTTGATTTTTATAATCTAACATCCGTTCCGTTACAATTGAAAAAATCACAAAAACAATCCCCATGATAATAGCTGTAATTGCCATACTGACAATAGCTTCTATCAGTGAAAATGCGGGAATCGAATTTGTGTTATTCATTATTGGTTTGAACATAAAAAGTTTTTTCAAACTGAAATTGTGTGCTGTCTTTGTATTGTATTGTTATCTTTTTCAAGCCATTATTAATGTTTTCTTCTTCCACAATAAGATTTTCATCATCACCTTCATACAATAAGGAATCGGTTTTTAGCTGTGCTAAAAAAAACAATTCATTCGCCTTGTTTTGTGTATCATAAAACTTTGTGGCTGTTCTAGGTGTAAAAACAGCTGCAAAAATCATGACGGCAAAATACAAACACACCGAGATTATAGTCAAGGCTATCATAGATTCTAAGATAGAATTTGCTTTTACGCTACAATACCTTTTTAAGAATACCATATTCAGTTTTTTTTGTATTAAACAATGGAATTGCAATAAAATAACCAGGTCGCTTGGTGGCATTAATTTCTATATCGACTATGATGTTGTCATAATTGGAAGACTGGGTTTTATGAAAAAATCGATTGGTATATACTGAGCCATACACCTTACTTTTTAAAAACAATTTTCCGGAACAATAAATATCTCCAAAAACTAATCCTTGTTCTTCAATCTCTATGCTATTTTTATCTATCATTTCCAATGGATTTCCAAACAACACTATCGCACCTGTTATTTTACTTTCCTTTTTTATTTTAATTTTACTCTCTTCGGCGCTTTCATTATAAACACATACCACTGATGGATAATTTAATGTTACTTTTTGCTCCAGTTCAATTCCTTTTGTGGCAAAAGCCTGAACTGTGCCTTTAAAACCCTCTTCGAATGTAATTTTTGGTGCGATAAGAATAACGTCTTCTAAAACGGTATTTTTTCTAACCCGAATAGAATCTTTAGAGCGCAAAATGAAGTTGCCTTTAAAAATCACATTGCTAACAATTGAATTTACCTGAATTTCTTTAGTTTCATTAAAAAAGGAATTATAATACAATGAGTCTTTGGGTCTGTCTACTTCTGACAACCCTATTTTCTCCGAATGAATTCCTTCATAAATCTTCTTGAAGTTTGGATTAATTTCCGGCAGACGAATTTCAGAAACGCTATTCTTTCCTTCAAGAATAAGTTGATTGGGTTTGTTGTTGATATAAGCTGTTTCAATAAAAGTTGACGGCAGTTGGTTGTCACCAAATAACTTAACTATTCCTGAATACGAAAGAGATTTACTTAAGTTTGCCAAATGAATCGCGGTTTTGTCAGTGGCAAAATAACCTACAAAATGAGCCGAAGCGACGGTGTCATTTTTAACCCAAGAATTTGCCAGTAGTAGCGTAAGCAAACCATACTGTTTTGTGCTATAAGCCCCTTTTATTCCTGAATTTTCATCTGCCGGTATTTCCACTGCCACCGTTTTATTTCCCAAGGCAAAGTTCACTGCAGACTGGTTATGAATATACAATTCTTCTCGAAGATTATAATGCAAATTGAGCTGACCATACAGGTTGGCTAAATACAAAATCGCTCCACAAATTATGGAGACAATCAAGCATATGTAAATGGCATACAATAAACTATGAGCTTTTACCATGGTTTTTTTGTTTTGGCTGTTTTTTGCCAAATAATTTTTTGAAGAAAATTTTTATTTTAGAATCCCCTTTAGCAGCTCTTTTTGCCTTTTCTGTTTCTTTAACTGCTTTCTTGCTTTCTTTCCATGTTTTTTCATTTTCTTTAGCGGTTGCTTTGTAAGTAGCCAAAATGGAAGCGTTTTTTAATTCTTCCGATTCTTGCAGTGTTTTTTTAGCTCTATCTGCTTTATTGCTTTCCTGTTTTAATTTGAATTTCTCTACTCTAGATAATTTCGTTTTTTTTATAAAAACGGCACCCCTTTTATAAGTAAGAGTGTCTTTCTTTTCATAATCAATCCATTTTCCGTTCATTATACCACCATTATAGTTCCCTCTCGCAGTTATTATTCCATTTTCACTATAACGAAAGTATTTTCCTGATTTTAAACCATTTTTCCAGTACTGCGTTGTTTGTATCACCCCGTTAGGATACCAAGTTTTCCAGAATCCCACTTTTAGTCCATTTTTGAATTGACCTTGTTCGGCTAATTGGTTACTGTGATACATCTTTACAAATTTATCATGCAATAACTCCCCTACTATTCCAGCTTGTGAATTGTGAATCAATCCTCCTTTAAACCAAAAATAGATTTTGTTTTTTTTAGGATTTACTTTCTTATCTGTAGTGTAAAACTCATATCTGAAATTAGGGTCTGAAATTCTTTTAATAGTGTATGGATCTGAAAAAGATACCAATAAAACTGCTAAAAGAAGATATAAAAAACGATACAATACTTTTGTTTTCAAAGGAGTAGAATTTATTTTAAAAGATGAGCAAGATATACTTTTAAAATTATTTTTCAAATAAAAATGTAAGTTTTTTAATAATAATTTATATTTGTTAGATTTTAATCTCAATATTTATTAAATTTAAAAATAAATTAATAAAAATATTAATCGTCAAATAGTATGATTATATTAATTTTCTATTTTTGAAATGCGAAAAAGTACCTATTTATGCATTTTTAGGTGCATTAAAATAACATGTAAGGTCTTATACATACTGGTTTGAGGAATGATTAGATTAGCATCCTTTTGGCATGCTCGTTCCCAACAGACATGGGAACAGTGCTACATATCGTTATGGATTTAATGGTAAAGAAAAAGACGATGAATTAAAAGGTGAAGGAAATAGTTATGATTATGGAATGAGAGTTAGTGATTCAAGAATTGGAAGATTTTTAAGTCTTGACCCACTTACTAAGGATTTTCCGTGGTATACACCTTATCAATTTGCTGGAAATAGTCCAATAGCTGCAATTGATTTAGATGGGGAAGAGCCTAAAATTGTAATCACAGGAGAAGTTACAGGTACAACTAAGATGCATGTATATGGAGCTGGTAATATAGAAGAAATTACAGTTAGAACTTTTAAGGCAATAATTCAATATACTGATGGGGATGGTAAAAGTACTCAAACAGGAACATTTAATGTTACAAGAGACGGATGGTATTCATTGGGTTCTGATTCTAAAGGAAATGCTATACTACACAATAGGTCTAGTGACCTTTCGGATAATAAAAAACTTCACATTGAACAAGTTAAGCCAAATTATTATTCAGCAGAACCAGCATTTCAAATTAGCCCAATAAATTCTTCTATTTCTTCAAAATATAACAAAAATTATATTATCGATGATGTTCCAACAGATATTCCTTTACCTAATGATGTAGTAAGAGAGAATGGAGTGTCAAAAGGAGCTCAAATGCATATAGGCGGTATATACATAGACAGCTATGGACGTACCAAATTGGCAGGGACTTATGGATGTTATGGTATTGTAGACCCGTCTCAAGTTTCTTCAAAAGAAGGAGAACTTGCAGTTCCTTCAAACTGCGAAATGCAACGATTTTCAGATGCAGTTGAAAAGACGGAAACAATGCAAGTAAAAGAATATAAAAAGAAAGCTCCTGTAGAAGTAGAAATAAAATCAAGACAAAAAAATTCAGTAAAACATGTTAAAACTAATAAAAAATTGGTAAATTAATTATGAAATTATTTAAAATATTAATATTAACATTATTGTTTTCAGGATGTATAGACAGTAAAGAAAACAGAAAAAAGAGTCAGAAAAAAGATGAACCTTTTGATTTGAGAACATCATTGATAAAGAGTATTAATAAGCCTTATTTTGTTTCTAATATTGAAAGTAAAACTATTAATGTTAAGAGAATGATTTTCTTTGACTCTACTATTGTTGATTTGAATCATAAAGAACAATTTTTAAATAAGGATAAATATTCATTGAAACTTGTTAAAGACAATATTAATTGTTGTTTTGATACTGTTCTTACGGGAAATATAGAATTAATTACAGAAGATAATTTAGTTATTTCATTTGCGAAAAAAGTTAAGATTAAGTTTATAGGTTATAATTCAAATGTTGATGTTTCTGAAAGTTATTTTAAAATATCCTCATTAGATGATTTCGTTTATTTAACCATAATTAAAAGAAAATCGAACAATAGATATCTTATAGAAATTTCTGATTATATAAAATTAAATAATAAATTATATTGATATTTTAAACCCCGCTCCCGCACGAATCCCCCAAGCTGGCGTAAGCGTCCCACTTGTTCGCACAAACAAAATAAAATAAAGGTTATAAAAAAACAGGCGTAAATTAGCCTGTTTTTTTAGTTTTATAACATCGCTACATTTTTATTAAAGAAGTCTTTAAATTTTTTAGTAGTGAGCATTTTGTCAATAATTTTAAAGACAGTGCTTTTGTCTTCGTCTAATTGCTGTGGCAATTGGATTTACTCTATTGTAGCTTATCGGATAACAATAAAGATTATCCTTCACCCGAAAACTTAATAACAGAGATTTTCCTGTTTTATTACGGATGATTTTTATTGGTCAAAAAACTTTATTTAAGGCTATAATTACATAGGCTAACGGTTCTTTATGGTTTGTATATTCTCACTTTAACACAATATTTAATAAGAATTCCAGATGACGAAAAATGGCACTTATTATTCCCCCCGCTAGTGCAAGCTACTCGCTTTTGCGTACAAACATGTCTCTTACTGAAAAAAGTTTACATATTTATACTTAATACTAAAATAGATTTACAATGTACAGAAACAAATAAATAGGCATCGATAAAATTTGCCTTTTTGGGTCTGTCTTTTAATTCTGTAACAACACCTGATTTTACGGTGTAAACCACTTTAAAATCATTGTCTTTAGTTCCATATTTGTCTAATTTCAATGTGGTTTTTAATGTAATTTCTTTTTTGAAAAAATAATGAGACGAGTTACTGGGCTCTTTACATCTATTACCTGCATCTAAAAATAACCGTAAATTTTTAATTAGATTTAGATAAAGTACTATAGCAGAACAGTAGAAATGCAGTTGTGATTTTGGTTTTAAATTCTACAGAAGTATTTGAAATATTAGTTTTTTTAATTTTATATCCGATGGGTGTCCTACTACTATTTAATAACGTCTTGAATATTGACTTTCGACCCATTTTTAAATGCTATCAAAAATGCAGAATTATATCCTTTTTCTTTTGCCTCTTTTAATTGGTTTTTTGCTTCATCATAATCAGCGGTTTCTCCATACATGTATTTGTAAACTCTATTTTCATAAGATACAGAGATATTTTTGAGTCCATTAAAATTTTTAGGAAGTAATTCTAATCTTTTACTACTGGCTGAAAGTTGCACTTTGAAAACAGGTTTAGAATTCTCAGCCATCTTTTTAGTCTGAGCTGATTCTGCTGATTGAGAACTCATTTTTGGTTTCGCAGGAGTAACAGTATCACGTAATGGTTTTTCATTAATTTTTTGGGAAGGTCTTTCCTCAAAAATCTCCACTTCGCCACTGCCATAATATTCTTTTTTATAACTAATAACAGCATCGGCAATCGCTTTGGCAATTTCGTCTTGGCCTTCTTCTGTATTTAATTTATTCCCTTCTAATGTATTAGATATAAAACCCATTTCTATCAGCACTCTAGGCATATATGCTTTGTGAAGTACCATAAATGGCGCTTGTTTCACTCCGCCTCCTCTTATTTTTTTACCTAAATCTTCAAAAGCATCTTCTACTTTACTGGCCAGTGAAATACTGTTATCCAGATATTCTTCCTGCATCAGCGTCATTCCAATCATTGTTTCAGGAGAGTTAGGATCAAATCCTTCATATTTTTGTTTGTAATCTTTCTCCAAGGTAATTACGGAGTTCTCTTTTTTGGCCGCTTCTAAGTTTGAAGCCACTTTGCTCAAACCCATAACATAGGTTTCGGTTCCATCCGCAGCAGTGTTTCTGTTGGCATTGCAATGAATAGAAACAAAAATATTTGCGTTAAATCTGTTGGCGATATTTGCTCTTTCAATTAAGTCTATAAATACATCTGTTTTTCGAGTGTAATTGACTTCCATTTGTGGTGTTGCCGCAAGTATTTTTCCAACTTTCAAAACTACAGCCAAAGCAATATTCTTTTCTATACGACCTTCATAAACAGCACCATAATCATGTGCGCCGTGGCCCGCATCTAAAGTTACCTTAAAGTTGTTAGACTGACTGTATCCAGCCAATGAAATGAGTATCAAAATAAAAGTTACAATTATTTTAATTTTACTTGTACTACGCATAAAGCTATAAGTTAATTTAATTAAAAGACTACCGCTATAAAATTATTTATTTGACTATTTTTGACAAATAATAATATGTAAGTTTGACATGTCAAAAAACAGGCCATAATTTTACAAAAATAGCATTTAAACCTTTGCATACAAACTTATTTAATATCGTTTTATTATCAATTTTCCTTTCTCTGGGTTCTGGTAAATTATATTCTCAAGATATAATAAAAAAAAAGGCTGCTGTATCCGCTAAGAGTCAAACAGATAGCGCTAAACCAAACTTAAACAGAGTCAAAACTCCCGTTTTAACGGTTGAAAAAGAAACTGATACCATAAAAATGGACAGTATTAAACCTAAAAAAGCATTTCTGGACGGGAAAGTAAGATACAAAGCAGATGATTATGCTAAAATTGACCAGAATAAAAAAATTATTACTCTTTACAATCAAGCGGAATTATACTATCAGGACGTTGAACTCAAGGCTGGGATAATTGTCATGGATTATGAAAAAAATGAAGTCTATGCCGGACGCATTAAGGATTCATCAGGCACATATACTCAATATCCAAATTTCAAGCAAGGCGCAAATGTAATTGAACCTGACTCTATTCGTTTTAATTTTAAAACGAAAAAGGCTTTGATTTGGAATTCAAGATCCGATCAAGGAGAATTTAAAATTAAAGCGGCTATCACCAAAAAAGAAAATGATTCCGTTTATTTCTTAAAAGGAGCTCGTTTTACTACTTCAAAAGACGTAGATAATCCTGAATATTATTTTCAGACTAACAAAGTAAAATTTATTCCTGGTAAAAAAGTAGTGACCGGATTAACTAATATGGTTATCGCTAACGTGCCAACGCCGATAGCTCTACCGTTTGCTTTTTTTCCAATGAGTAAAGAAACCAGCATCTCCGGTTTGATATTACCCAGCTATAACGATTCCAACAACAGAGGATTTTCACTTCAAAATTTAGGTTACTATTTTGCGCTGAGCGATAATTATGATTTAACCGTTTTGGGCGATTATTACACCAATGGAAGTTATGGATTGCGTTTTGAATCCAGTTATGCCAAACGATATTCGTACAGAGGAAACCTAAACGTTCGATTTGAAAATTTAATAACCAGCGAAAGAGGTTATCCGGATTATTTAAAACAAAATATTTATAACATCCAATGGTCTCATTCCAAAGACTCTAAATCAAATCCAAATTCCAGTTTTTCTGCATCTGTCAATCTTGGAAGCAGTAAATATTTCCAGCAATCTATCAATCAGGTGAATATTGGTTCAAATCTTAATAACACATTAAGCTCATCGGTTTCGTATTCTAAAACATTCACATCCGTGCCGCAAGTAAGAATGTCGCTGACGGCAACTCACTCACAAAATACACAAACTGAGGAAATCAACATGACTTTGCCAACTTTACAATTGAGCGTTGACCGGATTTACCCATTTGTTGGGAAAGACGGGGTTAAAAAAGGATTTTTCAAGAACATCAACTTACAATATAATTTAAACGGAAGAAACAGCATTGTTACCTCTGATTCTTTATTTTTTAAACCGCAAATGTTCAGAGATGCAAAAGTTGGTTTCCAACATAGCATTCCATTAAGTACCAATTTTAAAATATTTAAATATTTCAGTGCGTCATCATCTATGAATTATGAGGAAATTTGGTATACGAAAACAATCGAAAGAAGTTATGATGTTGACCAAAGCAAAGTAGTTGATAAAACCGTTAACGGATTTGACGCTTTCAGAACCTATTCCTTTTCCTCTAGCGTAGGAACAACGATTTATGGAACTTTTAATTTTGGTGATGATAAAAAAATAAAATCAATAAGACACGTCATGAGGCCTTCTGTATCCTATGGATATACGCCTAGTTTCGAGAAATATTATGATACTTACTCAGCTGATGCCAGCGGATCGATGATTAAACAATATTCCCGATTTGAAAATGGAATTTTTGGTGCTCCGGGTTTAAATAATTCCAATACGTTAGGCTTTGATTTGAGTAATACTTTTGAAGCCAAAGTAACCGATAAGGACAGTACTAAAATAGAGCCTAAAAAAATCATGTTGCTTAATAATTTAAACCTTTCCACTTCCTATAATCTGGATGCGGACGGTATCACTACTCTTGGGTTTTCTCCTATCAGACTTAGCGGTGGGACAACATTATTGGATAATAAAATGAATGTCAATTTTGGAGCTACCTTAGATCCGTACGCGATTGACAATTCCGGAAACCGAATTAATGTTTTTAATATTAATAATGGCGGAAGCCTTTTTAGAATGACCAGTTCTAATATGACGTTAAATTATTCTATTTCAAGCCAAGGAAAAGACGACACTAAAAAAGATAAAAATGTTCAAAGTCAACGAAATGGTGGTCGTGAAGATGATTTATTTGGAACAAATACTGACTTAGGCGACAGCAGAAGAAGCCAGTTTGAAGATGAAGAAGAGACTGAAGGCGAAGATAAAATTTCCGAGTTTTTCAACTCAAAATTACCGTGGGACATGACTTTTGCCTATTCATTAACATATGGGAACAACAATAGAGAAAATAAAATAATAGGCAATTCCATTATGATATCAGCTAATGCAGACATAACTCCAAAATGGAAAGCGGGAGTTTCTACCGGTTACGATTTTGTTCAAAAAGGTGTAACTTTCACACAGCTTCGTTTTGAAAGAGATTTGTTAAGCTGGAGAATGGATTTTAACTGGTCTCCTTTTGGTACCAATGCCAACTGGGGTTTCTTCATTGGAATAAAATCTGGTGTACTGAGCGACATCAAATGGGACAAAAGAAGCACCATTAACCGATAATTCTAATTCCACTATTAAATAATAATTTACTACCTTTTTAGTTCGAAAAAAAACTCCATTTATGAAAAAAATAATTTTTACAGAAAATGCTCCGGCACCAATAGGACCATACAATCAAGCGGTTCTTTCTGGAAATACGCTTTATACTTCGGGACAGATTGCTATTAATCCAGCAACGGGAGAATTAGTTACAGCTACCATTGAAACCGAAACAGAACAAGTGATGCAAAACATGAAAGCGGTACTTGAAGCAGCTGAAATGACATTTGATAATGTGGTAAAAACAACAATCTTTATAATGGACATGAATGATTTTGCCAAAATAAACACTGTTTACGGTTCTTATTTTAATGAAACAATTGCTCCAGCGCGAGAAACTGTTCAAGTGGCTTGCTTGCCAAAAAACGTAAATGTCGAAATTTCTATGATTGCAATTCTTTAGCAAACAATATTCGTCACTACAATTTAAAAGTGTAAGCTACTTTTTCCCATAAAAAAAATCACTACTAATTACTTGCTCAAAGTAAACTGGTAGTGATTTTTAATTTAAAGTAACTTTAAAAAACTATTTATTGGCAATATGATAAGCAATCAAACCGTCAATAGGTCTTCTTAAAACATTCCCTAATTGTAATTCGTATTTATCAAATGTTTCTTGTAGTTCTTCTTTTAAATAAAAAGCAATGGAACCTACAAAATGTACAGGAACTTCTTTACAATTTTCGTATTGTTTGATATAATTTTTTACAAAAGATTTCATTCCTTTAAAAATAATTTTTCTGCAAAACTCTGTTTCTTTATGTTGAATCAAAAACTTGGCAAAAGTTGCCAAATAAGCATTTGGATTTGGTTCTTTATACAATTTACTTTTAATAGCATCCGGATCTAAATCGTATTGTTTTTCAAATTGAACTGCCAGTTCTTTTGGCATTTTATTAAAATAATACTTTCTGATTAATTCTTTTCCAAAAACATTTCCACTACAATCATCCATGGCAATATAACCTAAAGATTGTACTTTTTGGTGCAACTCTTTACCATCAAAATAGCTACAGTTTGATCCTGTTCCTAAAATAGATACGATTGCTTTCTCCCCTTTTGGAGTTGTTGCATAAACTGCTGCATACGTATCTTCTTTTACGTCAATAATAGCGTTGGGAAAATAGGTTTGAAAAACTTGTGAAAGTGTAATTTTCATTTTATCAGTACCACAACCGGCACCATAAAAGAACAAATGGGTTGCATTTTTTTTATTTTGTAAAATATCAAAACGATCATTTAGACGTTCAATAATTTCATCTGCTTCAAGAACTTCGGGATTTAACCCTAAAGTTTGCGTCGTGAATAATACTTTGCCATTGTCATCTATTGATATCCAATCAGCTTTTGTAGAACCACTATCAACTATTAATCTCATTTTCTTTTGGTTTTTTGGTTTCGGAGTTAACTAAATTTAAATGGAGTTTAACAGAAAACATCTATTTGAAAAAAGTAACAAAAAATAAAATCCCGTTAAAACAAAGATAACGGGATTTGTAAATATATAGAATTATTTTAAACCTGCAATGTGTACAGATAAATCAATCAATTTGCTAGAATAACCATATTCATTATCATACCAAGAGATGATTTTGAAAAAAGTAGAGTTCAAACCAATTCCGGCATGAACATCAACAATAGAAGTTCTTGAATCAGAAATAAAGTCTTGAGATACAACTAAATCTTCAGTATATCCTAAAATTCCTTTCATTGTAGTTTCAGAAGCATTTTTCAAAACTGCCATGATTTCTTCGTAAGAAGTTTCTTTTGCTACTTTTACAGTTAAATCGACTACAGAAACGTCAGCTGTAGGAACACGCATTGACATACCCGTTAATTTTCCGTTCAATGACGGTATCACTTTTCCTACTGCTTTTGCGGCACCAGTTGACGATGGAATAATATTTAAGTTTGCTGCACGTCCACCTCTCCAATCCTTTTTAGAAGGACCATCTGTAGTCATTTGCGTTGAAGTTGTTGCGTGAACCGTAGTCATTAAAGCTTCTACAATTTCAAAATTATCGTGAATAACTTTTGCCAAAGGAGCTAAACAGTTTGTTGTACAAGAAGCATTAGAGACTACAATATCCGATGCTTTTGCTGTTTCATGGTTTACTCCCATTACAAACATTGGCGCATCAGCAGAAGGAGCAGAAATAATTACTTTTTTAGCACCACCTTTGATGTGTTCGTTTGCAGTTTCGATTGTTGTAAAGAAACCAGTACATTCTGCAACTACATCAACATCAACTTCATTCCATTTTAAATCTGCTGGATTTCTTTCAGCTGTAATACGGATATTTCTTCCGTTTACAAAAAGTTGTCCTTCTTTTACTTCTACGGTTCCGTTGAAACGTCCGTGAACTGAATCATATTTTAATAAGTATGCCAAGTGATCTACATCTAATAAATCGTTGATCGCTACTACCTCTACGTTATCTCTGTTGATAGATTCTCTGAAAACAATTCTTCCAATTCTACCAAAGCCGTTTATTCCTAATTTTACTTTTGACATTTTACTTTAATTTTTTTGTTTATTTTATATTAACTCAATATAAAGTCTAATTTCCTCACAATAAACTTTAACCATTTATGTAGACATAATGTCTGAAACTCTTAATAATTCTCTGTCAATTTCCGTTTTTCCTTTGATTGCTTGTTCCAAAGGCGTTAACGCTACTTTATCATTTTGCAATCCAACCATATAATTTGATTTTCCTTCTATCAACGACTCAACGGCTTTTACACCTAATCTACTGGCTAAAACTCGATCAAAACACGAAGGTGAACCACCACGTTGCATATGCCCTAAAACCGAAACCCGCACGTCATATTCAGGCAAATTGGCTTCTACATAATCTTTCAATTCGAATACATTTTTACCTATTTTATCGCCTTCCGCTATCACTACTATACTGGATGATTTCCCAGAAGCCTTACTTTTTTGTAAAGATTCTAATAATCGCTCTAAACCTAAATTTTCTTCGGGAATTAGGATTTCCTCTGCTCCTGCTCCAATGCCTGCATTCAATGCAATATGACCGGCATCTCTACCCATCACCTCTACAAAGAACAATCGGTTGTGCGAACTGGCAGTATCTCGTATTTTATCAATTACATCTACTACAGTGTTTAATGCGGTATCATACCCTAAAGTATGACTTGTTCCAAAAATATCATTGTCTATGGTTCCCGGGATTCCCATTACTGGAAAATTAAATTCAGTATTGAATAACAAACCACCAGTAAAAGTACCATCACCTCCTATTACCACCAAAGCATCAATTCCTGCTTTAGTGAGGTTTTCGTATGCTTTTTTTCTTCCTTCTGGAGTTTTAAACTCTAGAGATCGAGCCGATTTTAAAATCGTCCCTCCCTTATTTACAATGTTGTTTACACTTCGAGGTCCCATTTCTTTAAAGTCACCTTCAATCATACCTTGATACCCTCTGTAAATTCCTATACATTCTATGTTATGATAAGCACAAGTACGAACAACTGATCGAATTGCTGCGTTCATTCCCGGTGAGTCTCCTCCCGAAGTCAGAACACCAACTTTTTTTATTGTTTTTGGCATTATTTAAGTATTAAAGTGTAAAATTAGCAAACATTAACCACTTTCAAGACTGTGTTTTTAATAAATTAGTATAACTATATGAATTCAAACGTTTTCGTTGATAAGTTTTTGGGAAACAAAAATAAATTGAGTTTTATTTAACAAAATTAAAAAATAAGCAACTTTTATTTAACAATTAACAATTTGGTTGTTTTTTAATTGTTAAAAAAGTGCATTCACTGTATTATTTCCAGATACTAAATCAGGTAAGAAACAAAAGGAAACAACACAATAAAAAAAGCTTTGGAATAAAATTTATTCCAAAGCTTTTTTCTAAATAAACGTTTTTCTAAATGCCTTCAGGTAAATAAAATTATAGAGACTAAATTACAATAAGTATTGTAACTAGTTTTCTTCAGGAGGTAATCCTTCCTGATTTTTTTTGATTTTTTCAGTCTTTGTTTTTTTTGATTTAGAAAAATTAATATACGCCGGAGATAAATTCGAATCTTGATCTTCAGAAACACGAGCGGGAACATCATCAAATTTAAGATTTTTGAAAATCTTATTGACAAACTCTTTAAAAGTTTCAAAATCAACTTCGTAGGAAACCCCTAAACCTTGCGTATATCCAATTCCTTGACCAACGTAATTAATGTCATTTTCTTTGTTAAAAAGGCGCAAATTAAGTGTTCCGTCCTCGTTCACTCGATATAAAACTTCAACATCGCCCACAATAGCCGATTCATTTATTCCTCCAAAAGGAACTCCCAACTTACCATTAATAGTCACTCTTTCATTAATTTTTGACGAAATTGTGGCAATAAATCGTCCATCAGTTTCCTTTCCTATTCTTCTATCAGCACCAATAAAATTAAGTCCTACTTTAAATTTTTCATCATCTGATTGAATAATTCCACCTAAAATACTCGAAGCAGTTTCAAATAAACTTCCTGAAAAATCAGACTGACTAACGCCTTCCGGACTTAAAAATCCACCAGAAGAGAGCAAATATAATGCCTGCGTTTGACGAACATCTTTATCATTTAATTTATATTGAATTTCCGATTTTAATACATTACTGACGGTTGGGAATTCAATATTAAAATCAGGTTCCGGACTAGTTAAATCGCCTCGAAGTCCTATCACAACTTCAACTGGGACTTTTGTATTAAAAGAAGAATTATCTAATAAAACGGCTGGATTTGCCGATGTTTTGTATATGGCTTCCAGGTTGAGCTGCGCTTTCATAGGGTTACCTTCCCATGTGATTGAACCTCCTTTTTTAACCTCAAATTTCTTATCAATAAGTCCGCCGTATTTAAAGTTATAAGTTCCTTCGTACGCCTGGAAATCCCCCCACATATTAAATCTTCCTAAAGTGTTGATTTTAAACAATAACGATCCAAACCCTTTTCCTTTCATTCCGTGACCAGTATTTCGATCCAAAATCACTTCCACTTCGGCATCCGGCGTTATATCAAAATCAAATTCTAATTCCAGTCCGTTATAATTCCTTGAATTTTCAACAATACCATTCTTTACGTTATATTTTTCCTGCGCTGTGACAAAATGAATAAAAATATTATCACTCACACTCTCGGCATTATTAATTGGTATTTTAATAGCAGTTCCTTTTTCGGATTTTGCCTCTACTTTTATAAACAAGGAATTAGTTGGACCTTTGATTGTTGCTCTACCATCAATAAATGCAGTGCCATAATAGGCTGCATCTTCACGATCTTTAGTATCTAACGCTAGTAATCTTTTTGAACTAATCGCTAAATCTAATTTCCAATCCGTAAAATTATTGTGTTCAATACTACCGTTTAAGTTTCCTATTGTTCTGTACTTTGTATCCGTCAACGTATTGTTTCTGAATAGAAATTTCTCATCTGTTAAATCAATAATAGTGTTGTCACTTAATTCATAATCAACATTTAGATACGGAATGGTAATTCCTGCATTGTCTAAATAAAGTCGCCCGTTAATATTTGGTTTTTTAAGATTACCCTCAATGGTGGAATTGCCTGAAATAGACCCTCTAATATTAGACAATACTTCTCCACCAAGCGAGTTTAATGTGGCAATATTAAATTTGTCAAATTTAAGTTTCAAATCAAGAATAGTTTCTTTGTTAACAATTTCAAAACTTCCGTCAGCATTAAATGATTCAAGATTTTCATTTTCTAAATCCGAGTTTATAGTAAACTTTCTCAGGCTTTCATCTCCTTCAATATCAAAATTCAAAGTCCCCAAATCGGTTTTATTCACGTTAAGCTTATCAATTATTATTGAAGCTGTAGGTTGATAAACGTCCTTATTTTGTTTGAAATTGACTTCTCCATTTATATTTCCATGTACGACAAACTTGTTATTGGCAGGCGTAATTTGATTTAAATCGACATCCTTAAAACTCAGCTTTATATCCTTAATGGTTGTGTCCTTAAAAATTCCATCTAACGAAATCGACTGATCTTCATGCGATAAAATGATATTATCAATATCAAAATTCTTAAATGATTTATCAAAAACAATCTGGTTGTTCGGTGTTTCGTTTTCATTTAAAAACCAAAGATAATCCTTGAATTTCACCTCCGATTTACTAATTCCTACCACGTTATTATTATCCTTATTTATAGTATGGTATAAATTCAGATTAAAATAATCCTGTGCGGTTGGACCTCCTTTAAATTCTGATCGAAAGAATAAAGTATCTTTCATTGTAACATTAATCAAACTAAAGTCACGTATTTTATAGTATTTTGTTTTAATGCTATCCAATTCTATAAAAGCATTATAAAGTGGGTTTTTATTGTCAACCGAAACTCTGATATTGTCAAATGTATTGCTGGAAGCTACGATTTGCGGAGAATTAAAGTTGAGTTTAAACTCCTGATTATCGGAGTTAATATTTCCTTTGACTATAGTATTGGCACCGATTGAAATTTCCGGATAAAATATTTCAATAATTTTATTGTAAATAGAAAAATTAAATTTCAAAAACTGTCCTTTCTTTACCTTACTCGGTTTGAAATTGGTATAAAGACTTCCCAGAGAATTCTTAACCAAATTCTCCAATTGATTAAATTCATATTTACCCACAATTTCACCCTGAACAATATCTGGGGAATTTACAGTTATAGTTCGAATTCTGTTATTATCAAAAGTTGAATTTATGGCAAAATCATCAAATTTATAAGTGTCTTTCGCATTTTGATAAGACGTTTTATTGATATAAACATTTCCTTGAAAATTCTCAATATTATTTCCTGAAGCCTGAACCACAACATCACCTTTAAATACGGAAACGGAATCTTTTATCAGTTTCAATTTATTCAAATCGGCATTTTCAACATTAATATGAAAATCGTAACGACTGTCTTTCTTGCTTAAATCCAATAAACCGTCAAAAATCATACTCAAATTGGGATCATTTACAGAAATTTGACCTTTGTAATAAGGACTTTTAAGCGTACCGTCGACAACAATATTGGTGTAATTATAACTCTTATACTCTATTTGACTTATGTCTCCTTTAATAGCTGTGTCTAAATATTTTTGTTTAAAACCTTTTCCGTCCACATCAATATTCAAACTTACCCTGCCCAATTCTTTTTGATCTAATAAAGTCGCAATGTCAAAATTTTCTAGAATTACATTTCCTAAATAAGAAGCCTTATCAATTTCATTAATGTTTTGTATCTCTAAATTTGAAGTGACTCTTCCAAGAGCAGTAATCATAGAAAAATCAGCTTCTACGGCAGTGGTTGAAACAGTCGCAGTTCCCGATGCTGAAAATCTTCCTAATTTTTTTAATGAAGTAGGTAATTTAGTTCCCAAAATATTCGGCAGAATAACTACCAAATCTTCGTAACTGGACGTTAACTTATCAAACTTAGCGTACATCGAGAATTTCTGACCTTTCTTAGCAAACAAATTCTTAAAATTAATATCACCTTTAATTTGTGTTTTGCGTTCATCAACTAACTCCAAGTTTTTAAATTTCAAGTCATTTAATGTACCTTTAATACTTGCCTTAGTATAAAAATGTTGGTTTTTACCAATTTCTTTATAAAAATAACGTATATCATTTGATGCTACAGAAGCCGAATTCAATTGGATATCAAACAGCACTTTATCGGTAAAATTAGAAAAATCTTCTATTTTATAATTCAACAAAACAGTTCCAACCAGCGTTGATTCCTTGGTCAATAAATCAAGATTTTCAAGCTTTATATTTTTCTTTGAATAGGTGAATTTTGATTTCAAATTTTTAACATACAATCCGCGAAAGTCAAGAAAAGACATTTTATTTATATTGGTAGTCACGTCCGGACCATATATCAAAAAATCAGTTACTGAGGCATTCAGTTTCGTGAAATCTAAGTCTTTTGGATTTTCACGATTTTGGTCCGTTACAATAAAACGTCCATTGTAAATTTTCAAATTATTTGCTTTCAACAAGAATTTTCTACTGGAAGTTTTACCGGTTTCAAAAGCTTTTATGAATTTATCAAGATTAGATTCTTTTTCGTTTTTATACGTTTTCAAATCTAAAAGCAATCCATGCAAATCTAAACCATCAAAAATCAAATCGCCATCAAGTAATTTTGTACTTTCTAAAATTGTGGTAGCAATTCTCTCCGAATAAATTAATGTGTCTTGGTGATGATCACGAATCAAGACTTTCTTAAATTTCACGCCTCCAAAAACGGAAACGGCAACTCCGTCAATAGCAATATTAGTTCCAAAATCTTTATTGATGCTGTTCATGAAGTAGTGTGCAATCTTCGTCTGAACAACTGGCATGGTAAGCGCAATAGCAAGTACCAACAAAAGCAGGATTAGTCCCAGTAGCAAGCGCAGCGCTATTTTTATAACTTTTTTGATACCTATTTAATGTTTAATGTTCTAAAATTTGATTTTGCCACTGGAAACGGGGTGCTTTTGATAAAAATTCTTTAATTTTGGCTTTTGACAAAAAAAATTTTTCTATAATTGACCCGTCAAATGTAATTCAAAATTTGTGCCTTTTTATGCAAAATCCTGAGGTTTTTATTCTTGCTATCGAAAGTTCCTGTGACGATACTGCTGCTGCCGTTCTACAAAACGACAAAGTGCTGTCAAATGTTGTAGCAAACCAGCTCATTCATAGTCAATATGGCGGAGTGGTTCCGGAACTCGCCTCTCGTGCGCACCAACAAAATATAGTTCCCGTAGTCGATGCAGCGTTGCGTAAGGCAAATATACAAAAAGAACAACTCTCCGCAATTGCATTCACACAAGGTCCAGGACTTATGGGTTCGCTTTTGGTGGGAAGTTCTTTTGCTAAATCAATGGCTGTTGCGCTACAAATTCCACTAATCGCCGTAAATCACATGCAAGCCCATGTTTTAGCTCATTTTATCGATGAAGATGGTTTTGAAAAGCCTTGTTTTCCCTTTTTGGCGCTGACCATAAGTGGCGGACATACTCAAATTATTAAAGTGGACAACTTTTTTGACATGACGGTGATTGGCGAAACTACTGATGATGCGGTTGGAGAAGCATTTGATAAAAGCGCAAAAATTTTAGGTCTTCCTTATCCCGGAGGCCCTTTGATTGATAAATACGCGCAACTGGGAAATCCAAACGCATTTGTATTTACAAAACCTAAAGTTCCCGGTTTGGATTTTAGTTTTTCGGGCCTAAAAACAGCTATTTTATATTTTATTCAAAAGAAAAAATTAGAAAATCCAAGTTTCGTTGAAGAAAACCTAAATGATATTTGCGCCTCAATTCAACATACAATTATTGAAATTTTAATGGACAAGTTAAAATTAGCTGTAAAAGAAACGGGAATAAAACAAATTGCCATTGGCGGTGGCGTTTCCGCCAATTCTGGAATTAGAAGTACATTAAAAGAAACGGAGAGCAAATACGGTTGGAAAACCTTTATCCCAAAATTTGAATATACAACTGATAATGCTGCAATGATTGGGATTGTGGGTTATCAAAAATTTTTAACACAAACATTTGAAACTTCCGCTGTAGTTTCTAAAGCAAGAATACAACTATAAATTATGCAATTATTTTACAATCCAACTATTACGGAATTCACTGAAGTTTTTTCTTTTGATAAAGAAGAAAGTAAACATATCATCAAAGTATTGCGCAAAAAAGATACCGACCTATTATATGTTACCAATGGTTTAGGCTTTTTATTTAAAACTGAAATTACTTTGGCCTCCGACAGTAAATGCACGGTTAAAATTATTTCATTTGAAAAAGCAACTCCATCAAAATTTAAGTTGCATTTGGCTGTTGCGCCAACTAAAATGAATGACCGCTACGAATGGTTTTTAGAGAAAGCAACCGAAATAGGTGTACATGAAATCACACCAATTATCTGTGATCACTCGGAACGAAAAGTTATTAATAACGAACGTTTTGATAAAATTCTATTGACCGCCATGAAGCAATCCAATGAATTATATCTTCCTAAATTGAATCCGGCCACTACCTTTAAAGAATTTATAAAACTTAAAAATGAAGGCGTTAAATTGATTGCTCATTGTGAAGAAACGAATAAAAGAACACTCAAGTCAATTTTGAAACCAAACGAAGATATTACACTGTTAATAGGTCCTGAAGGGGATTTTTCCGAAAAAGAAATTGCATTAGCTGTAGAAAATAATTTTACAGCAGTTTCTTTGGGGAACACAAGATTACGTACAGAAACTGCTGCAATAGTTGCCTGTCACAGTGTGGTATTTGTCAATGAGGAATAACTAATTCAATTATGAGGCTACTATTTTATCTTCTGTTTATTCTTTCAACACCCTTGTTTTCACAAGAGATTGCATTGGTGAAATACAGTGGCGGTGGCGACTGGTATGCAAATCCGACATCACTGCCAAACTTAATAAAATATTGTAATGCTCATATCAACACCCGAATAAAAACCAAGCCAGCAACTGTTGAACCGGGAAGTCCTGATTTATTTTCATACCCTTACGTTCACATGACAGGACATGGAAATGTTGTTTTTAATGATGCGGAAGTAAGTAATCTTAAAAACTATTTACTTGGCGGCGGATTTCTCCATATCGACGACAATTATGGTATGGATCAATACATAAAAAAAGAAATAAAAAAAATATTCCCAAACAATAACTTAGTAGAAATTCCTGCCAGTCATGCTATTTTTCAAAAACCGTATTCTTTTCCAAATGGCTTACCCAAAATACATGAGCATGATGGAAAACGACCACAAGCTTTCGGAATTTTTATAGAAAACAAATTAGTTTTGCTTTACACGTACGAATGCGATTTAGGTGACGGTTGGGAGGATCAAGAAGTCAACAATGATCCAATTGAAATTCGTGAAAAAGCACTAAAAATGGGTGCTAATATTATAAATTATATTTTTAATAACTAGCCGTTTCTTTTTAAATTCTGTTGAAAATTATTTTTTTTTTTTAATTTTATCTTCATTTTTAAACTTCACCTTTCATATTCTTTAAAAAACATTACCGCTACTTTATTTTTAAAATAAAATTTAAAAAAACTCTTCGCATAATAATTAATTTACACAATTTCCGGAATTTACCTAGATAAATTATATTTATTAGTCAATGACAACGGGTATAATTTGTACGATTTACTTCTAAGCTATAGTAAGTGATAAATTAATTTGTTTTTAAAAAAAATAACGTTTTGTAAACCAATATCACAAAAAGTATCTTAATTTCTTTAATTAAAACTAATGAATAAAACTTTTTAAAATTTAAAACAAAATAAATTATCAGAAAATACTTTGAAATAAATTTTTACAATTTTACGGAAACCCGTAAAATCTGTGGATTACATTTTTTTTTAAAAAAAAATTAAGCAATACTTTTTTTTATAAAAAATTTGTTATAAAATTGTGAAATAATTAACCAAATCTATTAATTTATAACAAATTCATTATGAAAAAAATTTTTTTATCTGCTGCAGCATTTTTAATGCTTTTCTCTTGTCAAAACGATCCGACAGAAGCTACTCCAGAAGCAAGTGCAGTGTCACAACGTGGTTGTGCATCTCAAGAAGTTCTTACTGCTCAAATGAAAGCTGATCCTTCATTAGCTTTAAGGATGAATAAAATTGAAGCTTTTACTGAAAAAGCAATGTTATCTGCTCGTTTAGTAAATGGTAAAGTAGAAATTCCAGTTGTAGTAAATGTATTGTACAGAACTGCTGCAGAAAACATTTCTTTGTCTCAAATCCAATCTCAAATTGACGTATTGAATAAAGATTTCAATGCTTTAAATTCTGATTATAATTCAGTTCCTGCAGCATTTTCAGGAGTGAAAGCAAATGTTGGAATTACATTTGTATTACAAAATGTAGTGAGAAGATCAACAACTACAACTTCATGGACAACAAATGATGCGATGAAAAAATCAGCACAAGGAATTGCTCCAACTACACCAACAACTGTTTTAAACATGTGGTCTTGTAATCTTGGTGGCGGTATTCTTGGCTACGCACAATTTCCTGGAGGAGCATCTGCTACTGATGGAGTAGTAATGGATAACAATGCTTTTGGAAGTGGAGGTACAGCAGCTGCGCCATTTAATTTAGGAAGAACAGCTACTCACGAAGTAGGTCACTGGATGAACTTACGTCACATTTGGGGTGATGCAACTTGTGGAAGCGATTTAGTTTCTGATACACCTACACACAACACATCTAACTACGGTATTCCAGCTTATCCTCATTACAGCACTTGTACTGGTACTCCAGTTGAAATGACAATGAACTATATGGATTACACTGATGATGCAGGAATGTACATGTTCTCTAACGGTCAAAAATCAAGAATGGCTGCTTTATTTGTTTCAGGTGGAGCAAGAGCGAGTTTCGGAATATAATTTTTTTTAGTTTTTTAGAATTTAAAACTCGCTACTTGTTAGCGAGTTTTTTTATATTTACAATCTAAAATAGAAACATGATTACTTCAAAAACCATTTCAAATGGGATTCTTAGAGCATTATTGACACTAACTTTATGTGGTTTAATCTTGTTCTTTTTTTATCAAATTCAATCCGTATTGATATACCTGGTTGTAGCATTTATACTAACATTGATCGGAAATCCTATTTTAGACTTTTTTAAAAAGCGATTGAAGTTTAATCATATTTTCGCAACAATAGCGACTTTGCTTATTTTTATACTAATCATATTCGGGTTTATAATGATGTTTGTTCCTTTGATTTTATCTCAAGGACAAAACCTGTCACTTCTTAACACTGCAGAAATTGAAAAAAACATAATCCGGTTAATCAATCAAATCACTGTATTTTTAGACAATCACCAAATTGATTCTGCACAGGTTTTAAAAGAAGCTAACATTACCTCTAAAATAAATTTTAATTTCATCCCTAACTTCTTAAATACAATTTTAGGCACAATTAGTAGTTTGGGCATAGGATTAGGATCCGTACTATTTATTACTTTTTTCTTTTTAAAAGACCGACTAATGTTCATTTTAGGAGTAAAAAAACTAATTCCAAACAGCCATGAAGAACAAATATTACATTCTTTGGGAAAAATAAACCGCTTGTTATCGCGTTATTTCATTGGATTATTACTTCAATTATTCATTGTATTTCTATTGTACCTAATTGTATTATTCATTTTTGGAGTTCCAAATGCACTTGTTATAGCATTTTTATGTGCAGTACTAAACATTATCCCATACATTGGCCCACTTATAGCGTCTTTTTTAGCGGCAATTCTAACAATGTTAAGCAATTTAGGGAGTGATTTCCAATCTATAATTTTGCCGACCACCATTTATGTTTTAATTGGTTTTTGGATCGTTCAAATTATCGATAACAATTTATCCCAGCCATTTATTTTTTCTCAAAGCGTAAGCTCACATCCGCTGGAAATATTTCTTGTAATCTTAATTGCAGGTTTCCTTTTTGGAATATTAGGAATGATAGTGGCAGTGCCGCTGTACACAATAATAAAAGTTATGGGTAAAGAATTCTTCCCGGAAAACAAAATTATCATGCTATTAACTAAAGATATTTAATTTTGGATTCAAGGATTTTAAATGCCAAAATACAGGCTTTTATCAATGACAACATTGGAAAAAGTGTATCAAAGTTAGCACTTCGAAAAAATCCCTTTCAAGATTTGGATTGGATTTATGTTTTGAATCAAATAGAAGCTAAAACAAAAGCAAAAGATAAATTGCCCAATTGGTTTGCCACTAAAAATATTATTTATCCAAGTAAAATTTCGATAGAACAAACATCATCCGAAAAAACAGCTTCGTACAAAGCTTCCATAATTTCCGGTGAATCTTTAATCGATTTAACGGGAGGTTTTGGAGTAGACGATTATTATTTTGCAAAAAAAATAAAAAAAGTTGCCCATTGCGAAATTAATCCGATACTTTCTAATCTCGTAAAACATAATTTTGAACAATTAAATGTTACAAATATTACTTGTTATTCAGGAGATAGTTTGGATACTTTAAATACACTAAATACAAAATGGGATTGGATTTATATTGATCCTTCCAGACGAAATGATGCCAAAGGAAAAGTATTCATGCTGAAGGATTGTTTACCAAATGTTCCTGAAAATCTTGATTTTTATTTTAAAAACTCAGATGCCGTTCTTTTAAAAACTGCACCACTTCTTGATCTTACCGCGGGTTTATCCGAATTGAAACACGTCAAAACTATTCATATCGTAGCTTTAGAAAATGAAGTAAAAGAATTAGTTTGGGAATTGCAGAAAGATTATTTTGGAAATGTAAACATCAAAACCGTTAATATTTTAAAAGATAAAATGGAAACATTTCATTTTATTTTAAATGATAATTCTACATTACCAAACTTTAGTTTACCTCAAAAATACCTTTACGAGCCCAATAGCTCCATCATGAAATCAGGTGGATTTGATGAAGTAGGTCTTTTTTTTAACTTAAATAAACTACACAAACATTCCCACTTATACACTTTGAAAGATCTTATACCGTTCTCAGGACGCATTTTTGAAATTCAGAATACATTTGCTTATAATAAATCGGAAATGAAAACTTTTTTAGAAAAAACACAAGGGAATATAACCATCCGAAATTTCCCGGACAGTGTTGAAATTATTCGAAAAAAATGGAAAATAAAAGACGGTGGAAATGTATATTGTTTTTTCACAACCGACGTAAATAATCATAAAATTGTTATAATTTGCACCAAAATATCATAAAAATGAAACATCTGATTGCACTGACTTTATTTCTTTTCAGCTTTAATATATTCGCTCAAAAACCATGTGATTACAGCGCTAATGTAAATGATTCTATCGGGACTTATAAATCAACCAAAGAATACATGATTAGCGAGAAGAATTTTGCGGGGAATTCAAGTTATATTTTTTATTCTTTGGCATTAACAGATGGCTTACCAACATTGACCGTTCAGAGTATTAATAAAAGTAAAGATTTTTTGAAAGCCAATTGTTTTGATAAAAATTCTAAATTGTTTTTACAGTTAAACAATGGAAAAATAATAACGCTAATTCATATCGATCAAGAAAATTGCGGCACCATGATACGCGATGAGAAAGGATTTGATAACAGAGTTAATTCCGGAATTTTTATGTTTATGAAGGATAGTTTTGAAGAATTAAAAAACTCGCCCGTATTCATGATGCGAATTAAATATTTAACTGATACAGAAGATTACGTCTTCAAAAAAGAGTTCAAATCTGAATTAACAAGCGAAATTTATTTTCCCGAAAACTATTTCATTGACAACTTAAAATGTATTGAATAAAAACTATTTACAATCCCATTTAACATTTGAAACCTTATCATTCAAACCGGATTTTAAATTGTAATGCCACCATTCTGAATCGAAAGAATTAAATCCACTGCTGGTCATAATAGATTTCAATAATAATCTGTTTTGTTTTACTGCTGCTGAAACATTTGGATAATTGTGACTTGCTTCTATTCCAAAAAAATCAAAATCTGTTCCCATCGGCAATTCTTTTTCCTTGCTGTCAACTAGCGTAATATCCACCGCTCCGCCTCTATTATGGATGGAACCTTTGACCGGATTGGCAACATATTGCGGGTTAGAGACTATTTTCCACATTTTTTTTTGAATATCCAAAGGGCGATAACAATCAAAAATTTTGATTTTATAACCATTTTTGATGAATTTCATATTGGCTTCCAAGAGTGCTTTCACGGTTTTCAAACGCAAAAAACATTCGGCGCAATCATACACCTTTGCATTTAAAAAATTATCATTTGTGGCATACTTCATATCATAGACAAAATCTTGGCTGTACTCTTTTAAATTTACAAATGCAGTATCATTGATAATTGAAGCACTTTTCTCTTGTCCATCAGAAATGATGATTTGTGATTTACAGGAAAAAACACAAAAAAGAAAACAAAGTAATACAAGAGATTTAAAATAAGAAGTCATAACTGTTATTTTTTTATAAAAATAGAATAATAAAAGGGATTTTAAATTATATGTTTAATCAAAAAGTTGCATTTGTAACTGGAATCCAGCATTTTTATTCTTCTACATTTTTCATTTTCATTAAGAGTGAATATGAACCTTTAATCACAACGGTAGCCTCATTCAAATCTTCTGAAATAATTTCAGTAAATTCATTTTCTGTAATTCCTATTGTAACTTCTTTCATTTCAAATTGCTTGTTTTGTTTGGCAATAAAAACATAATTCTTGTTTTCATAATTCACAATAGCATCAGATGGCAATACATTTGACTGCTGACTTTTTAATTCAATTTCAGCATTCATATACATTCCAGGTAAAAGCGCTTTGTCGAAGTTTGTAAAATGGCAATGCATTTCAGTGCTTCTGTTTTCGGAAAAATCTTTACCGATTAGAATAATTTTGCAATAATATTTTTTCTCCGGATTGGTATTGGTGTAAGCGACCACCGATTGGCCAATAGCCAGTTTATCGATGTCTTTTTCAAAAACGGTCAATGCCAAATGAATATCAGATGGATTAACAATCTCAAATAATACATCACTGGGGTTTACGTATTTGCCAATATTTACATTTACTTTAGATACATAACCGCTTATTGGCGAATAAATATTGATGCTTTTTGAAATGTTCTTTGTAGAAACATTATTTGGATTTATCCCTGCAAATTTTAATTTCTCTCCATACGATTGCACCATTACCGATAGTGAGTTGTATTCTGATTGTGCTTGTTGATACACTTTATCGCTGCTGGCTTTGCTTCGGTTGAGTTCTCTTTGTCTTTCAAATTCGGCTTTTGCGTACCCTATTTTCGCTTTCGCCAAAAGGTAATCTTCCTGCAGTTGAATGTATTGTTGGTCTTCTACAACACACAAAACCTGTCCTTTGCTTACATACATTCCCTCTAAAAGTTTGGTATATTTTAAATAACCTCCCATCGGCACACTTATGGAGACTAAATTTTGGGGCGGAACATCTATTTTACCATTTAATTTTAAGGTAGATGAAACTTCTTTTTGCTCCATTTTCCCTGTTACAATACCCGCATTTTTTATTTGTGCATCAGTAAGAGTTGTCGTGTTTTCGATAGTTGGAGTGGCTTCTGTTTCGCTTTCCGTTTTCTTTTCTCCACATGCAAAAACGCATACTATTGCCAGTATTGTAAAGATTGTATTTTTAATCATGATAGTATTTTTATTTTGGTGTTTGTAAATTTGACATTTCATTTTATATATCTTGAAAATTAATATTTGGCTTAAAAATAATAACGCGAAAATGCAAAGTTTGAACCATACACTTTTCCCACACTGATGGTTTGCACCATATGCAACTTAGCAAAGGTTTTATTTTCTAAAACTATCAAAGGTTCAGTCAATATTTGTTTTAAATTCATCATTAATTAGAAAGATAATTAAGTTCAACAACGCTTACATTCAATTTTTTAACCGCTTCAATGTAATCACTTTGAATCTCTGTGCTTTGATTAATAAGCATTACCCATTCCAGATAATTAATATCACCATTGAAAAATTTATCATTAGCAGCTTTAGTTACCAAATCCGCATTTTTCAACGCCTGACTTTCATAATAAGCGATAGTTTCTTTGTGTTTTTTATATTCCTGGACTAATTCCTGATAATGATTTTGAAATTTAAGTTTTTCATTATTTAACTTGTTTTCAGCTATTTGAGTGTTTATCTCTAAAGCCTTTTTCCTATTATTTATCGCTGTATTGAATAGCGGAAATGCCACTCCAAATTGTCCGTAAACACCATTATAACTTTCTTGAAACTCCGCATTTGTTTTGAAAGTTTGCCAATAAACACCACCGATTAATTCAGGTAATTTTTTAGATTTTTCAAGTGAAACTTCCGCTTTGCTGCTATTTACTTCTTGTTCAAATATTTTTATAGTGGGTTGATTGCCAATGGCATTTTTATCTAAATTTTCGGTAAAATACATTTTGAATTTTTCTGATACTGGGATAAAGTCTTTGTCAGAATTAAGCAGATACTTGAATTGCGATTGCACTATTTTATAATCACTTTGTAATCCCAAAAGCTGAATTTTTATTTGTCCGGATTGGTTTTCAGCGGTTGCTTTTTCTAATATGTTGCTTTCGCCTTTGTCAAAACGAAGCGCTGAGATCCTTAAAAATTCCGAATATATACTATCGCTTTTTAGCAACAACTTTTCCTTCTCTTTTAGATACATCATTTCGTAAAACACGATTGTTACCTGTCTGGTGAGTTCCTTTCTTTGCAAAGCTTCGTTCCATTGCCCTTTTTTGGCTTCTTCTATTAAAAGTTGTTGTTGCCTTTTGTAAACGGTTGGAAATTTTATGCTTTGCGAAATACCAATTTTCATATCATTTGCATTGCTGTTAAACTGACCGTATTCGCCAATAATTCCCGTGTTGGAAATATCATAGCCTGTTTTGGTCATTTTTTGCAAGTACTCTGAATTTAGTTTTTCGTTTTTAATTTTGATATTATTTGAAAGAGCCGTTTCAATCGCTTTCTCAATTGAAATTTTTTCCTGAGCAGCCGCATTTTGAAAAGACAAAAACAATCCCACAACTATGATTGTTGTGATTGATTTTATCTTTTTTGGTTTTAATTTAATTCCTTTTTCAAACATGATATATAAAATTGGTAAAACAAATAAGGTTAAGAACGTTGCAACCAACAGACCTCCAATTACGACAGTTGCCAAAGGTTTTTGTACTTCTGCACCAGAACCATTGCTTAATGCCATCGGTAAAAAACCTAATGATGCGACAAATGCAGTCATTAGAACAGGACGTAATCGAATTTTGGTTCCTTGTAAAACAATTGCTTTTAAATCAGTTTCGCCAGATTTTCGAATGCTGTTGAATTCTGCAATCAACACCAGACCATTCAGAACCGCTACACCAAATAAGGCTATAAAACCAACTCCGGCACTAATGCTAAACGGCATTCCCCGCATCGCTAAAAAGAAAATACCTCCAATTGCCGAAAGTGGAATTGCCGAATAAATCAACAGTCCTTGTCTTACGGAATTGAATGCAAAATAAAGCAAAATAAATATTAATAGTAATGAAACCGGAACCGCAATCATCAAACGGTTTTTGGCTTCGTTTAAATTTTCAAAAGCACCTCCATAAGTTGCATAGTAACCCGCAGGAAATTTAATTTGAGTTTCAACTTTACCTTGCAGTTCTTTTACAATACTTTGCACATCACGTCCCCGAACATTAAAACCAACTACAATTCTACGTTTGGCATCTTCTCTTTGTATCTGATTTGGGCCTTCGGTAATTTCAACTTTTGCCAATTGAGATAAAGGAATTTGCGAACCCGTGGACGTTGGTATTAATAAATTTTGAACATCTGCCAAATCCTGCCGTTTCTCGCCTATTAAACGAACTACTAAATCAAATCGTTTTTCGCCCTCGTAAACAACTCCTGTGCTTTGTCCTGCAAATGCGGTATTTACAATGCGATTGATATCTTCAATATTTAAACCATATTGTGCAATGGAAGCTCTGTTGTAGTCAATTACTACTTGTGGCATTCCAGTAACGGTTTCTACATAAAGGTCGGAAGTTCCTTCAACTGTATTTACAGTTTTACCTAATTTATTGGCGTACAAAGCCAATGTATCTAAGTTTTCTCCAAATATTTTACAGACTACATCTTGCCTTGCACCAGTCATCAATTCATTAAAACGCATTTGAACCGGATATTGAAAACCAAAGGAAACCCCAGGAACAGCTTCCAATTCCTTTGCCATTTTTTCTGATAGTTCATCAAAAGTTGTGGCAGAAGTCCATTCACTTTTGTTCTTTAAAATGATCATCATATCGCTTGCATCAATGGGCATAGGGTCAGTTGGCACTTCGCTACTTCCTGTTTTGCCTACAATTTTCTCTACTTCGGGAAATTTTTCTATTAGTATTTTTGCACCTTGTGAAATGGCAGTCATTGAAGTTTGCAAATTACTTCCCGGCAAAACCCTTGTTTCTACAGCAAAATCACCTTCTTCTAACGAAGGCATAAATTCGCCACCCATAAACGAAAGTGTAATTAGCGCTAAAACAAATAATCCTAATGTTACAGCAATAATTGTTTTTGGAATCCCCAATGCTTTATTTAGAAGTGGTTGATAGAAATTTTCTAATTTTTCCATCATTCGATCTGAAAAAGTTTTTTTGTGGGATAATTTTTTATTTAAAAATAAAGCAGTCATCATTGGAACATAAGTCAAAGACAATATAAAAGCACCAAACAGAGCAAATGCAATGGTTTGTGCCATTGGTAAAAACATTTTCCCTTCAATACCGCGCAACGTAAAAATGGGAATATACACGATCAATATAATCAACTCTCCAAATACTGACACATTTCGCATTTTTATTGCCGTTTTTAATACAGTATTGTCCATTTCTTGTTGTGAAATTTGAGCAGTTTTCCTGCTGTGCAAACTAAACAAACACGCTTCAACAATAATAACGGCACCATCCACAATTAATCCAAAATCTAATGCTCCTAAACTCATTAGATTACCACTCACCCCAAATATGTTCATCAATATAACTGCTATCAACATAGCCAAAGGAATTACTGACGCCACAATTAATCCTGCTCGTATGTTTCCTAAAAAGAAAATAAGAACAAAGAGAACGATTAATGCACCTTCTAATAAATTTTTTTCGACCGTCGAAATAGAATTATTCACCATTTTAGTGCGGTCTAGAAAAGGTTCCAGAATGACGCCTTCGGGTAATGTTTTTTCGATTTGTGCAATACGATCCTTAATGTTTTTAATAACCACATTACTATTGGCTCCTTTTAACATCATTACTACTGCACCCGAAACTTCACCCGATTGCACACCTTTTTTATTAAAAGTCATTGCCCCGTAACGAATAGCACTACCAATACGAACATCAGCGACATCACGAATGAATAAGGGGCTTCCGTTACTAGTGTTTTTAATGGAAATCTCTTTTATATTTTCGATAGTGTTAATTAATCCTTCACTGCGGATGTATAAAACTTTAGGCCCTTTTTCAATATAAGCACCACCTGTATTTTGATTGTTTTTTTCTAAAGCCGTAAAAACATCTGTAATAGTGATATTATAGGATTGCAATTTATTGGGATCAATCGCTATTTCAAATTGTTTCAATTTCCCACCAAAACTGCTCACTTCCGCCACACCTTCAACGCTCAATAACTGCCGGCGCACAATCCAATCCTGAATGGTTCTTAACTCGGTTATATCATATTTTTTTTCGAAACCGGGCTTCGTTCGTACAGCATATTGATAAATTTCACCTAGTCCTGTTGTCACCGGTGCAAGAACTGGATTTCCAATACCGTTAGGAATTTGGTCTTTAACTGCACTTAATCGTTCTGTTACTTGCTGTCTTGCCCAGTACACATCGGTTGCATCGTTAAAAACAATGGTAACCACTGATAAACCAAAACGAGAAAAACTACGAATTTCTTTCAGTCCGGGAATATTACTGTTGGCTTGTTCTATTGGAAAAGTAATCAGTCGTTCAATATCGGTCGCACCCAGTGATGGTGCTGAAGTAATTACCTGAACT
This sequence comes from Flavobacterium sp. DSP2-3-1, assembly GCF_049896865.1. NCBI lineage: Bacteria > Pseudomonadati > Bacteroidota > Flavobacteriia > Flavobacteriales > Flavobacteriaceae > Flavobacterium > Flavobacterium sp. DSP2-3-1. Next base: position 44,361 of record NZ_JAFCVD010000013.1, on the reverse strand, counting down.
TGATTATCTGTAATATCAGGAACGGCATCAATTGGTAATCTGGTAAATTGATAACTCCCATATCCGATGAGCGCAAAAATAAACAGTCCAATAATGAGTTTGTTTTTGATTGAAAACTCAATAATTTTATTTAGCATAATTTGTTATATTGATGAATGGTCACTACTTATTTTGAATACTGGCCCTATAATTTTATTGTAATTGTGATGGCTCCCTTTTCATTATTTTTGAAAAACGAACCGTATTTAAAAAAACTGGATTTGTTGCTTTTGTTTGATTAAAAAATTTAAAAACAACCGACCCGTTAATTTTTTATTTAAAATCGTTTTTCCTTTTATCTTCAGTACCTAAAAACTAATATTGTTTTCTCTTGCGACCATTACAATTTTGTAGTTGCCGTAATTTTATATTATTCTAACGTGTGGCGTTTTGATATTAGTAATAGTTACTTGAGTGTGCGAAATTGGTGTTAATACAATTAACAAAAATATGTCTTTTGCGATTGATTCAATTGTTTTGCTTTTTTATGTTTTAGTGTTAAAAATAATTGAGTATGTCTTTGACTTTCCTAAAAAGTTAATTAATAGTTTATATGACTAAAAAACGATTGACATATTAACTCGTAAAAACGATTCTTATTTTACAATGAAATTGACGTAAAGAAACATTTACCAAAGGTATAAAGCAAAGTACTTTTTCATACTTAATAAAAATATTTAAAGTATTGTTAACCAAGCATTTAAAATTAATTTAACTCAATTTGGGAGGAAGCCAGATGCATAAAAAAACATCGGAATTGTAAAATTCTGGACGAAACGGAACAGTACTATTTACAGAAATAGTATTTGGTTTGCGAAATGAAAACTCGATTATGGTTTCAAAAGCAAGGACATTATTAACTGATTGGTTAATTGTCTTAAAAGGTAAGTTTTGATGATTGTCTTCTTCCTGATCAGAATGATGTTGCGTATCATTGTAATGAATAGCTATGAAATCAAGTAATGAAATATTCTGGCTACTGTAATCTTTTTGATGATCTGAAAAGTGTTGTAATAAGTTGGGTAATTTCAATAATTGTCCCATCTCTGTGTTAGCACACAAAAAAACAAAAAGGAATAATATGGCAATTATTTTTTTCAAGATTGTAAAAGTAATAAATTTTATTGATTGCCTATAATTTGTAAAATAAATATTGCGGGAATCCTAATATGCCGAAACTGTGAGCTATTTTTGATGCTAGCGAAGCAATTTTGCTGACTTTTAGATTATACTATTTTCTGTCGAAGAATTAACATATATAATATATTTCGTTATTGCATATTAAGCAAATTTTAATCGATTTTGAATAACAATATTTTTTCTTTAAAATGTAATCCGAAGCTGCCAGTACTAGATAATTTGGCTTGTATTTTTTTAAAGATCGGTGAAATATTAATAGGAATGGTGATGGTTAAATGGAGGGAATGAAAAAGTGATAAAACTGTACTGGTTTGATGACATAAATCATTCCTGTAGCATGACGTATCTTTTTTAAGGAAATAAAAAAATTAAAAATTAATGGTTGCGTCTTTAAACAGACCGTAAATTCACACTAAATTATTAAATTAGAGTGATTTATTAATTAACTGGAAGGTTTTTAGTGATATGAATTTTTGAGTATATGTATTTGGTTTAATGTAAAAACCTAAACGGCAATTAAGAAAAAATCAAAACAATATTGTGAGCTCTTCAATCACACTGAGTGTGAACACTTTGTAACTACCAAAATCAAGTTTGCAATCATTACCGTAATGATGTCCATGCTGATACATACTTCCTATGGGAATTTAGAAAAAAAAAACATAAACAGGTTGAACAGAACCATTTGTAACAAAAGGAATAAGAAAATAGCGAGCATTTACAATTAATGGATGGAACTCGTAAATTGTTAAAATAGGAATTGGGAGAAAAATACAGTCAGCCATTATATAGCGGTACAGAGAAACAACTTGCGTATGGTAAAAACACATTTACAATATAATGCGTAATTTATCACAGTAGTAACGGTAAAGTTGATAGTCCACGAGTAGCAACATTGCAATCTGAGCCAGCAAATTTTACTGAACCTCAACATTCGTCATTTTATTCAAATCAAGGACGAATACAACTCATAAAAAAGGCGTGAAAGGAACTGCAATAAAAGCTATGGAAAACACTGTGAGCTAAAAAGAGATCCTTTTCTATACGAATGTAAATTCTCTTAAAAATTCAGATAAAATGATGGAATACCACGAGCAGAACAATTCAAATGATGATAATCGAAAGGCTTTAAAAAGTAATGGAGAATGTTTCAATTCAGAAAAGCAATTGTAAACATGTTTTGAACGGATTTATTAACCAATTTTGCTTTCTCATAAATGAGATTCATAGCGCTTTTGGGACATTTTTCCGGTTTAGTGACATGAATTTCAGGATGCATTTAACAAGTGTTGGTTACAGACTGTGTCTGTCGAATATCCGTTTTTTTGAAAATTCTCCTTTCATTTCTATTTTCTGCATAACCATGGCAAATTAAAGCGAGTATAAATGCTAATGCTACTATTATTCTCGTCTCTATAATCCTAAATTTCGCATTAATCATTTTCTTTTTCTAAAATTGTTTGTTCCTACAAAGAATACTATAAGAATAATTAGTATAAAAACCCACCAAAACATGTGCATTCCCATGAAAGAGTATTCACCCATATGCATTTCTCCGTTGCCGTTTTCCAACATAATTCTATAGTATTAAGGTTAAATAAATTATTAATGATGTGCTGATCTTTTTCCTTTTACTGTTTTTTATCCATTCTTTTCATTTTATTCATGTCCATTTTTTCTTTTTTCATTTTGTCCATCATTTTCATCATTTTCTCATTTCCCATCATTTCCTTGCACATTTCAGACATCATCGCGTCATCTCCTTGTGATGATTCTACCAAATTTGACATCATACTTTTCATCATTTCTGGATTATCTTTCATCCCTTGCATCATTTCTGACATCATACTTTTCATCATTTCTGGATTTTCTTTCACCATTACCATCATTTTAGCATGATTTTCTTTAATCATCTCCGGATTCTTCATCATCATCTCTGACATCATACTTTTCATCATTTCCGGATTTTCCTTCATCATTCCCATCATTTTCGCATGACTATCTTTCATCATTTCCTTTTCCTTCTCCTGCATCATCATCATCCCACTTTTGCTATTCATAAGTACCCCCATCATCTCTTTTGACATACTTTCATTATTAGCAATCTCATTCATAATTTCCATTCTCTTATCTGATTTTGAGAGAACCTGGTTGGTTGACTGGCAGGAATATAAAAGACCAATAAAACCAATCGTTAATGCAACTTTTTGTACTGTTTTCATGATATTAAATTTATTTGTTAAACATTTTAACTATATGTAGATCTGCGTTTTACAGCAAAAAAACATTGTTGAATTTTAAAAAAAAATATAATCACTTTCTTTTATCAGTCAATATTGTTCAATAAAAAAAGGATATACTGAAACGAATTTAATTTTCTATTTAAGGAATTTAATTCCTTACTTTTAATGTTGTCGCTGTTTCATATTATTTAGGTAAAATCTCCATAGAAAACTCTGCATGTAATGCCCCCGTTTGGAAAACCAAGATAAGCAGAAAGCCTTCTACGGCTCAAAACCAAGAGAACCAAGGCTAATCAAATCAATATCAAACCTTTCAGCTGCTTTGAGTATTGCACTTTTTAGAGAGCCATCAATAACCATTATATTTAAATTAAAGCTGGATTTTTATTACGCAAAAATTTAGCTGCATTTTTAGTAATTTTCTCTCTGACTCTAAAAGCGTTGCGATCAACTTCAGTATATTATTTACGTGGAACTCCCATTTGCCTACGAATATTTTTTAAAAACATTCTGTCATAAACAGAAACAATACCCACTGCGGCTTTGGGTGAAAATGGTTTGTTGGCAATTTCATTAATTGCTGTTTTACTATATTTTGAAGCGTCGGATTGCTTAAAGAATTTCTATTCTTTTTCCTCCACTAAATTCATTCCGCATTTAGAACATTTTCCGGGTTTGTCCGATGTAACTTCTGGGTGCATTGGGCAGCTGTACGTTTTTTGAGTTTCCATTTTTTTTATTTTACTGTTGTTTATATTTTTATTCTTTCAACACATTTATACGTTTGTTGAATCCAGTCATTTTGAGTGATTGAATTTTTTTATCTGTCATCTCATCAATCATTTTAGGATATTCGTAATCGATTTACACATTTTAGTCATCGTCGTACTATTTGTTTTAGATCCTACCGCCATTTCGGTTATCAATTCCTTATATCATACCTGAATTATGCTTCCTCATTTTCATGGTATTTTCGTGATTTTTCATCATTCTTTTTCCTTTACTACTGTTCATCATTGGTTGCATTATGTTGTTAGACGTATCGCAATCGTTTGCAATAGTATTCATTAGTCGACTTTTTATCATCTGACTTTCAAAGAATTTGATTTTCCTCAGTTTTGGATTGGCAAGAACTAAATAAATAATTAATATGCTTTTTTATACCGTTTTCGGAGTATGTAATTTTTATTGTTTAAAATCTCTTAAATAATTCCTCTAAACGAAACTTAATTTAAGAGATTTGAATACTTACATTTTACTCATATTACTGCATTCAATAGCACATTTTCGACAGGCTTCCGCACAATTTTTGCAATGCTCCATGTGTGCATGTTTTTCACATTCGTCGGCGCAAGCAGTACAAATTTCGGCGCATAATTTGCAGATTTTTTCCGCAAATTCACTACCACTTGCCATAGCCTGCATTGCAAATAAACAAATAGCCGCACAATCATGATCTAGTTTTATGCAACGAGCTAACATTTTTACGTCTTGCTCATTCAAGCATTCACTTTCACAATGAGAACATTCTACTGCACATTCTGAACATGCATCGATACACTCTTTAAATTTTTGATGACTCATCTTTTTTACTTTTAAATCGCAAATTAATTTTCGCTATTTAAAGGTAGCTTTTTAACTTGAAAAAATATTGTGAAATTCTAAAAATAATTATATAATTAACACATTATCAAACGTGTAACTTTTTTTTTTAAAATCGTGGTTTAAAAAAAAGACACTTGTCTTTTAGAACAAATATTCGTTATTTAGATTTAAAATTTGAGTTTTTTAATAATATAACGTGGCCCCAAAACGAATATCCCTATCACTACCATAGTGTGTAGTGATTCCATTCGGTTTTTTGCATACTACGATTGTATTAAGTACTTTTTGAGTCATTACCTCTAGTACTGAAACAGTTGTTACGTTATTTTTTGTGATATGGAATTCAGCTAATGTTACATTTCCATTCCCGCCATAGGGTCACTTCCTTTACGAAATTTGTATTCACCATTTATGGCGTACGCCCCGGTAATCACCACTTTTTTGGTTGGATCCATTTCCGATTTAATTTCAATCATCCCATTAATTTCTAATCCAGTTTCAACCATAAGGCTTTCAAATACTCCCGGTCTTTTTTCAATCCAGATGTACGAAGCATTTTCTTCTCTTATGACAGCATCACTGGGTATAAATACGCCTCTTATATTGGATTGTGTCAATCTTGCAATTGCCTGCATTCCGGGTTTTAACAGCAAATTTTGATTGGGTATTTCCATTCGAATTAAAAGCAGTCTGGTATCTGGATTTATTTCAGGATTGATGAACGAGATTTTTGCTCTTATTGTTTTCTCAGGAAAATCAGTAAATGAAACTGTGGCGTTTTGTCCAAGTTGCATGCTTTTTGCATAATTTATATTTACTTGTGTTTCGAGCCAAAGGCTATTTAAATTCGCCAATTTAATTATACTAGCGCCCTCCATTGCATAACTGCCTTCTGTTGCTATTATCTCTGAAATTGTTCCACTGCTATTACTATAAAAGATAGTGTACGGAGAAATTTCTTTACTCGATTTTATAGTTTCAATTTGGGCATTGGATAAACCAAAGAATAATAGTTTTTGTTTGGCAGCAATAAGCATCGTACGTGCATTTTTTCCAAAATCACCCGGCATGGTAAGTTGTTTGTATGCTGTGAAGTAATCTTGTTTAGCAATAGCAATATCTTCACTGTACAATTGATATACTGGTTCGTTTTTAGCAACATAATCTCCCACTGTTTTGAAGTATAATTTTTCAATTCGCCCCATTGCTCTGGCAGAAATGGTATTAATTTTCTCTTGATTCATTGTTAAAACTCCTGTATAATTTTGCTCTAAACTGCTTTGAGTTGTTGCAATAGTTTGCGTGGTGATGTTGCCCAATTGCAGTTGCTGTTTACTCAAGCTTATCTCATTTGCAGCTGTGTTGTCACTGTTTATAGGAGTTAAATCCATATGGCAAATGGGACATTTCCCTGGTTTATCTTCCTTTACTTGAGGATCCATAGAGCAAGTGTAAAAAAAAGTTTCTTTACTTTTATGTGCGCTATGGTCTTCTTTTTTTTTGGTATTGCAAGCTGTAAATACGGTAAGTAGTAGTGATAGCATGCCTATTATTTTTATCGTTTTCATAATTTTTCGGTTTTAATAAAGCTTTCGCTATCAATTAAATATTGTGCATTTTTAGCGAGGGTATCTTCAACGGAAATTCCACTTATGATTTGAATAAAATCATCTATTTCAATTCCTGCTTTTATTGCGGTCGCTTTAAAGCCATTGTTCATTTTTATAAAAACGATTTTCTTGCTGCCAATACTCACTAATGCTTGTTTTTGTAACCAAACGGCTTTCGTCGGATTTGTTTTTATAATGCCTTGCAATCGCAGACCTATGGGAAATTTTAGTTTATTATTGTTGATGTATACCCTAATTCTATTGGATTTATCTGCTGGATTAAATTGAGTTTCAATAAAATTTATTTGTGCATCGATGAATTCATTTTTATCAAATTCTGTCGTAATTTTGATAGACTGATTGGTTTTAATTAGACTATTGTACCCTTGGCTAACATTAAAGATGCCCCATACTTTATCGGTATTTACTAATTTAAAAACAACTTCTCCTTTTTTTATGTAATTACCTTCCTTTATGTTTAATATTTCGGTATTGTTACTTGCACTTTGCATCGACGAATTGCTTGTATTATCCATTTTTTCTGTTCCTTGAACAATTCCAGAAGCTGGACTGTAAATTGAAACTCGAGGATTTACTTTTTTGGAAGAAAACAATGAATTTATCTGACTTACGGTCATTCCGAAAAGCAATAATTTTTGCTTTGACGCTTTAATAATTGAGGTATTATCGGAATCATTGGAAATTAAATAAATAAAATTTTGCTGTTCTGTTAATAATTCAGGGCTGTATAAATCAAATAACTTCTGTGCTCTAGCTACTTTTTGGTACTTGTAATTGACATACATTTTTTCTATTCTTCCACTGATTCGAGCAGCAATATTTATGGAGGAGTTTGGATCGTATGACACTATTCCGGGTAAGTTTATCTCGCTGCTTAATGTCGTATCTTTGGCTGTTGTAGTTTGATAATCCCCGACGATAAAATTATCAGTAGGTTTTAAAAAATTATCAATAGAATTGTCTTCCCTAGCCTGGATTTCTGTTATTTTTTTTACCAAAATCATTCCGCAAATAGGACAGTTTCCCGGTTTATCTCTAATGATTTGAGGGTGCATCGAACAAGTATAAACCTCGTTTTGATGTTCCAATTCCGAATGACTGTCTGATTTTATTGCAAAGAAATAGACAACAAATACTACACTAGAAATTACGATTAAAATTAAACCATATTTTAAATATTTATTCATAATTATTTGATTTCTAGTTGTTTTTCGATTTCTACTTGTGTGCTTAAAATATTTTGTAATTTATCCAGAAGATCAATTTGGGCCATATTTAATGCTTCCCAAGCATCCAAAACTACAAACAGATCTCCCGTATTATTCTGCCACGACAATATTGCCGTATCATAATTTCGTTTTAAGGCAGGAATAATATTTTTTTCAGCAATATCATATTGTTTTTTTAGGTTTATCAGTTCGGTATTCATTCCCGAAATCATTCCTGCTGCTCCATTCAAAATCATTTGCTTTTGCCAGTTAAGACCTTCATTCTTGATTTTAAAACTGTTGATATTGGCTTCATTCATTTTTGTTGACCAAGGCATCGGAATAGTAATCATTCCCATCAAAGTGAATTGTTTTGGTTGTTCTCCAAAGGCAAACATATGGTCGTATTTAACACCAAATTCCGGTAATAATTTTGCTTTCTCGGTTTCAATTTTTAATTGATTTAATACCATTGTTTTTTCAATAGCTTTAACATCACTTCGGTTTTGAGAAAGTGAAATTGTATCTGCTTTTATGGCATCAAAATCATTTAATTTATAGGTTTCATCTATTTCAAACGAAGTGTTTTTATCTCTAGCCATCAATGTATTCAGCATAATTCGCTTCTGGGAAATATCGTTTTGTAACATTACAATCATACTTTCTAATGCACCGTATTGCGATTTTGCTTTGTAATAAGTTGGCAATTTATCCATATTATACTGATAGCGTATTTCCATACTTTTTATCATATATCCTAAGAGCAATAAATTATCATCCGCTATTTTTATTTTTTTATTTAAAACCAGCCATTGGTAATAATTTGTTTTTGCCAGTGCCTTTAATTGATTAATTGTATACTCTTTATTTTCTTTTTCAACAGATGACATGGCGTTCATGTAATTGAAATCAGACTTAAGTTTTCTGGCATTCGGGATCATTTGTGTAACACCCACCATGTAAGATCCCATGCCCGGAGACATTTCACTTGCTTTCCACATTTTGGTATTGTAAGGCGCCATAAAAAAACCCGTTTCCACTTGTGGTGCCATCCAACTTTTGGCGCCTTTTGCAGCAGCATCCATACTTTGAATATCAGCATCATACATTTTTAGTTGTGGATTATTTGTTCTGATATTCGTCAAAACAGCATCCAACGAAAGTGTTTGCGCCACCACATTAGCAGTACTTAAAATCAAACAGCTTATTGCGATATAATAGTTATTCTTTAACATCTATAAGTTCTATTTTACCTTTTGTTTTTAATTCTCGGAGTTTCACCATCTCAAAAACTATAGGGGTTACTAATAATACATAAATTGTTGAGGTAATTGTACCCCCAATGAGTGGAACCGTAATTGGCAGCATCACATCGGCACCGGTTCCTGTTGCCCAAAGAATTGGGATTAATCCAAATAAGGAAACGGAAACGGTCATCAATTTTGGTCGCAATCTTTTGGCTGAGCCGTCAATAATGTACTGTTTCAAAATTGCTTCCGTAATTGTTGCTGCGCTGTTCCCGTGTTTTTCTACCATTTTATTCATTGCTTCATTCAAATAAATAGTCATTAACATAGCGGTTTCGATTGCCATTCCAAACAATGCTATAAAACCAACTGCGACTGCAACGGATAAATTTATTCCATAAAAATAGACCATAAAAATCCCGCCGATCAAAGCAAATGGCACGGTTATCATCGTAATCAGTGCTTCTTTCATGGAACGATAGGTAAAGTACAGAATAAGGAAAATAATGATGACAACTACAGGTAAAATCAGGCGTAATGTTTTATTGGCTCTGATTTGGTTTTCCCACTGTCCGCTCCACTCCACATAATATCCTTTTGGCATTTTAGTGATCATTGCATTCAATTTTTCTTGTGCTTCTTTTACCGTACTCCCAAGATCACGATCTCGTACATTAAACAGTACACTGCCTCGTAGCATTGCATTTTCGCTATTTATCATTGGGGGACCATCGCTTATTTTTACATCAGCAACGGCTTCCAATGGAATAGGACCAAACTCCATTGTTTGCACTTGGAGTTTTTTTAATGCCTCAATACTATTTCTGTATTCCTGAGCATATCTTGCATTTACAGAAAATCGTTGTCTTCCCTCAATGGTTGTGGTAAGTTTCATGCCACCAATAGACGCTTCTACCACGTTGTTTATATCATCTACTGTAAGTCCGTATCTGCCGACAGCCTCTCTTTTTGCCTCGATATCGATATACTTTCCGCCAGTAATCGGTTCCGCATATAAATCTTTTACGCCAGAAGTACCTTCAAGAGCTTTTTTGATTTTTTGAGATAAAACATTGATAGTGTCTAAACTTGCTCCGTAAATCTTTATTCCTACATCGGTTCTAATACCAGTAGCTAGCATATTAATCCGGTTAATGATGGGCTGTGTAAAACCATTCGTAACTCCTGGAATTTGAAGTTTATTGTTTATTTCATTAACAATATCAGCTTTCGTTTTGTCTTCTCTCCATTCGTGTTGCGGTTTTAGCAAAACAATCGTTTCAATCATGCTTATGGGACTGTTATCGGTTGCTGTGTTGGCGCGTCCGGCTTTACCTAAAACATGAGCCACTTCTGGTATCGATTTTATCAATTTGTCCTGCACTTGTAAAATTCTTTTAACCTCAGAATTGGATACATCTGGCAACGTTACAGGCATAAAAAGCACGGAACCTTCATCTAAAGGCGGCATAAATTCGGTCCCTAAACGGGTAAACATTAAAACGCCAATCAGCAGCGCAATTATATTAATACCTAATACTGTTTTCCTCCATTTTAAGCAAAAAATCAAAATTGGCGTGTAAATACTCTCCAGTTTTTTGTTAATTGGATTTTTGTTTTCTGGACGAAGTTTACCTTTAAGCAGAAAACTAATTAGAACTGGAGTAAGGGTAATCGCTAAAAAAGCATCAACTATAAGTATAAATGATTTTGTCCAAGCCAATGGGCTAAACAATTTACCTTCCATACCCGTGAGAAGAAATACAGGTAAAAAGGAAGCGATCACAATAAGTGTTGAATAAAAGACACCTGGACCAACTAATTTTGAAGATTTTTCTATAAGTTGTAACTTTTCTTCAGAAGATAAGGGGTCGTGTTCTTTTTTGAATATATTTTTTATTTTATCTATCATTTTATTTCCGAATTATTCTGATTGCTCTCCATTTCTTCCTGTTTCTCCGAAATTGTCCTATAGGCATTTTCCACCATTACAATTCCGTCATCGACGACAACACCAATAGCTAATGCAATTCCAGTTAGTGACATGATATTAGATGATATCCCAAAGGCTTCAAGTAAAATAAAGCCGATAGCCACAGATATAGGCAATTGAATTAAAATAATTAAAGCACTTCGCCAATGAAAAAGAAAAAGTAGTATAACAATTGAAACAACAATCATTTCTTCTATTAAAGTTCCTTTTACCGATTCGATCGCTTTTTCAATCAATTCACTTCGGTCATAAGACGTTTTAAAAGAAACGCCTTCAGGCAATCCTTTTTCAACTTCTTTCATTTTTAATTTAACCGCTTTTATCACTTCATCTGCATTTTCACCATAACGCATGACTACAATTCCTCCTACAACTTCACCTGTTCCATTTTCGTCAAAAATTCCCAAGCGCAAATCACCACCCATCTGTATCGAACCGATGTCTTTTACTTTTACTGGAACGGAATTATAATTTTTAACAGCAATGTCTTCTACGTCTTTTATGTTTTTTATGTAACCCAAACCTCTCACTATGTAAGACATGTTGCTCATCTCAAATTTTCGACCACCAACATCATTGTTGTTTGCTTTCACTGCATTCATCACTTCCATTATGCTCACATTGTAGTACTGCATTTTCAGTGGATCTAACACTAATTGGTACTGTTTTTCAAACCCACCAAATGATGCTACTTCAGCCACGCCGGGAACAGTTTGTAATGCAAATTTTACGTACCAATCTTGCAAGGCTCTTTGTTCTCCCAAGTCCATACCGTTAGTCTCTAAATGATACCAAAAAATATGTCCTACTCCAGTTCCATCTGGTCCTAATGTGGGCACTACGTTTTGAGGCAACAATCGTTGGGCATAATTTAATCTTTCCAACACTCGAGTTCTTGCCCAATAGATATCTACATCATCTTCAAAGATGATATATACGAAACTCATCCCAAACATAGAGGAGGCACGAATATTTTTGATTTTTGGAATTCCTTGTAAGTTGGAGACCAATGGATAAGTAACTTGATCCTCGATGACCTGTGGACTTCTTCCCATCCATTCGGTAAATACAATAACTTGATTCTCTGATAAATCAGGAATGGCATCAATAGGGTTTTGTTGTACGCTATAAATACCCCAAGCGAGTAAGCAAGCTGAGACGAGTAAGACTACAAATCTGTTTTTTAGTGAAAATGAGATTAATTTTTCTACCATAATATTTATTATTCAACTGAAAGACTATCTTTCGTTTTTTTAATCCAATTGATTATTTCCTCTTTTTGAGTTGGCGTCAAAATGGCATTTTTATGAATTAATGTGTAAGATCCCAAAGGCATTTCATCGGATTTTATTTGTTTGATGATAGCTTCTAGTTTGTTTTCTTGTTTTCGCTTGGAGTACTTTCCAAACTCATTAAAGTTCAAATCCTTTTTACCATCTTTGATGTGTTCTTCCATAAAAAACCGTGCGGGCTGAATGAAAGAATATAATGGATAATTGGTATTGTTACTGTGACAATCGTAGCAAGATGTCCGTAAAATAGTTTCAACATTTTTAGGAACATCAAACATTTTTGTAAAATTTGCAGTTAATTCCTGCTCATAACTTTCATTACGGGCAGGTTGATATAACTGCATCAACAAAAAAATTACAAACCCAATTACGAGTATTTTCTTGATGATTTTTTTCATATGAAGATAATATTTGTTTTTTAATGGAATATGGTATAGCCATTCTTCATTCTAATTTATGATTTTGGAATCATGGCGATTTCATTTTATAATTGTTTTTTGATAGAACCACAAGTGAGCATTTTTGAACCGTAGTAAGGATTTTTTATTTCTTTACTTTCACTTATCCAAATCGCCCCTTTTCCTTCGTTATACATAGGACAAAAGTCTTGATATAGTTTTTGTTTTGCTCCAAATATTTTTATCAAATCATTCATATCTTTACTCAACATCGCAAAATGTTCTCTTTGATGGTCAATTTTTCCACCATTGTCGCCAATGTGTTCTGCATGTTCTTTAGCATCATCAGCAATATCAATATATTCTGTTTTCAATTTTGGATCTATTGAATTGGTATTGACTTTATTGAAAGTTGCATATAATGCTTTACCCGCATCGGCTGCTTTATTTGTATCGTCTTTTATGAGTGCGTTTTTTAGTTTTAAATAATTAGAAATTATTTCATTTGTAGAAAATGTTGTTTGGGTAATCGATGTAGCTTCAGTTTTAACTTCAACTGCTGTCGCATCATTATGACTATGACTACCATTAGTATGATCATGAGTTGCTTCATTTTGTGCAACTGGTTCGGTTAATTCCATTCCACATTTTGAACATTTTTCTCCTTTTTTTCCTGTTATTTCGGGGTGCATCGAACACGAATACAATTGTGAAGTACTTTCTGTTTTTTGTGAATCAGTTGTCACAGTTTCTTTATTTTTTTGGTTGCAAGAAGCGAATACAAATACCATTGCTATGGCTGAAAGAATTATATTTTTCATTTTATTATTTTTTTTAAATTGTTATTTTTAGCGATTTTTAAGTTAACATTTTTAGTACAACACCAGTTGTTTTTTATGGTGCAGTAAAAAATATCTTCTTCATTTTTTATTGTTTTAATTTTATTATTTGATTGTTTACGCTGTTTTACCACAACTCAACATTTGGGAGCCATAGTATGGATTTTTAATTGTATTTTCTTTGCTCAACCAATTGGCATCTTGCATCGGGCAATATTGATAATAAACCGGTTCAGTAAATTTTGAAACTTTTATCAGCTCAAACATATTTGCAGATAATGATTTAAAAAGTTCTATTTGCTTTTTGATATCCTGTGTTTTAGAAATATTTTTTGCATCAGCAGTTAAATCTTTAAAAACTTTCATCCAAACCATATGGAAATCCATTTTTAATGTTTCCATTTTTACTAAAGTTATAGTTGTTTAAAATTCCTTTGCCTTCTCAAAAGCGGTTTTTCCGTCTGTTTTTACCAAGGCATTTTGAATAAGAAATAATTGTCGAAAACTGATTTTAGTTATTTTGTTTCTTGTTTTTTAGACATAGTAGAATTGTTAGACATTTTCATTACTGCCATTTCTGTCTTAGGTTGTTGGTCTTTTTTATCCGTTTTTACTGCAACTTTTGCTTCGCGATAGTTCTGACAACATTCCGGCAGTTCTAAATATGCAGCATCTGGATCAGGAAATTTATCATTCTTACAAACCACAAATACATTACATTTCAGTATTTCGTTTTGATTGGTTTTTTTAACAACAACAGTAAGCATATCCATTTTGGTATCTTTATTTTAATCAATATTGGCAATTTTTTTGAGACTTCCTGCTTTTGTATGGTCGTTTCGCACATCGTGCAATTCCCAAATATTTTTACGGATTAGGTTTTATCGTTTTTGATTTTCGCATTAGACACCGGAAATGACAACAATAAAGTTATCGCTATTACTGTTTTTTTTTTAGTGATTTCATTGTAAAAAGATTTTAAATTGGGTAAGGTAATCAACAACAAAATGAAGCGCGACTTAGCCACCTTATTAAAAATGAAATTAACGGAGATAGTAAATGATTTTGTAGCAATAATTGCTTTTTATTTGACACAATTATGGATATCAAAATTGGAATTTAGCTTATTTTTGGTATAAGCCATAAAGAATTGAAACCAGAAGAAATGGTGGTTTCGTAATTGTAAAAATTTTGTTTTTCTGATAAGAAATTAAAAATATTTTTATTAAAATTCAATTCATTAATAGAAAAAGATGTGTTGGAAGAAGAAGCACAACCACATTTAGAATGACTGCATTTTCCTTCACAACCTTTGTGGTTTTTAGTTTTTGAATGACTATCGTTTTTACAACAATCATCTTTATCCATTTTTGAGGAAGTCTCTTTTGAAGAAGAATGTTTCGATAAATTATTTTCACACGCAAAAGTTAACGTTGGCATCAGAAAGAAGCCAAGTACAACTAGCAATAAAATGTGAAACTTTTTCATTTATATCA
Source organism: Flavobacterium sp. DSP2-3-1 (assembly GCF_049896865.1). Lineage (NCBI taxonomy): Bacteria > Pseudomonadati > Bacteroidota > Flavobacteriia > Flavobacteriales > Flavobacteriaceae > Flavobacterium > Flavobacterium sp. DSP2-3-1. The sequence continues at coordinate 29,230 of NZ_JAFCVD010000013.1, read as the reverse complement.
AAAATCTAAATATTAAACAAAGTTAAATAAATAATCTTTAAACCCGCCAAAGACTTGTTAAAAAAAATTATTACTGCTATTTTGTTTTGATTTATATTGTCACTAAAAGTATTATTGGGAAAGCAAAAATAGAAAGACTAAGACTTTAATCTTTGTTACTTTTAAAAAACAACTTTTAAAATGCTTTGTTTTTATTGGAGTAATGGTTCGAAATCCGTGTGAACCTCCAAAGTCATTTGATTTTCTAGATTTTTATCTGTTTCAAATCAAAATCTTTTTTTAACGGATTATATACAGTCCATTTTTCTGTTTTTATTAATGCAGATTTGAAAATATGTTTAGCAATTTTTTGCATATTTCTTTACACGAATAATCTTCAAGCTGGTCAAAATATAGCATTTTAAATCCGCCAGTATCATTGGTTTCAATGGCGATTATCAATTTCTTTTTTTTTGAATCATTACTCCTTCCATGCTTAAGATCTTCTTTGACACCAAAAACAAATTCATCGACAAAAACCTGACCAATCATAGGCTTTTAACCACTACTTAGTGCTCCGCACGCTACAAAACCTTTGCTGGGTACTCTCCTTTTTCTATTAAATTATCCTCTTTCGTTTGAACCAAAAATATATAATGATTGCGATAATCGCCATTATACTAAGTGTCATAAAATATCCAAATTGCCATCTGAGCTCTGGCATGTTTTCAAAGTTCATTCCGTAAATTCCTGCTACAAATGTTAACGGTAAAAAAAATGCAGAAAATATAGTCAGCAATTTCATAACGTCATTACTTTTTTGAGAATTTACCGAGTGATAACTATTTAATAAATTGTTTGCGTTTTCTAATACTTCGTCATAATTTAATATTAAGTTCAACAACGTGTCTTTAATGTCTTGTAAAGCTGTTTTGTTAAATTCGCTTACTTCAATTTGATTGATCACATTTTGAAATAGTTGCAATAGTTTTTTGGTTATTCTTGTTTGAGTTTTTAAGAAATACAAATCTTCAAGAGAAACTTTTGAATAGTCTTTTAAGAAAATAGTTTTTTCAAATTCCTCTATTTTTTTGTCTAATTCATTGAGTGGTGATTGGTAGCTTTCAACCATTTTAAGAATTAAATAAATTAAAAGGTCTTCGGTTTTTGAAAATTCTATGTCGATACGCTCTAAAAATTCAAACGGACTTCTGTGTACTGAAATAATTTTGTTGTCATTGTAAAAAAATGCAATCTTATTAGACAGGTCGTTTATAGTTGTTGCCCCATGTTCAATAGTTGAAGTAAATGCTCGTAAAATCAAAAAATTATAGTTGGGTTGTTTTTCAAACTTTGGTAAATGGCCGTGTTCCAAACTGTCAATAATTTGAAAAATATCTAAATTGTATTGCTCCGCAATTTTATCAAGAGTTGCTCGGTCGGGTTGGCAAAAATCTATCCACGCAAATGTTGTAAATTCCTTTATGTTTTGCATATTATGCTGCATTTATCTTTCTGTTATTTTCATTGTGGTAAGTGATAGTATAGACTTGCAGCTAACGTCAGTTTATCTACAAATCTTCAGAGGAACTCAATTAGGTTCGTCACTGTGTAAATATATGTGATTGAAACTACAATTAAAATTCTTTTTTTGGACAAAGCTACTTAATGATTTATCTAAGAAAACAGTTTAAAAAAGGACTTAAAAAATCCAAAAGATGATTAGCCAGTCTTTCGTAGTGAACAAGATTTATAATGAAGCAAAGCAAGGAGTTTTACAATGTTCGTAAAAAATTGATGAACCTGATTTCGTTACCTTGTGGATTACTAACATCTATAGTATTAAAAGTTTTACTTGCCTGAAAATTGCAAATAGATTAAAGTTACGGCAGCTACCGTCATAATAATTAATGCTGCAAAACCAAGTATGTTTGCTAATCTTCCGTTCACGTTTTTACCCATTATTTTTTTGTTATTTGAAATGTGTAAGATTATAGCAATTAGGACAGGAGCAGTTAATCCATAGAGAATGGCTGTATAAATCAGCGACTCAATTGGTGTAATGCCTACATAGTTTAAAGATAACCCAAGTATTAGTGAAATAGCTATGATGACATAAAATGCTTTTGCTTCATGAAATTTTTTGTCAAGTCCTTGTTCCCAGTCAAATGTTTCAGTGATTATGTAAGAAATCGAACCACTCAGTACTGGAATTGCGATAAGTCCTGTTCCGATTACACCAACAGCAAAAAGAAGATAGGCCAGATTACCGGCCAAAGGTTTTAATGCCGTTGCAGCTTGTTCCACAGTGTCAATTTGATGGATGCCTCCTTTAAACAAAACGGTGCCAGTAGTAAGAATGATAAAATACATAACAAAAGCAGAAACTGTCATTCCAAAATCTACATCTTGGTTCATGTTATGAATTAACTTTTTGTTTACAATTAAATGCTTCCTTTTATTTTTCATTTCTTCAACCTCCACCGATGCTTGCCAAAAAAAAAGATAAGGTGAAATTGTTGTACCTAGTATTCCAACTATGATGGCGATAAAGTCCTTGTCAAACTTTATGGTTGGTATAAATGTGGCTTTAAGAATTTCGCTAAAATCCTGTTTGTATAAAAACGGAACAATAAAATAAACCAGCATAACGATGCACAAATACTTTAAAACTGCCGCAATTTTTTGATATGGTAAATAAACAATTAAGCCTAAAAGAATAATCGTGAAAAGAACACTGAAATAATTAGCATCAATAGATGGAAGTAATAGATTACCTACAGCACCCATACCTGCAATATCAGCACCAATATTCATTACAATAGCAGGAAAACTAAACAACAACATCAGATACAAAATAGGTCTTGGATAGTGTTTTTTTAATGTTCCGGTCAAACCTTGGGAGGTTACTAATCCAATTCGAGCACACATTTGTTGAATAGCGGCCATTAAAGGAAAAGCGATAATTGCAGTCCACAGTGTTGAAAGTCCATAGGCAGCACCTGCTTGAGAATAGGTTGCAATTCCAGATGGGTCATCGTCACTTGCTCCTGTTACAAGACCTGGACCAAGTTTTTTCCAACTACTAAGTATTTTAGAAGAAATTGTTTTCTTTTTTTTCATTTTTTAGTCGTTGTTGCATGATTGGCAAAAGCACAACCAAGATAAGGAGAACAGCAGTCATAATATTTACTCGTATGTGAAGTTCGGAATAAATGTCTAGATAAAAAAACCAATGTAGGTTTGTCGCTAGACAGAAGATGCAAATCAAAAATGTTAGGATAGTGAATGTTTTAGGTTTCATTTTTGTTTTGAAGTGTTCGTCTATTTGTCGTGAGCTTAATATTAGCAGCACTTCTCAGTGGTTACTCCTAACTTGTAATTAGTATTGATTGGCTCACTACACTACATCTTTCAGATACTAATAATAAAATCTGTCTTATCATCGTATATTTTTCAAATGTAATAAATTATAAATCAACAAAGGAACTTTTAATCTGCTGCAGATCATGACTATAAGCCAAGTATTACATAGTTATGTATTTAAGATTATAATGTCTAATTAGAAAAAAATTTACTTCTTTTTTGCTCTAAACATTGGGGAATAGTTTATATCCTTTTGGTCGGTGGATTTTGTCAATAATAGTTTTTATTTTCCGTGTGTCTAGAAAAACAATTTGATGGCATAACAACGGTTTGCTAATACAACTGGTTTGGCTTGGTTTTATATTAAGCCCCGTTTTCGGATTTGACACACGAAAGATAGCGAACAGGCGAAGCAAATCATCTCAAAAACAAAACCAACTTTCCGTTAAGCCAATTGCCCAAATCCCTCATAGAAGCTGTTATGGGTTGCTTTTTTGTTTATTAAACTATTCGCCCCATAAATGATAAACAGTAAATTCTTTTTGGTTTAAATTTATTATTACAAATCCATTTTTGTTTGTTTCCCTTTCGTTTCCTGGTTCTACTGCTATCCAACCCGTTTTGAAAACAAAAAAATAATTTTCGGTAAAGTCAGCTTTATTTAAAAAAGTTTCTAAAAGGCGATATGAATAATTTTTGTCATTATAATTTGTGAATGGTTTAATAGATTTCCTTTTATAAACTAAACTATCAGTAAGTTGCCAACCATTCTTTATCGCGAAGTCAAGAATTTCTTTTGTTGAGAAAACGTTTGCGCTATTACTTTTCCAATGAAATTCGCTATTTCCACCCCAAGGCCCTTGGTCGTTTATTTTTGACTCAATTGAGCCATTTTGGTAATTTGTCCAAAAACCCGCAGGAGTCGTTTTGAGCAAGCAGTTTTCAAAAAAAATAAGGTCAAAATTGTTAAAATCGCTTTTATTTTAGTTTCAAAGTTGTCTTTTAATTATGTAAATATCTTCTTTTAAGGTAACCCATAATGTCTCGCTACTACAGCGGGTTTGGGACTAAATTAAGTTTTATTTCCGGTTTAAAACTAATTTTCCAAAATCAAGACAAATTTTAAAGTAAGCCTAAAACCCAAATCTGGCTAAACCACTGTCGTAGGCAGTGCTTGATTTTTTTTTCGGTTCTAAATTTACAAGGTTTTTATGCTCTTAAATATTTTATATTGTGATTCTACAACAGATTGATTTATACCATGAGCTGCTTTTGGTAACAAATAATATTCTTTTTTAGGTGCTTTAATTGTATCGAAATATTTTTTTGAATTTTCTTTTGGTGTCAAAATATCTTCATTACCTTGTATTAAATATACAGGAATTTTAAAATCTAAATTATCTTTCATTAAGTCAATGGTTGCAGTCATTGATTGTACTCCCAATTTGTCATCGCCAACAAAATTTACAAACGAGTAATCGTCTCCATCTTCTCTGTTTTTATTATCTATGTCGTTATCGTAAGCAGGAGAAAGTTGAAACCAATTCTCTGGAGCAGGTGTTAAATTTGCTCTTTCATATTTTTTTGCAATTCTAAATAGCAAGCCTACATTTTTTGCTCTGCTATAAGGGGGTTTACCTATAGAATTTAATATTTCCAGAGCTTCTTTGTCATTTCTGCCCTCGGCCATTTTATAAATTTTAGTGTAAGCTTTTATATCAATAGTAGGATTAACAATTTGAGAATGTCCAACATAAGCATAAAAAAGGTCTGGTCGTTTTGTAACTATTTTTACTCCAAGTACTGAACCCCAAGATGTACCAGAAAGTATCATTTTTTGTTTTCCTAAATATTTCAAAAGATATTTTGACACCTCAACTCCATCGCTAGTCATTTGTTCAAGTGTTAAAGGATTTGCTTTTAAATATTCTGGAGTTAATTCCTCAGGAGGCGCGTTGCGTCCATAAGTTCTTCCAGTTCCTCGTTGATCCCATTGAACCAGAATAAAATCTTTTTCTAAATCTTTATATAAAACGTCTGTGTAAGGGCTTATTGGGCTACCTGGTCCTCCGTGAATAAACAATATAATAGGTTTTGAACTATTTCCTTTTATTGTAACCCATTGTTCAATACCATTTACTAAAACATATTTTTCTTCAAATATTTGATTTTTTAAGGCGGAATCATTTAAGGTAATTTTAGTTTGTGCAGTTGCAAATGCTAACTGAGTATCACTGTCTTTTACGGTTTCTTTTAATTGTGCCAAACATAAAAAAGGGAATAATAAAATGAATAAGGATGTAATTTTCATAATTTCAAATTTTTAATTATTAGTATTAATTTGAAGCAAAATTGCATGATAAGTTTAACGTTGGAGACCGAATGAATAAAGTCGAACCAATTTTAAATAATTAAATTGGTTCGACTTTATTTTAATAACGTTCGACTTTTTACGAAGCCTTTATAATTAAGAGTTTCTAAATTCTGTAGGCGTTTTATTGGTGTGTTTTTTGAAAGCAGTATTAAAAGATGATTTCGAATTAAAACCTACTTCATAAAGAATTTCTAAAATAGTAAGCTTACTTTTAGAAGGGTCTTTTAAAATTTGCATTGCTTTTTGAATTCGATATTCATTTATAAAATCAAAGAAATGTTGGTTTATTTGATGATTAATCAAAATAGATAAATCACGAACAGGAATATTAACTTGTTTAGATAATTCTTGTATTGTTAATGATGGTTCGAGATAAGATTCGTTTTCTAAAACATATTTTTTTACGAGTTCGATTTGCGAAGCGATTTCTACCGATTTTGGAGTCTGAAATGATTCTTTTTCTGTTGAAATAACTACTTCATTTATCAATAGCATATTTGAATCAACACCTTTAAAAAGGTCAGGATTGTTTAAAGCTTTTAATACAAACCAGCAACTTATAATTAGTGCAATCGTTCCAATAATTACATTTGAAATGTTAAGAAAGACATTATAATCATTATATCTTATCACCGATTTAAAGAAAACAATACAATGTGCAATTAAAAAAAATACAGTCATTTGAAACAACCATTTGTACGATGAGTGATTCGAATTGGTATAATTTTCTAAATAAATTTCTTTGTATTTTTTTAAAATTATAAAAACCAAAACAATATAAAAAGCATATTGTAGCTCACCTAGAATATAAAAAAAGCGTATTTCTAACATTTGCTTAAAATACTCATAAATGTAAATGCTTTCTATAGTTGTTGCTAAATAAAACCGTGGAATAAACACTAAATTTGTAATTACAAACGGAATTATAAGTGTCAAATGTTTTGGTTTTAATCGAAAATCTGAATGACAAACTGCTTTTACATACAAATAGAATATCGGCATAATTAGCAAACTAATTGTCATTCTAAAAATCTCAAAATTTAAATTAGTTTCAAAATATTTATCGGTAAAAAAACTACTCAAATCGAATGCCGTAATCATTAGAAAACTAGCAAAAAGTCTATTTGAAAGTTTGTTTTTTGTACTTACTGTTAACAAAAAAAATGCAAGAAGTAACATTATAAATATAGTAATTGAACTAATAATATTTAAAAAGATGGGTTTATCCATTTAGTTTTTTTTTGTTATCGTTACAATCTGTAATAAAATTCGAAAATTGTTTGATTTTTTCATTAATGAAGATCATTAACTATTATAAATAATTTTATTGTTTTATTAATCAAAATTGGTTATTCTTCTCACTTCGCATTGCTTACAACGTCAGTTCGTCTAAAAACCTTCAAACGAACTCATTTTAGTTAATCAGTAAGTAAATATATATGATTTAAACTACAATTAAAATTCTTTCTGGAAAAAAGCATTTATCATTCTTAAAACAAAACAATCCGTAAAAAACGTTAAAAACGGGTGATAGAACCCCAAAATACAAAGACAACATTTTTAGATATTGTTTTAATAAATTTTGGTCAATCAGGTTGAAAATTCGGCGCAGGTTGTAGGCTGAAAAAATTAAGCTAACATGAGCTGTGACATTTTTAAGGTTTTTAAGGTGAAATATTACGAAAAACTCAAGAAAAAAATCCTATTGGCTAAGAGAAAATCCGGCAGGAATTATGGCAAATATCATGGGTAGTATTTGCCAAAAAACCTTTTGGAAGTCCCAAATCAGTGGTGGAATATTTGGGTAGATACACCCATAAAATCGCCATCAGCAACCACCGTATTAAAAACATTGACGAGCAAAACGTGACTTTCGACTACAAGGATTACCGAGTAGCGGGCGTTAAAAAACAAATGGCACTAACTCATCAGGAATTTATTAGGCGGTTTTCGTTGCATATTTTGCCCAAACGGTTTACTTCGTCAGTTCGCCCTTTGGGCTCGGGTGTGAAAATCCGTTATTATGGTTTTTTGAGCAGCACTTGGAAGCGTCAAAAGCTGAAACTTTCACAGGAAAAACTTAAGGTAAAAGTTTTAGAAAAAGCAGAAAAGAAGTCCTTTTTACCCAAGTGTCCTTGTTGTAAAACAGGCAATTTACACCGAATAGTAGTTTTTGACCAGCGCGGTCCGCCTGCTTGGTATCTTGGCGGTAGCCAAAGTTCAAGTTTCTGTAAAAGCTGATTTTATAGGTAAGGGAATTTGTGTTCAAAAGTGAAGGAAAACACGAAAAAACTAACTGAAACCACTCCGCAAAAAAAGAGGAACAAAATCCTCTTGAAAATACCGCTACAATTTTTAAGATAACTCCATAGTGTTGACGGCACGTACTCGGTTCTCCCGTAAAAACGGGACAGGCTGTTCTACACGGGTTTCATTGTTGGTGCTGCGCACGCAACGAAGCATCCTAACTGTTAGCTGTTCGTTGCTTTTTTTCGATTATTTGTTTTTTTACTCTAAATTCAGCAACTTTTTTGCTTTGTTAATATCAATTTGATTGTTATTTGAAATTTCTACGAAATATTTTGTTTGCCAATTTTGAGTTTTTTGTGCTTGTTTATTTGTTGTTAAATTCCAAGTTGGGTAAACTCTTATTCCGCGTTTCCCTTCTCCGTTTTTGTTTGATAAAATTTTATTTTCGCTTAAAATCGTTTTGTTAAATATAAAAACGCCAAGTTTAGTTTCTGCTTTAGTTCCAATTATGTAGAATTCAAATTCGTCAGCGATATTGTGTGGTTCGGTAATTCCATTTTGATTTCTTTTCCATATTGAAACAAATTGTCCCGTTTTCGTCGGTGTAATTTTCGCCATCCTAAATTTCACTTTCTGATTATTAAGTTCAAAATTATGAGCAAAATATTCTTGACATTCTAATTCAGTTTCAACGTTTTTTAATTTAGTTTCGCAAACTTGAAAAACATATTTATTTATTAAATCTAATTCGGAAAATAAGTTATTTGAATTTGTCAACTTTGAATGATTAAGAGTTTTAATTTTAATTTATTTTCCTTTAATTTAGTTTGTTTTTCCACTTTGCGGTGCAATGACAGCTAACGTCAGTTCGTCTAAAAACCTTCAAGCGAACTCATTTTAGTTAATCAGTGAGTAAATATATGTGATTTAAACTACAATTAAAATTCTTTTTGGAAAAAAGCATTCTTCATTCTTAGAATAAAACAATCCGTAAAAAGCATTAAAAACTGCTGTTAGAACCTCAAAATACAAAGCCAATACTTTTAGATATTGTTTTAATAGATTTTGGTCGATTAAATTAAATATTCGTCGCAGGTTGTAGGCTGAAAAAATCAATCCAACATCAGCGGAGGCATGTTTGATCGTTTTCTTAGTCATGATATAATAAAAGTCCCATTGGCGTTTTATAACTCTCCCGCAAAGAGCGGGACAGGCTAGGGATGTTCCACTATAACTTGCCTTCTGCGGTAGACTTCATAATTGTTTTCAATTCTAATTTTGTTTTGATAAATCAAATCTGCGTATTGGGAGCGTTCAATTAGTCTGCCTTTGGCATTTTTAGTGCATTTTGTAAAGAGTTTGCAATTTACACCGAAGAGCAATTTTTGACCTGTCCGTTATGCCTGCTTGGTATCTTGGCGGTAGCCAAAATTCAAATTCCTGTAAAAGCTAATTTTACGGGTAAGATTACTTATGCTCAAAAGTGTAGAAAAACACGAAAAAACTAAGATTAAAATTAATCCACAAAAAAAGAGGAATAAAATCCTCTTGTAATCCTCTGTCAAAATTTCACGATAACACCATAGTGGTAACGGACGTACAATCAGTTCCGATAAACCCGGGTTTCATTGTTCGTGCTGCGCACGCAACGAAGCCTAGCTGTTGGTGGCAGGTATTATGGTTAACAACAACTCTAAATATTTTTATTGTTTCTTCGAAAAGATATAAACATAAAAAGCCCAAACAAAATTTCAATAAGTGCACCAGTTAATAAAGTACCAAAAGATTGTACATTATTTTTAAATAATAAGTATGCTGCAATTCCTAAAATAGCTCCTAAAATCCAATATAGCTTAATTCCATAAATAGAAGAAAATGTTAGATATCTTCCGCCAATAATCAGAAGCATACCTTGAAAAAACCATTGCGTATGTTGTAATGAAAGCCCAAAAGCAATAGGTAAGCACATAATCATAAATATCGTTGCTTCAGTCCCCAAGTTTCCTAATGGATTACCCTTAGTATGATTTCCACTTAGTCCAATTGTCTTGTAGAGAAGTACACTCACAGGATGGATAATCACTCCTCCAATTAAAAGTGTCCAAACTGCCTGGCTAGCAGAATATTGATATGTTACTATTGCAGAAATGAGCCACGTAAGTCCTGAGACAATTATACCTATGGAACCATTTGCATAACCTCTGCGCATATCTGTTTGAAATTGTACAAGAGTGTCATTCATATTTATTGGGCCATTTAATGATTTTTCAGCCATTTTTTTCAGATGTTTTTATTAGTTAATTGTCAACTGGATTTTTTTTACTTGCCGCCAACGTCAGTTTGTCTAAAAACTTTTAAACAAACTCATTTTCGTTTAGCAATAAGTAAATATATGTGATTTAAACTACAATTGAAATTCTTTGTGGAAAAAAGCATTCTTCATTCTCAAAACAAAACAATCCGTAAAAAGCGTAAAACTGGTGTTAAAACCGCAAAATACAAAGACAATACTTTTAGATATTGTTTTAATAGATTCTGTTAATCCAGTTGAAAATTCGGCGCAGGTTGTAGGCTGAAAAAATTAAGTTAACATAATCTGAGGCATGTTTGATGGTCTTCTTTGTGATAATATAATAAAAATACTATTGGCGTTTTATTATTCCATAGGCATGTTCCACTATGACTTGCCTTCTGTGGTACACTTCATAATTATTTTCGACCCTAACCTTATTTTAATAAATAAAATCTGCGTTTTGGGAGCGTTCTATAATTCTGCCTTTGAGATTTTTAGTGCATTTTGTGAAGAGTTTGCAATTTACACCGAATAGCAATTTTTGACCAGCGCGGTACGCCTGCTTGGTATCTTGGCGGTAGCCAAAGTTCAAATTCCTGTAAAAGCTGATTTTATGGGTAAGGGCATTTACACTCAAAAGTAAAGTAAAACACAAAAAAACCACGATTAAAATTACTCCAAAAAAAAAGAGGACTAAATCCTCTTATAATCCCCTTTCACTATTTTACGAAAACTTTATAGTGTTAACATAGGTGTAATCGGTTCTGTCCAACACGAGTTTCACTGTTCGTGCTACGCACGCAACAAAACCCTAAGTATCAGCAACTGGCCTATGTAATCAATCATATCGTAATTTCTTTAAACTAAAATTAGAAAAAGAAGTTCCTAAATATTTTAAACTCCTAATTGTTTTTAATATTCTCATATGTCACTTTTAGGTGATAATAGTTTGGTTTTATATAGCCTAGCCTTGGATTATTTAAGTCGTTAATGACTGTCATTGTCAGCGTGATCATTATAAAATAAATAATTGGCACCAGGTAATGAACCTTTAATTTCATTCCGTTCATAAACCCTACCAAAAAACCAATCAATAACGACACAATTACTAAAAGAAACATAATAAATGAAGGTGTTCTCTCAGAGTAAGAATATGCAAGGAGCGAAACCGAAGTTTGAATGTGATCAAAGCATACGGATATTTTATTCAGTTGAGTGGCGTCTTTCAAATCGCTTGTCTGTTCATTGTATTTAATCAAATAAAACCAATAGGTATCACTTATTTTTTTAGCATTGTATAAAAATTGCTCTTCATTTGATTGTTCATAGGTAATTTGATTGCGGAGAAAAGTTACTAATGTATTTTGAGTGAATTTATAAAAAGGCTGAGGCATTGCTTTGCTATACCGGTAAAGCATATCGATGCTATTGGCTTCTTTGTGGATAGTAGCAGATCTTTCACGGTATGTGTTACCAGCCTGCAGAAAAGTAAAAGAAATGATTAAACCAAATATACCTACAACTGAATTTTCTATACCGGAACTTTCCCATTTGGACTTTTTCTTATACCGTTTGGCATATAAAATTCCGCTGCCGATAGATAGGAATAATAATGCTCCAAAAAGAAAGTTGAACCAAGAAGAGTCAATAATAGTTTGCCACATATCAAATTTTTTTAAAGATGCTTTACATTGAATACTAAATAAAAATTATACAAAAAGTTTTTTTAAGTACTACTGTTCTTCTTGCTCATCGCTTTTGCAATAGCAATAAATAATAGGGAAATTAAGAAAAACCCTATAAATAAACCAACGCTGTTTAAAAGCACTTTTTTTAATCCGAGGATATTTGCATCAACAAATGGATAGGGATAAAATCCGGATAAAGCACCGCGAAATAAAACAAAAACAGCGTAAACGAAGGGATACAGCAACCAAGGAAAAGCATTTTTCCATCTCAATCCGTCTTTAGGGGCAAATAGATACCAATACAAAATAAACAGTAATGGTATAACTACATGGAGTAATTCATCTGCTAATCTCTGCAAGCCTACCGGAGACCATATCTGTCGCAATATTAAATTGTATAATAATCCAACTACGAAAATATAAATTGTAATAGCATTTAGTATACTTGCCTGTGAAAAAAAAATGCCCGAACGGGAATTTGGTTTTACCAAAAGAACGGTAAAACAAAATGCAACAAGAATATTGGTAAGGATTGTGTAAAAACTAAAAAAACGAATTATGGTTTCTGGTACAGATTCTACCCTGTTAAGAATAATAAGATATAACTGAACAAGTATGGCAAACCATGTTACTGCGGCACCAATTATTAAAAATGTTTGCTTAACTTTTGTTATTTTTTGTTTCATATTAGTATTCAGTTAATTTTCGTATTATTAAATGCATACCACTAACGTCAGTTCGTCTAAAAACCGTCAAACGAACTCATTTTAGTTAATCAGTAAGTAAATATATATGATTTAAACTACAATAAAAATTCTTTTTGGAAAAAAGCATTCTTCATCCTTAAAATAAAAAAGTCTGTAAAAAACGTTAAAAACGCGTATTAGAACCCCAAAATACAAAGACAATATTTTTAGATATTGTCTTAATAAATTTTGGTCAATCAAGTTGAAAATTCGGCGCAGGTTGTAAGCTGAAAAAATCAAGCCAACATGAGCTGAGACATTTCTAAAGTTTTTAGGGCTAAATATTGCGAAAAACTCAAGGCGAAATTGCCTATCCAATACGAGCAAATCCGGCAGGAATTATGGCAAATACCATGGGTAGTATTTGCCAAAAAACCTTTTGGAATTCCCAAATCGGTGGTGGAATATTTGGGAAGATAAACTCATAAAATCGCAATCATCAATAATAGAATCAAGAGCATTGACACGCAAAACGTGACTTTTGATTACAAGGATTACCGAATGGCGGGCTTTAAAAAACAAATAACACTAACTCATCAGGAATTTATCAGGCAGTTTTCGTTGCATATTTTGCCCAAACGATTTGCAAAAATCCGTCATTATGGTTTTTTGAGCAGCACTTGGAAGCGTCAAAAGCTGAAACTTTTACAGGAAAAACTCAATGTAAAAGTTCTGGAAAAAGTAGAAAAGAAGCCCTTTTACCCAAGTGTCCTTGTTGTAAAACAGGCAATTTACACCGAATAGCGGATTTTGACCAGCGAGATCCGCCTGCTTGGTATCTTGACGGATGCCAAAGTTCAAGTTCCTGTCCCGCTAATTAGCGGGATGGGTAAGGGATCTTATAACCAAAAGTGAAGGAAAACACGATAAAACTACCTTTGAAACCACACCAAAAAAAAGAGGACTAAATCCTCTTATAATCCCCTTTAAAAATTTCACGAAAACACCCTAATGTTGACGGCAGGAAATCGGTTGCGTTCAACACGGGTTTCATTGTTGGTGCTGCGCACGCAACGAAACTTTAACCGTCATGCCTAGTTTTTATTCTATCGTAAAGTTAAATGTTTGCCCATTTTGTTTTAAAATCATTGTCTTTTCAATTGGATTGAAATCTAAAATTATTCCTTCCTCTATATAAACAAACTTATCTTTTTCTGTTGCTTGTAAAGTGAATGCATTTTGTTCGGTTGCTTGTGCAATTAGATTTAAGTTGTTCTTTGTGATAGTAATTTTAATAGGCAGTTGACTACTGCTATAAACACCCAAATATTTATCTAATTCTTGGCTTGTAACAACATAGATATTTGTCACTGGTGGTGGAATATAATTGTATGGAATATAATTTTCCCAATGCCAAGGCGTAAATTTATCACCAATTGAATATTCTAAAAATTCTTTAAAAATACTTTCCCCGTTGTCATTGTTGGTCATAATGACTACCGCAATTTTTTTATCTGGGAAACAAATTGAATAATGTCCCCAACCATCATCGTGTCCTTCTTTAAAAAATGCTCTGCTCCAAGGTGTTATAAATGTTCCTACGCCAAAACCATATCCCAACTGAATACTGTCATTGTCGGTACTATCGATTTTGGCAAGTGGCCCAAATTGGCTTCTTGATCTTATTCTTACTTGCTGGCTTGTCATTTCCTTGAAACTTTTTTTGGAAAGTCCTTTACCATTTATAAAATGTGTGTAGAAAACTGTAAAATCTTCAAAAGTTGTACTCATAGAACCGCCAGCATTTGCTTCTTTCCATTTGTTAAGTTCGTAAGGTTCGCCTTTGGCATTGTGTCCATAACAAATATTTTCGTCAAAACGAGTTTGCCAAACTTGACTTGTGTTTGTCATTCCCAAAGGTTTAAAAACTATTTCTTGTGAAATAGTTTCATAATCTTTTCCTGTAAGTTGTTCAATCACAAATTGCAATAAGTAAATTCCTTCGCCTGAATAAGAGTAAAGAGTACCTGGGTCAGATTTAATTTTTAGTTTTTTATCTGCTTCAAACCAGCGCCAATTAGGAAAGCCTGTTGTATGCGTCAGACACATTCGGGCTGTTATTTTTTCGTAACGTTTATCATCTTTTAGGTCGTCATAACCACGTCTAAAACCATTTATTTTGATTTCGGGTAATGGTTTGTTCAGATATTCCACAAGTGGTTTGTCAAGGTCAATAACTTTCTGTTGGACGTATTGCATAACTATATAAGCAAATACAGTTTTCGCAAAGGATGCACCGTACATTACCGACGATTTTTCATAAGGGATGTTTTTTTGAACATTCGCAAGTCCATATGTTTTACTAAAAATGATCTTATTGTCATTAAAAACGGCCACTGCAACACCTGAAACATTGGCAACTTTTATTAAGTACTCAATTTTTGCATTTAAACTTTCAGTAGTGATGGTACTTCCGTCAATTCTTTTAATGGATTGGCCAAACGAAATAGTTGAAACGGTTAGAAAAGTTGCTACTAAAAGCATTTTAAATTTCATAATTTTTCAGGTTTTCGTTCTAATATGCCGCATAAAATCAGTTCGTCTAAAAACCTCATAACAAACTTATTTTAGTTAATCACTTAGTAAATATATGATTAAAAATCTTTTTAAAAAAAAGCATTCTTCATTTTTAAAATAAAACAAACCGTAAAAAGCTTTATAAACTGGTATTAAAACCCCAAAACACAAAGCCAAAACTTTTAGATATTGTTTTAATAGATTTTGGTGTATTAAATTAAATATTCGACGCAGGTTGTAGGCTGAAAAAATTAAGCCAATATCAGTTGAGCCATGTTTAATGGTTTTCTTTTTCATGAGATAATAAAAATCCCATTGGCGTTTTATTACTCTCCCGCGAAAAGCGGGACAGGCTCAAGATGTTGCACTACGGCTTGTAATCTGCGGTAGACTTCGTAATTGTTTTCGATTTTAACTTTATTTTGATAAATCAAATATGCGTTTTGGGAGCGTTCAATAAGTCTGCCTTTGACATTTTTAGTGCATTTTGTCAAGAGTTTGCGATTTACACCGAACAGCGGTTTTTGACCAACGTGGTCCTTCTTTAAGTTTTTTGGCGTTAGCTAAAACGCAATTTCCATAGAAGACTAATTTTATGGGTAAGGGAACTTGCATTTAAAAATGAAGGGTAAAACGACACCAAGCCCAAAATACTTCTCAAAAAAAAAGACGACCAAATCCTCTCATAATCCTCTCTCACAATTTTACGAAAACTTCATAGTGTCAACTGACGTACAATCGGTTCCGTTCAACCCGGGTTTCATTGTTGGTGCTGCGCACGCAACGAAACCTTAGCTGTTATGCAACGTTTATTTTTCGTCTTCTTCTAGTATTTTTTTCTTTTCTTTTGCGTATTCTTGTTGAGTAATTACCTTTTCATCAAGTAATTGTTTTAACTCTCTGAGTCTTTCAAACTTTGATTTGGTCTGATTTTGTTGTGGAGTTGTTTTAATTATTGGCTGTTCGCTACCTGAACTTGGTGTCAATTCATAAGTATGGGTCGGCTTATACTTCATTGTCCACAGAAATGGAACTAAAACAAAAATTCCACCAATAATTGCACCTACATCGACTTCTTCATCTCTTGAAAAAGATGTGTTTAAAGGGTCATAACCTTCCTTTTCCAATTTAACAGTTGTCGTACTGCCAACTATCTTTGTGTCTCGGTGGGTATAAGGTGTTGTTCCTGCGGGTTCACCATTTAGATAAACTTGCGCACCACTCGGGTTTGACTGAATCATTGTCGTGCTTGCACAACTTGTTAGTAAAACTGAGCCCGCTAATAAAAGTAAAATCGTTTTCGTCATCATTGTCTGTTTTTTCATATTTGTTCTGTTTTTAAATGTTGCATAACGTCAGTTCGTCTAAAAACCTTTAAACGAGCTCATTTTAGTTAATCAGTAAGTAAATATATATGATTTAAACTACAATTGAAACTCTTTTTGGAAAAAAGCATTCTTCATTCTTAAAACAAAACAATTCGTAAAAAGCGTTAAAAACTGCTGTTAGAACCCCAAAATACAAAGCCAAAACTTTTAAATATTGTTTTAATAGATTTTGGTATACTAAATTAAATATTCGACGCAGGTTGTAGGCTGAAAAAATTAATCCAACATCAGCTGAGGCATGTTTGATGGTTTTCTTAGTCATGATATTATAAAAATCTTATTGGCGTTTTATCACTCTCCCGTGAAGAGCGGGACAGGCTATGGAATTTCCACTATAGCTTGCCTTCTGCGACAGACTTAGTAATTATTTTCGATTCCAAGCTTGTTTTGATAAATCAAATGGGCGTATTGGGAGCGTTCAATAAGTCTGCCTTTGGCATTTTTATTGCATTTTGTACAGAGTTTGCGATTTACACCGAATAGCGGTTTTTGACCAGCGCGGTCCTTCTTTAAGTTTTTTGGCGGTAGCCAAAACGCAAGTTCCTAAGAAGACTAATTTTATGGGTGAGGCAACTTTTGTTTAAAAGTGAAAGGAAAAACGACACCAAGCCCAAAATACTTCTCAAAAAAAAAACGACCAAATCCTCTAATAATTCTCTGTCACAATTTTACGAAAACTCCATAGTGTTAACGGACGTGCAATTGGTTCTGTTCAACACGAGTTTCACTGTTCGTACTGCGCACCCAACGAAACTCTAATTGTTAGCCGTAATTTTTTTTTTATTCCACATTTTCTAATACAAGAACTGTTTTTGTGCCGTCAATATTTTTGTATTCAAGCTTTACAAAGCCAAATTTAGGATTAAAATAAGAAATTAGTTCAGTTTCACCAATTCTGCTTTTTGCAGTTGCTTGGACAATGTAACATTCTAAATTCCCCAATTTTGTTGAAATAATTTTATTTTCCTTAATTTCATAATCATAGACATTTTCAATTCCACCTTTCCATTCTAACCATCTTTTGTCCGACCAATGATCTCCAATTTCTAGCTTCCATTTCCATTTTGTTCCAATTTTATAAGGCGCTACTATGTATGGGAAAGGATTTAATTCTAAAATTTTAAAAAAGTTACTTCTTGGTGGATGTATCCATACATTCATTTTATTTTCAATTGCACCAGTTGTTTGTTTAAGATGATTTTTACCATTATTCAATACATATTCATAATCAATTCCAGTTTGTTTATAATCCGAATCATTGCCTTCGAAAGGATTACCTGAACTAGGCTTTAGAATTATACGACTAACCGTTTCATTGTCTTGGTTTTCAATATCTACAAATTCCCAATCATAAATTGTATAACCTTCGGGTTGTAAAATTCCTTTTCCTCTTTTTATTAAAAATTTTTCTCCTTTGGTATTTTGATAAAAATAGGAGTAAGTAAATTTTCTTCCAACAGCGTAAATTATATTATTGGCGTTATAAACTTCATCATATTGTTTTGTATTGTCTGTTTTTTCAACAGCAATTCCGTCTTCATCACTAGTGTATTTTTCTAAATTCTTTTGAGCAGAGCAAGAAATATTTATTATTAAAAATGTTAAAAGTTGAATTATCTTCATTTTACGTTTCGTTTTTTTAAGATTACAGCTAACGTCAGTTCGTTTAAAAACCTCTACACGAACTCATTTTAGTTAATCAGTGAGTAAATATATATGATTTAAACTACAATTAATATTCTTTTTGAAAAAAAGTATTCTTCATTCTTAAAACAAAACAGTCCGTAAAAAGCTTTAAAAAAGGGTTTTAGACCCCCAAAATACAAAGCCAATACTTCTAGATATTTTTGTAATAGATTTTGGTCTATTACATTAAAAATTCGACGCAGGTTGTGGACGGTAAAAATCAATCCAACATCAGCTAGTGCGGATTTGCATTCCGTGCCCGTAAGAATAATCAATTATATTATATCTTACTGTAACTGTTTGAAATTTTCAAATTGCAGATTTTATTTGTCAATGTAAAATCAGTGCAAGGATTACTAATCTGTTATTGTTGCTTAAAATAATAACTGAGCACTTCGTGATCATTGCGATGAACGAAGCAATCACATCTAATATTTTCTTTTAATAAAGTACATATCATTGTGGACACGGATTGCAAATCCGCCTTTACTTTGTATTAGATAAAAAACACTAAATTTATTCAAAGGAAAACAGAGGTGAACTATCAATTCCGCTAAGTATGACTTATATCGCGCATTAGTCCTCTGTCTTCTCCTTGAATCCCGTTGAATTGCTTCAAATAGAATGATAGACATCGAGGTCTAATAAAGGCTCTAAAGAAGTTCAACATTTTTGTTTATCCTAAATTCAAAGTTATGAAAAACTATTTATTTTATGTAGGTATTGACATTTCAAAATCAAAATTGGATGTAGTTATTTTAGAAAAACAGTCTCCCAATGTATCTAATCATTTCATTGTAGAGAATAATTTAAAAGGAATAAAGGAAATTTTAAAAAACTTAATAAAACAGAAAATTGATTTGACTACTGTTTTGTTTTGTTGTGAAAACACCGGTGTTTATACATTTCCTTTGAGTAGTCATTTGTCTGATGAAAAACTGGATTACTGGATTGTTCCTGCTATAGAAATTAAGCGTTCTAAAGGTATTTCAAGAGGTAAAAATGATAAAGCAGACGCAAAGGATATTGCTTTGTATAGTATTCGAAATATTGACAAACTTAAACTTTCAACATTACCAGAAACCGCAATTCAACAACTAAAATTACTTTATACTGAGCGAGAAAAAGTGATGAAATCCTTTAAGATTTTTGAAGCTACAAAAGAGAATATTGATTTTATGCCAAAACAAGTTTACAAATCAATTTCAGCAATAAATAATAAAACTGTAAAGTTTCTAAAAACGACATTAAAAGCGATTGAAAAAGAAATGAAAGCAATAATTTCAACTGAAATTGAATTAAAAAAACAATTTGAGTTAATAAAAAGTGTTCCTGGTGTTGGAGACAAAACAGCAATCTATATGCTAATTGCTACCAGAGCATTTACGGCTTTTGATAATGCTAGAAAATTTGCTTATTATGCTGGAACTGACCCTTTTGAATATAGTTCGGGTTCGAGTATTAAAGGCAGAACCAAAGT
The DNA here is from genome assembly GCF_049896865.1 of Flavobacterium sp. DSP2-3-1. Lineage (NCBI taxonomy): Bacteria > Pseudomonadati > Bacteroidota > Flavobacteriia > Flavobacteriales > Flavobacteriaceae > Flavobacterium > Flavobacterium sp. DSP2-3-1. The sequence continues at coordinate 9,463 of NZ_JAFCVD010000013.1, read as the reverse complement.
AAATCATATGGCAGATAAAAAGATGAAATCAATATTACAAATGTGTGCTTTATTGGCAGTGAAACACGATCCACAACTCAAAGAATATTATGAAAGAAAAAAAGCAGAGGGTAAGAATGCTATGCTGGTTTTAAACAATGTAAAATGCAAAATTATTGGTCGGGTCTTTTCAGTAATTAACAGGCAAACCCCATACATAAATACATATAAATTTGCCTGCTAATTTTTAAAATATCGCTTGTTTTTTATCATAGAATGCGCTATCGGAATGTCTTACCTTGTAGTAATATGATTACCGTCAACCTACCCTATTTTTTCTCCTATTTTTTGTTTCTTATAGTCTTTGCAAATTGCTCCCGATATGTAATACCTATTGGTATTGGTATGTCATTAATTATTACACGGGCTCTTTCAATGATTCCAATATGTTTCAAGGAAATAATATAAGATTTATGGATCCGGGCGAAGGCTGAAATAGGAAGCTGTTTTAAAATGTCGTTCAAGGGCAAAAGCGTCATAATTCTACCTTTTTTAGTGTAGAAAGTGATATAGTTACCCGCGCCCTCAATATACAAGATGTCAGTTAATTCTATTTGAAATGTCTGTGTCCCGCTTTTAACCATAATTGATTCTCCAAACTGATCTAAACTGGAATTTAATGATGCACTGTTGTTTGAAGGAAAAGAGAGGTTATTTGCTTTGTTAACCGCCCTGAGAAACCGGTCATATCTTACAGGCTTTAGGAGGAAGTCCACTGCGCTGTAATCATAACTCTCAGCGCCAAATTCAGGATAGGCCGTAATAAATATTATTTTAGGAGTTGTCGGTAATGATTTTATTAATTCCATCCCTGATAGTTCAGGCATGTTTATATCAAGAAAAACCAGGTCTACAGGATTGTTCATCAAGAAAGACATGGCATTAAATGGATTGGTAAATCCTTCTGTAAATTGCAAGGATGGAGTTTTCTTTATATATCTTTCAATAAGGTCAAGTGCGAATGGTTCGTCATCGATTGCAATACATCTCATTTTAATTAATTTTTATTTGAAGTCTAACATTAAAGAAGGAGCCTGAATTATCGATTTCCAGTATATGTTGATTAGGATAAAGAAGCTGCAGCCTCTCCCTTACATTTGGTAAGCCAATTCCAGAGCTGTTATTTTCCTGAACAGAATGTTCAAATTTATAATTTTTAGTCTCTAATACTAATATATTGCCTTTTAAAAATATCGAGATGGTTATATCCGATCTTTGACTTAAGATTATTCCATGTTTAAACACGTTTTCAATAAATGGTATAAGAATCATAGGAGCAATTTTATGGTTTTGCCATTCCCCATTTATTTTATAATTAACCTGACTTGCCAATTCTGGTGATAGTCGTTGAAGCTGAAGTTTTACAGTATTATCAATATAACAAATTTCTTTTTCAAGGGAAACTTTATCATCATTGCTCTCATACAGCATGTAGCGCATGAGACCTGAAAGTTTTTCTATAATATCGGCTGTGACCACATCATTGTTCTTTGTGGCTGAAGAGTATGCCATATTTAATGTGTTAAATAAAAAATGTGGATTAATCTGTGCTTTTAGATATTTTAGTTGCGTAGAAAGTTTATCTTTTACTAATTGTTGCTGAATTTCCTGATTTTGAATCCACAGTTTTGTAAGCCCGTATCCAAACGATAAAGAAAGGATTATCGTCTTACTCTGTACGTTCATAGCGATATCTGACCACATAGATTCTTTTTCTGTTGAAAATAGTGATATGCTATATAACTGGTCTAAAATGGAATTCAATAAAACAGTAAAAACATATAAAAGGATCAGATAAACAAAATAATGCTTATATCGTTTTTTAGAAATATATAAGGGAATCAAAAAAAGAGCATTTATGTAAAAAAGCATAATACTGAGACAAGTACTCCAAACTAATGGAAAGTAAATACTGCCATCTTGTTTTCTAAAAGGTCCAATCGTATAAGTAGTATGCCATATAAACAAGAATAACGAAGCCCAAACAAGTACGTGTAATAACGGTTCTATCTTATTTTTTTTCTGTAAATCGATACTGCCTAATAACATGGTTTATTTTATTTTACTGCAATCAAAGATACTTAAAGCAAACAATTATCATCTTAATTTTATTTACATTACACTGTTATTATTCTAATTCTATTGGTCAACTAAATTCAATAATATAGATAATTATTTCTGGCATTTAAATAATAGAATTGTCGGATTAAAGCAAAATTTTCACTTTTACATTCACAAGGGTAATTTCCCTCAACTAATAAAATCATGTTAAATATGAAAAATTCTAAATTATTGTTTTATTTTCTGGCACTTTTATTACCTGTTGTAAATTATAGCCAGGACATAAAAAAAGAAATTAAAATGAGTCAGCTTATTGATTCCATAAATTTAAAACTCAATGACAATTATGTATTTCCTGATAAGGCACAGCTAATTGCAAAATCTTTAAAAGCACAATTAAAAAAGAAGGTTTTTTCTTCAACGGCAAATGACCCGCAAAAACTTGTTAAACAATTACAGGCTGAAATCTTTAAAGTCCATAAAGACCCTCATATGGTAGTTGATTATAACCCAGGGTGGAAAGGGCATACACAAGGGTACACAGGACCATCTGCGGAAGAAATCACGCAATTCACAAAATTTGTAAGAGATAACAATTTTATGTTTAAAAAGGTAGAACTGTTGCCGGGTAATATAGGCTATTTTCCCTTTAATATTTTTGTGGAGCATGTAAAAGAGGCCAAACCAATTATAGCTTCTGCTTTGGGATTTTTAGCTAATTCTTCTGCCATCATTATTGATTTAAGAGAAAATACAGGAGGCGAGCCAGAAATGGTTAGCCAACTGGAAAGCTACTTTTTTAAAGAAAAGACCCATATGAATGATTTAATAAACCGCACGAAAAGAGATACTGTCTTTTATTATGCAGATCCCGCGAAGACAGACGGCTTGACCCTTTCGATGCCAGTATATATCTTAACTAGTAAGAAGACCTTCTCTGGAGCAGAGGATTTTAGCTATGGTATGCAGCAGGCCAAACGAGCAACTATTGTGGGAGAGGTTACTGGCGGTGGTGCGCACCCTACGAAACCCTTTTCTGTGGGGCAGGGCTTCATTGTTAACATTCCATTTGCCCGTTCATTAAATCCCGTTACTAAAACCGATTGGGAGGGAACAGGTGTCATCCCAGATTTTAAAGTCGAGGCTGCAAATGCCCTTATTAAAGCACAAGAACTTATTTTCAGAGAGCGCCAGTCAGTAGCCACTAATAGTACGGACAAACAAAAATTAGAATATCTCATTAATGCCTTGTATGTAAATAGTGACCCAGGAACTCTTCCTTTAGATCAGTTCAATAAATTTACTGGAACTTTCGGCGCACTTACTATATCAAGGGACGGGAATAAACTTTTCTGTAATTTCTTAGACAATATAACGGAATTGGCGCATATATCAAAAAATCTTTTTGTGTTAGACAACAACGCTCAAATTGAATTTATAAAAGATGATAAAGGCAATTATCCTCTGGCACGTTTATTTGTCAGCAGCGGAGGAATATTTGAGGAGTTACGAAAATAGTAATGATCTGAATTAATCGAGACAAAGAAGATTGCAGGTTTACAAGAAACAATTGGTTGTATGATACGGATTGCTAAAAATGGAAAATCGCAAGGCTAATTGTTACTATGAACACACCAAAATGGTATAATTGGTTAATAAATAGAAATGCTGGTCACAACGCAATTAAAATTGGTGTTTTAGAATTTTTTGGTATAAAGCCAGTGAAAATTTCGGTTTTTTCAGGCATTAAATCCTCTGATGATATCAAACGAAAAAAGTGGTTTAAAGAAGTTATGGAATTAGGCGAAAATCAAAAATAATAATAAAAAGGTGTTTTCAATTTTTAACTAAGAAACTGAAAAACTTATTGAAAAACCAATCGTCATTTATTAGATTTTTATAAAAAAATAGGTAACATAATTAAATATGTGAATTTTACAAACTTGTTCAATAATTGTACAAAGCTATTTTTTTTTAAATAGTATTTTTTAAGTAGCTGATAAAGAGTTATTTAAATTAAAAATAGTACTTTTATATAGTTGATAAAATATCATCACTGTGCTGCCAGATGCAGAAAAAAATAAATTATTTTGTTATGACTGATTCAAAAAAAGACATCGTTGCTATCGCTTCTGAAAGTGCTAAAACATTAGCTGCAGCAGTAAAGGCAGCAGGTTTAGTACAAACACTTCAAGGTGCTGGTCCATTTACTGTTTTTGCACCTGCAGATACTGCTTTCGAAGCTATTCAAAAAGATGTAGATACACTTCTGAAACCAGAGAACAAGGAAAAACTCGCTAGTATTTTGACTTACCACGTTGTTAGTGGAGAAACAATGGCAGCCGATTTAAAAGATGGTCAAGAGCTCACCACAGTGCAAGGTGGCAAATTAAAAGTGGCTATCAAAGGAGATAAGGTAATGATTGGTGAGGCGCATGTAACCATGGCCGATGTTGCTGCTTCAAACGGAGTTGTTCATGTGATTGATAAAGTTTTAATGCCAAAAATGTAAGTTTACAGCATTTTTATAAAGCCCTCAAGCGTGAAAAATGCTTGAGGTTTTTTTGTATTTCTATAAATTACAAATAGTAAAAGGCAAAATGACAATAATTAGCACTAACAAAAAATTAATAGATAATTGTAATTTAATTGTTTAAGTAGTTGTTTTATAACTATTTACTTCAATTATATAAATAAATTTATTAAAAAATCCTTAACTTTCTAACTCGTTATTAATAATTTTAAAAATTTCTAAAAAATGGAATCAAAAGAAAAAGATTACTCGGAACAAATTGACAAAACTGTAGAAACTATTACTACACATGTCGAAAAAAAATCTGGAACAGGTTTGACTTCAACAATCAACAAATGGATTGATACTCTTGAAGATCACAAAGACTTAAAAACGATTGCATCTGATTTAAAAAAATTAAAAACAGCATACGAAGACAAAAATTTTGAAAAAGTAGTTGCATTAATGGCAACGCTTGGCGAAGAAACTACAAAAGCCGCAGAAATGGCAAAAGGTAGCGAAGCAACCAAAATTAAAGCACTTGGAAAAGCATTAACTGCCGGATCAAAAACGGTTGCTAAATTTATGTAATATTTATAAAGCGTTAGAAAAAAATAATTAATTTTCTAACGCTTTATTAATTTTTGATAAGTAAAAATTCCATAAAATAGTTGGCATCAACAATATGTTTTTTAAAATTAAATTGCAATAAAAGTGTTGATGAACCCTGATAGAACAGATGTACATCTTTAGTTCGGTTAAAGCCTACGGTGAGATCCGTGCCCTCAAAGTTGAGCAATTAATTAAATAAAGTTGCCCAAAACCGTTGTAATAGCTGTTGAACTAAACCTTGGGTAGCACTTACCGAGATTTTGTACCTTACGAATATAATTAAAATTCGTATACCATGACTACAAAAAAAAGCATCCTGATGCGTTAAGAGAAAACAAAATCCTGAACCAAGCCAAGCGCGAAGTTCCTGGATTTGAGGAATTACTTCAACGATTTGAGCGTACAGTTTCGATTTTAGGTCGAAGTCAGAGCACGTTTAATAATTATTCCCGTCATGTGGCGGCTATTTCGCTTTATTTTGGTAAAATCCCAACTGAACTAGATGCTGAACAAGTACAGGATTACTTGTTTTACCAACAAAAAAAGTCAAAAACACCTTCTCAAACCTATTTTAAACACTGCGTTTATGGTCTTCGGTTTTTGCTAAAATCCGAAGGTTTGCCGTATGAATTTTTACGATCACCTTAGATAAAACACGAGAAAAAACTCCCTGTTGTTTTGAGCAAGTAAGAAGTTTGGGCGATGCTCCAGTGTGCCAAGCTGCTTAAACATAAAATCCTCATTGGCTTGCTTTATGGTTGTGGACTTCGCTGCATGGAAGCTAGAAGTGTGCGTTTACAGGATCTGGATTTTGACCGAAAACAACTCAAAGTAGTTCAGGGAAAAGGCAAAAAAGACCGCTACGTACCGCTTTCAGAACATTTAATTCGGGGTTTAAAAAATACATCAAAGCCGAAAAACCGCAAGATTATGTTTTTAATGGCCAACCTTTGCCTAATGGAGCCGGTGCGATTTTGACAATCGGTATTCGCAACGAGGCGTGCAATGGGCGGTCAAGCAAGTGGCCAAGGCAGCGGGTATTATCAAAGAAGTTCATACCCACACGCTTCGGCACAGTTACGCCACGCATTTGCTCGAAGACGGTATGGATATTATGACACTGAAAGACCTTTTGGGACACCAGAATGTTGAGACCACAATGGAATACCTGCACATTGCCCAACTCTAAAGCCAGCGCATCTTTAGTCCACTCGATACCCTTTTTGCAAAATGCAGCCGCCTTTTGAAGTAGCGGATGTCCTGCGAAAAATAGGCTCAAGAATTGAAAACTATAGATTAAATACTTGGCAGCTCCGCACGCTTTACGCCCTTAAAAAATGTAGAACAGCCGAGTTGGGTGGTCATATCGATGCTTGCGATAGTTGTGGTAATCTCACTGTAAGTTACAACTCTTGCCGCAGTCGGCATTGCCCGAAGTGTCAGGGTAACAAACGAGAAGATTGGATACAAGCCAGAAGTACAGAGCTCTTGCCTGTGCCTTATTTTACTCAATTTTTTTATTGTTTTTAAAAGGATTTCGTGATACCGCTTCGCTAAATTCATCTAGTATTTACTTTGCCTGACAGTATCAATTCCTTGGCCATTTACCAGCCTAAAATAGTGTATAACACCATATTTGAAGCGAGTTGGGAAGCGCTTCAAAGTTTTGGCAAAGGCAAGGAAATGCAAATGGGAATGATTGCCGTTTTGCACACTTGGGGACAGCAATTGAGTTTGCATCCGCACCTGCATTGCATTGTTCCTGGCGGTGGTGTGGACAAAGACGGACAGTGGAAAAATAGCAGAGCAGATGGTAAATTCTTGTTTCCAGTAAAAGCCTTGTCGAAGGTTTTTAGGGCTAAATTTTGCGGAAAACTCAAGGCGAAATCGCCTACTCAATACGAACAAATCCGGCAGGAATTATGGCAAAAACCATGGGTAGTATTTGCTAAGAAACCTTTTGGAAGTCCAAAGTCGGTGGTGGAATATTTGGGTAGATACACCCATAAAATCGCCATTAGTAACAATCGAATTAAAAGCATTGACAATGAAAACGTAACTTTTGATTACAAGGATTACCGAGTAGCGGGCGTTAAAAAACAAATGACGCTCACACATCAGGAATTTATCAGGCGGTTTGCGTTGCATATTTTACCCAAACGTTTTGTAAAAATACGGCATTATGGATTTTTGAGTAGCACTTGGAAACGAAAAAAGCTAAAGCTTTTACAAGAGAAACTTAAAGTAAAAGTGCTAAAAAAAGCAGAGAAAAAGACCTTTATGCCTAAATGTCCGTGTTGTAAAACGGGCAATTTACATCGGATAGCGGTTTTTGACCAGCGAGGTCCGCCTGCATGGTATCTTGGCGGTAGCCAAAACACCATTCCTTGTAAAAGCTAAATTATGGGTAAGGGAATTTATGCCCAAAAGTGACGGAAAACACTAGAAAACCATCTTGATTTAACTGCACAAAAAAAGAGGCTCACTTGCCTCTTGTTATTCTCTCTCAAAACTTTACGATAACTCCATAGTGTTCACGGCAGGTAGTCGGTTCCGTTCAACACGGGTTTCATTGTTGGTGCTGCGCACGCAACGAAACCCTAACTGTTATGCCCAGTTTTTTTATAACTCGCTCGAGTATTTTTGACCTAATATTTCGACACACAGTCCTTTTTTTACTAGGTTAGCCGTTTCTTCTAGTTCTCCTTTTCCAGCAAAAACTGTATCTTTTTTTGATCCTTTCTCAATACGTGAAAGAAAAACATTTGACCCCATTTTTCCATTTTCTAAAAGTCTATTTTCATACCAAATTACTCCTTTGGTGTTATCCAAAACTTGTCCGAAGAATGCTCTTGAAACATACGTAATGCTGTCGGTTTCATAGTCTATTTCTGTTCCGGGAAATTGATAGCTATTTTCTCCATGTTTAATGGATAACTTTCCGTCCGAAGGTGAGTGAATATAAAGGGAAATGTTTGCGTCACACTCGTTACAGTCTCGACCGGAGAAAATCAAAAAGGGAGCTTTGTCAACGTTAGAAACTTGTCCGATAAATTTAAGCTCAAATAAATTGGTTTGGAAAGACTGTCCGTTTTTAAAAACTAGTTTACTACCGTCAACTTTTTCAAAGAGCCATACTTCCGAAACTTTACTTATGTTTATTGGGCTGACCGTTGTTTTCTTGATAACGTTTTTTGAATCTTCCTTACTTCCGCAACCGATAAAAGTCCAAAGTGTTAATATTATTACTAAATGTTTCATCGTCTATCTTATTTAAAATTGGGCATAACGTCTTGCTAGTAGGCGATGGTCGGGTTAAGTAAAGACATATTTTCGGATAATCACTAATTTCCCAAACACAAAACCATTTTTCCATTAAGCCTAATTCCCGACTATTGCTTACTAGCTGTTACCAGCTGTATTTACTCGTTTAGTTGTCTTTAATTACTTTCGTTTTTGATATTCCATCGTGAAATCCGTTTCTTGAAAAAAAGAATGAAACTCTATCAAACGGAATAAATCTGCAAAATGTACGACTAATAATATCTCCAAGTTCTGCTTTGTCGCCTTCTAAATTTACAACTTTAGTTTTAGTTATAATTTTTCCTAATGTTTTCTGATATTTATGTTCAAAATATATGTAATAAGTTGCGATAAAAAGCGTAAAAGAGGTTATTCTGTATATTGCTCTTTCTGCTTGACTTGTTAGCGATAATAAAATTTCAACATTAGGAATAAATAAGCCACAAATCACGAAAAGCACAGCAAAGTCAATTAGGAAATTTAGAAATCTAATTTTGGAGTGCACCGTATTGTTTTCTACTTTTTCAAGTTTCTGTTTTTCTACTTCTACTTTTTCAGAAACCTCTTTAAATCGAGTTGGGTCAATATTTCGGAATTCAATTTCTTTTTTTGCAGTTTCAAGTGCTAATTCTTGATATTTTCCTCTATCAACTGATACAATTTTGATTAATTCTTCGTCAGTTCTGCTTGACATTATTTTCGTAAAATTATTTTCCATTCCGTAAATTGGTATTCATTTATCTTTCGTTTTTTAGAGAATATAGCTGCTAACGTCAGTTCGTCTAAAAACCTCTAATCGAACTCATTTTAGTTAACTAGTAAGTAAATATATGTGATTTAAACTACAATTGAAACTCTTTTTGGAAAAAAGCATTCTTCATTCTTAAAACAAAACAGTCCGTAAAAAGCTTTAAAAATTGCTCTTAGAGTCCCAAA
>NZ_JAFCVD010000012.1:0-148295 GCF_049896865.1 Flavobacterium sp. DSP2-3-1 | reverse complement strand
AAAGTTCTGGAGGAACGCATGCGATTGAGATAGCCGTAAATAAAGAGTTTGAGTAAATCCGAAGGATGATAAGCAGGTCTTCCGTTTTCGACAAAATCGAAAGTAAATCCAAAATCAGCGAGTTTAAGACTGTCTACAAAAAGGTCTATGAGCCTGATTTCATTGTCTTGCGCAATGGCATCATCTATCGATGAGGCAAAAAGCGGGAGTTGGTTTCTATTGGTTCCGTTGATGAATTTCATACTTAAATGTACAAAAAATCAACGAGTTGCGCAAGTTATTTGAGCGATTTTTAATACAAATAAATTTATGGGGAAGAAGAGAGGTTATTAGACAGTTTGACGTCCCGCTACTACAGCGGGTTTGGGACTAAATTAAGCCCTATTTTCGGATTTGCCAAATCATCCCAAGTACAAAACCAAGTTTCAATTATGCCAATTACCCAAATCCGTTGTAGTAGCTGTTAGCCGTTCGGTTTTTTATAGGCTTAATGGAGTAAATCCCCAATCTTGCCGATATGATTTTACTTTTAATTTTGTTTGGGTATTATAGTTTAATTGATAAATTCTTGCATTTTTTTTATCTAAATAACAGTTGTAATTTGTTTGATATTTAACATGATGCCATTCCTTTTTCATTAATTCATAATTTTTGCGAAGTCTAATAAAAGATTCGTCGTGATTTTCATTTGGTATGTCTGAATTAGGAAAGATTGTTTTGTATACCAAAATACTATCACGCTCTTCTAAATTTCTGCAATTCAAAACGGAGAATAGTAGCTCGTTAATTATTTTGTATTCAAGAAGTTCTTTTTTTGATTTTTCGTCTTTTGTTAATTTATTTAAAACACTATTTAGCTCATTACTAAAAGTAGAGTTTACTTTTTTTACATTTTTGATTTCTTTGTCAAATGGAAACTGCCAATAATCTTTATATTTATTTGAAAAGAAAGGAATTGAATAACATTCTTTTTTTGAATTGATAAACACAATTATTTCTTGTTTCCCTTTTATACTGTCCGGTTCAGAAAATAATTGAATTTCAAAATCAAATTCTCCGTTTTTTACACTTTTAGTTAGTTTATAATCGTTTCCAAATGTTTTCTTGGTAGTTTTTAATTGGGGAAATTTTTCAATTACATTTTGAATCGATTCTCCAACATCAGTATTATTCTTTTCAGAGCAACTGATTGTTGTAATAAGAAAAAAGTAAAATAAATAATTGCAGATTTTCATTTGTTTCGTTTTTCTAAGTTCTGCCAAACTGACGGCTAACGTTCCCTTGCTACAAGTGGTTTGGGGTTTAATTAAGCCTTATCTTCGGATTTGCCTAAACATCCCAAACACAAAACCACTTTCAAATTAAGCCAATTGCCCAAATCAATTGTAGCAAGTGTTGGCGGTTCGTGCTTATTTTTCCATAATCCTTCTTTCCAATTCATTCACAAAGTTTTCTACTTCATTAATTGCAGTTAAAACTGTTTGGTTTGAAATGACAATTTCTTCCCCCTCTTTGTTTTTTCCATTTCTATGAACCATATCGTGACGGGTTTTTATGATTTTTATAAGCTCTCCAAATTCAGGAAATTCTACACCGAGAGTATCTTTATACATTCCTTGCACTTTTGGTAAATCATGGTAAATTACATCAACTAATTCTTTTTTGACGATGTCTTTAATTTGTTCTAATTTTTCATATAATTCGTTGAGAGTAAATTTTCTATTTCTTATATCTTTAAACGTCCTAACGAAATTTTTGAAATTATCATCATTGTCGAAAATTTCTTTAATCAATGTAGTTGAAAGATAATCTTCCAAACATGTAATTGTACCAGAAAAAATAAGCTTTTGTAATGTTCGTTGCAAATCAGCATTGCCAAGATTCGAATTATTTAAGGATTTTAAATTATCTATTTCCTTATTAAAAACATTTATAAATTCAAAGGTGCTTAAGATTGCATCAATTTGGTCATCGATATATTCATCATATTCATCTGCATTTTCAATAATCTCAAGAATATCTTCATCCTCAATATCAAATATTTCTATATAGCCATCTGCATAGCCAGCATTGACGCAGATGTCAAATTCCTTATCGCAATTGGGACAAATAGCATAACCTTCATTTTCATTATGAGAATCACTTGCTTTTTCGGCATCGAAATTTGGAGATGGAACTCCAATTTCTTCACTTAAGACTTCACTCTCACAATTATCACATTTAAATCTAACATTTATACTTTTTGTGCCAAAAGGGGAAAACTCTCTGTAAGCCATTTTTATTTAAATTTTATATTTTTGAATTCTTTCGTTTTTTCTAGCATGACCGCCAACGTACCGGCCGCTTGGCGAAGGGAAAAAAGGCCTTGACGGTGTCAAGATTTGGCCTTTTTTTCTTTCGCCAATCGGCCTGTTGGGGGAAGTTACTGATTTTTCAGTAATGGAGTTGGCGGTACTACTCCAATATTTTTCAATTCAATTATTTTAATGAAACTATTATTTATTGCGCTTAGCAAGCCTGCTAGGCGAAGTCAATAATAGGGTTTTTGGGCTCTATTTTTTTAGGATTTAAAGTTTTCAAAAAAAAAGGTCTTGACTTTGTCATTTTTTTTAGATAACTTAGCCAAGTCTTTACGTTGCCAAACGTTTGAAAGTGAACTTTATACGATTCTAATCGAAAGACTTGAAGCGAAATTCATTTCCCTTTTAAATCCCAAAAAATATCCCGAAAATTCATTGTGCAAATAACGCGTTGGACTCGCCAATTTTGTCCAACTTGTATATACTCGCTACAAAGTAGCGACAATCTACCCAATTTAGGATGTATAGTCGCTACGGAGTAGCGTATTTTCATCAAATGTATAAATAATATTTTTATTACAAATCATCAAAAGAACTTTTTATTTGTTGGATACTTTTTATACTTACGTGGGTATATATTTCGGTCGTTTTGCTGCTATTGTGTCCCAATAATTCTTGAATGTATCTCAAATCGGTTCCGCTTTCAAGTAAATGCGTAGCATAACTGTGGCGCAACCAGTGCAAAGTAACGGGTTTTCTAATTCCTGATTTTTGTATGGCTTGTTTTAAAACTTGTTGTAAGCTTCTATCATCATAGGGCTTTCCTTTGATTTGTCCTTCAAATAAATACGTTGTGGGTTTAAATACTTTATAATACTCCCGTAGCATTTCTAAAATTTTTGAGCTTAATGGGACTATCCTGTCTTTTTTGCCTTTTGAATTTTTAAGCAATACAATATTCCGCATCGAATCTATGTGAACGGGCTGAAGTGCCAATAATTCGCCACAACGCAGGCCACAACTATAAATCAATGAAAGCATCATTTTATGTTTGATATTGCTGTGGGCATCCAAGATAGATTTCACTTCCGCTTTACTCAATACGTTTGGTAATAACTTGGCTCTTTTAAACAGATGAATTGAATCGATGTCCATTTTGGCATCTCTAATTGTCATAAAAAAAAGTTTTATAGCATTGACCCCGTAAGATAAAAAAATAGTTGGATTCGATTTTTAAGGTATATTTTCCCATTCCCGGATTTTAAATATTTCTCTCTTCACGTAGCATCTTGTTGATTTAAACATTCTTCAAAATAAATTAATTTTATAGGCAATCTATATTTTGTAGACTGAACTTTGCCTGATTGATATTCATTAAGCCTATATTTTAAATCAGAAGTATAGCCAGTGTAAAATTGATTGTCTTTCTCACTAAGCAAAACATAAACATAATAATACATAAGTTCAATTTTTTTATCCAACGAGGTGAACAATTTGATTCTGGTATGAGGAGGAAAGCTTATTTTTTAAAATATACTCATTGTTGTAGATAATTACATCCTCATTAGTAATAGCCGCAACTGGTTTTTCTCGGTAGAAAATCAAAAAGGATTTCAAGGCATCGCTATAGGTAGTAATGGTACTTTCACTATACCGTTTAGAACACATCCATTGTTTGAATTTTTCGATTTGTGTTATTCCTTCGCTTGAAGGGAGCGAATTTGCAGGGGGCGCTATGTTAAAACGCACCCTGTTTTCCTCTGTATCTGGGAGGTGCCAAACCGTTTTTTGCTGGCTCCATCGTGCGCCTTCTATTTGTTTGATCCTGGCAATCAGGTCTTGATTTTTTTCAAAATAAACGGCAATTCTATTTTCGCTATTGTGTTTTATCAGTTTTGCTTCCCAAGTCATATTGTGTTGATTTTGAGATTGAAAGATACTAATTATTTTATAAATGGTTTTTGTTACAGCAAGGTTTTGTGTTGTATAACCGCTGTTTTGCGTGAGGGATTACTTCACTTTTTTGATATTTTTCATAGGAGTTCAGTGAACTTCGTTTGTAGTGAAAATCCTTTTATGAAGCACAGCGGAATAAAAGATTATAACGGATAGCCCGACCCGCTTTTTCAGCGGGTCACGCCCAAATTGTGAATAGTAGAATCAGTAGTGGTTTTTGTTATCCGTTAATTTTTACAGATAAAAGGTAGTGGACTTTGCGAAAAACTTTGCGAACTTTGCAGTCAAATAAATGAATATGAAAATAAATCCAAAAAACGGAATTGACAAGCTCATTTTCGGAATGAAACAAAATGATGTTACCGCAATTTACGGGAAACCGGACCGAAATTACAAGGACGAGGATGACAATGTGATTTTTGCTTATAATAAATTAAAAATGCGTTTGACCTTCTATGTGGAGGAAGATTTTAAATTAGGATATATTGTAGCATCTAGCCAGGAACTAGAGTTGTTTGGGTATAAAATAATTAATAGAAAAATCAGTGAGGTCAAAAAAGATTTAACCACTAAAGGAATTATTAAATTTACTCAGGAAGAGTTTGACACGTTCGAAAATTATTTCAACGAAGAAAACTGGATTATTTTTCAAACCGAATTTGAGGAAGTGGTGAAATTTGAGATTGGGGCAATTATCAATCAAAAAGACGAATTTGACTGGAAATTTGGAAAAAAATAATTGAAAATGGAATGCTGAGGAAGCGGATACTTTCCGGTTTCCAGTACCGCAGTCAATGTTCTTAGCGAATAAATTGTAAAAAGAAACCCGACAGATTTTGAAGTCTGTCGGGTTTTTTTATTGCATTCTTTTTAAATTTTATTGTTTTGGAGCGGGCTGTTTTTCTAGCATTTCCAATTCGAAAATAAGTGTTGCGTTCGGAGGAATAACACCACCGGCGCCTCTTTCTCCATACGCTAGATTTGATGGAATGAAAACCACGGCTTTGTCGCCAAAAGCCATATTGTCCAGTCCTTCAATAAATCCGGGAATCATACCTTCTTTTTTCCCGGCTTCAAAAGGGAATGCTTGGTATCCGTTTTGAGCGGCACGGTTAGCATCAAATTTTCCGTAAACTTTATTCACTTCTTCATAGCTGCTGTCAAATAGCGTTCCGTCCTCAAAATAACCGGCATAATGAAAATAAAATGTCGCTCCTTTCGCGGGTTTTACTCCAGTTCCTTTTTCAATTATTTTGTACGCTAATCCGGATGGAGTGGTGGTTGCAGTGGCTTTAGTCGCGGCTAAATACGCTTTTTTTGCTGCGATAATTGAGGATATTTTCTTTTGGTCTTCGGATTTATTGTTGAAATAATCAGCGAACACTTTTGGAGCATCAAATTTTTTGGCTAAAGCGCCTTTTCTTACGATGGTAATCTTAGTGATTACATCGTTTTGTGAAATGGAGTTTACGATATTCATTCCCTCTGTAACGTGACCAAAAATGGTGTGTTTACCGTCTAGCCAAGGCGTTTCTTTGTGGGTAATGAAAAACTGGCTTCCATTGGTAGTGGGTCCGGAATTAGCCATAGAAAGGATTCCGGGTTTGTTGTGTTTTAAGTCGGTGAATTCATCTTTGAACGCGTATCCTGGACCGCCAGAGCCATTTCCCGAAGGATCACCTCCTTGAATCATGAAGTCTTTGATGACACGGTGAAATTTTAAACCATCAAAAAAAGGTTTTCCTTTTAGCTTGTCATCAGTTACAAAGGTATTTTTTCCTTCGGCTAATGCTATGAAGTTAGCAACTGTTACCGGTGTTTTTTTGTATTCTAATTCCAGTACAATGTCTCCTTTATTGGTTGCAATTGTTGCAAAAATCCCCTCAATTACTACAGGAGTTTTTACGGTAGGCTTCACAGGTGTTTTTACAGTAGTTTTGACACTTGTTGCCGGTTTTTTAGCAGGAGTAGATTTCTTGATCGTTTGAGAATGTACGTTGACCATTCCCAGAAATAATAAAAACAGAATTTTAAATTTCATGTTGTACTAATTTAAAGGCTTATTTTTTTAAATATTATTGGGGCATTTTTTCTAATAATTCGATTTCAAAAATGATATTCGCATTGGGTGGAATTACCCCTCCAGCGCCCGCTGCTCCATATCCTAAGCGGGACGGAATGAAAATCACGGCTTTGTCGCCAAAAGATAATTGTTCCAGTCCTTCAATGAAACCAGGAATCATGCCATCTTTTTTGCCGGCTTGAAAAGGGATGGGTTGGTACCCGTTTTGCGCAGCTCTGTTTTCATCATATTTACCAAACGTTTTAGCCACATTTTCAATACTGGCATCAAATAATTCTCCGTCTTCCAGAAAACCAGCGTAGTGAATGAAAACATTGGCGCCATTAGCGGGTTTTTTACCACCGCTTTTTTGGGTAATTACGTATTGTAATCCGGTAGGAGTTTTTGTCGATTTCGTTTTCAAATTAGCGAAATAAGCAACCTTTTGTTCGCGAACATCTTTGTACTTTTCGTTGTATACTCTTTTGTTTTCAGCATCAACGGCAGCTTTTTTCTTTTGATTTTCAGACTCCACAGCAAAATAATCATTGAATATTTTAACGGCATTGAATTTTTTAGCAGCTTCACCATTTCTGATAATGATTACTTTATTGATGTAATCGTTTTGTTCAATTTTGTTGACTACATCCATTCCTTTTTCGACTACATGACCAAAAATCGTGTGTTTTCCGTCCAGCCAAGGCGTTGCAATGTGTGTGATGAAAAATTGACTGCTATTGGTTGTTGGTCCGTTATTGGCCATAGCCAAAACACCACCTTTGTCAAATCTCAAATCTGAGAATTCATCTTTAAACTTATATCCTGTATCTCCAGAACCTGTTCCAAGGGGGTCTCCAGTTTGTATCATGAAATCTTTGATGACTCTGTGGAATTTTAAGCCGTCAAAAAAGGGTTTGTTTTTAAGATTTTCATTAGTCACAAATTCATTTTTTCCTTCGGCCAAGGCAACATAATTTGCTACTGTAATTGGCGCTTTTTCAAAATCTAATTGTACTATAATGTCGCCTTTATTGGTTTCGATTTTAGCGTATAATCCGTCGGGAAGATTGTTGTATTCTTCTTTACAAGAGTAAAATGAGGCGATTACCAGGAATGCGAATAGAATCTTTTTTTTCATTTCTAAGTTGTTTTATTGAGTTATAGTGTCCGTAGTTTCAATTACGGCAGGAGTTTCTAATTTAACGGGTGGAGCAACGGTAGGTGTTTTTACTTTCAATTGACTTTCTTTTTTATACTGCGCCTCCGATTTGAAATCACGAAGCGTTACGGTGCAGATTAAAGGTTGGTTAGTCCCAATTTTTTTGTCATCGCCATGGTATCCGTATCCCATATTCGATGGGAAAAGGAAGTTGACCTTCTCGTTTTTACGCATCAATTTGATCCCGTCACGCAAGCCCATCATTATGTTTTGTTTGTCCACGTAATAAATTTGCGGTCTTAATTCTAATTCAGAATAGATAATGGTTCCTTTTAGATCTTTGATTTCGTAATCAAAAAAAGCGACATCTCCTTTTTTTGGCGTAAGCGTATCGATTTCATTTCTTGTTTCATACGAATACCAATATCCTTTTTTCGATGCCAGATAAACGACATTAGGATTGCTTTTGATCAAAGTCTGAATTTTCGTTTCCTCAGTGGCAACTAATTTTTTATTGCGGGCAATGGATTTCTTCATGAAACTCCCGGACGCTTGAGATATAGGTCTTCTGGCATCCTGTTGCTGTTTGCAGCTGGAAATTAAGAGCAACATAAAAAATACAATGGCGATTTGCTTGCTATTTTTCATAAAATTAGATGCTTAAATTGGTTACTAAATCTTCAAATTTCTTTTTTGTTTCTTCCATCGAAGCCTCTGATTTTCCTCCGGCAGCATTGCGATGTCCACCACCATTAAAATGATCTCTTGCAAATTGATTGACATCAAAATCGCCTTGGGAACGGAATGAAATCTTAATAATTTTTTCTTCTTTATTTTCTATAAATATAGCAGTAAAAACAATTCCTTTGATACTTAATCCGTAGTTTACAATTCCTTCGGTATCTCCTTTTACATAGTCAAATGAATTCAGTTCATCCTGAGTCAGCGTGGTGTAAGCCGTTTTATGTTCCGTTATTACAATCATGTTCTGAAGCGCTCGTCCCAATATTTGTAATCGTCCAAAAGAACTATTGTCAAATAATAAACTTGGGATTGCCGTGTTTTCAACACCTAAATCAATTAGTTCTGCCACAATTCTATGGGTTGTTCCCGTAGTTTTTGGGAAACGAAACGACCCGGAATCAGTCAGAATTCCGGTATAAATGCAGGTTCCGATGGTTTTATCGATTTCTTCTTTTTTTCCAAGAAATGAAATGAAATTATAAAGCATTTCACAGGTAGATCCAAACGAAGTGTCAGAGTAGGTGACCACAGCATAGTCATCTGGTTTTTGATGATGGTCTATCATTACAAAAGGAGCTTTGAGCTTGGCTAGAACGTGTTCCATTTCGCCCGTGCGATGCAAGGCATTAAAGTCTAACGTAAAAATAAGTTCTGCCTCTTCAAGAATTTTTGTGCAGTTTTGTTTGTCTTTTTCAAATATTTTAACGGTTTCTGCGCCTGGCATCCAAGCCAGAAAATCCGGAAATTCATTTGGAGAAACCACGACAGGATGATGCTTGTTTTTTAATAAAAAATGATACAAACCCAGTGTAGAACCCATGGCGTCTCCGTCAGGACCTCTGTGTGGGATTATGGCAATCTTTTTTGGAGTTGCTAATAACAACTGTATCGCTTGTATGTCTTGTATTTTCATAGTCTGCGAAATTACATTTTTTTAGTGTAATGTTGAAAACATTTAAACAATTAACAAAGTTTTAGAATGTTATAAAAAGTCGGTATTTTTTCTTTTCAATTTCTGATACAAATGGTATTTTGCCCCCTTTACAATTTGGGCATTATAAATTCCTACGGATCCAGAAGAAAGGTAAGCAATGCTGCACGCTAGACCAATGAAAATACCGCTTTCGATCCCGAAAAGTTCCATTCCCATAACCGTACAGGCAATAGGCGTATGGGTGGCTCCCGAAAAAACAGCCACTAATCCCATTCCTGCTAAAAGTGCTATTGGTAAGGGAACGATAAGTGATAATGTACTTCCTAAAGTGGCTCCAACAAAGAATAATGGCGTGACTTCACCACCTTTAAATCCCGCACCGAGTGTAAATCCCGTAAAAAGTATTTTCAATAAAAAATCATAGGAAGTATTTGGGTTCGAAAACGCATCAACTATCATAGGAATTCCAAGACCAATGTATTTTGTGGTTCCAATAAAATATACCGCCAAAGCTATGATGCATCCTCCTACAAATGGGCGAAGCGGTGAAAACGCTATAGTTTTTGAAAATAAATGATCCCAAAAATGAGTGCTTCTGGAAAAAAGCATGGCGGCCAAGCCAAATAAAACACTTACGATAATTACCCAAAATAAAGTCATGAAACTAATCTCTGGAACAAAAAGAATATTATAATGCGTGTGTTTTACGTGCCAAAGTTCCACTGTGAAAAAAGCGATGTAGGCAACAAAAAAGGATAATAGAATACTTTTAAAATTGATTTTACTAAAATAAACAACTTCTAAAGCGAATAATGCTCCTGTTAAAGGAGTTCCGAAAACAGAAGCAAATCCGGCGCTGATGCCCAGAATGAGTATTGTTTTTCTTTCGGATGCGTCAAGTTGAAATAGTTTTGTAAACTGGTCTGCAATGGCGCCACCCATTTGTACGGCGGTTCCTTCACGACCGGCTGAACCACCAAAAAGATGGGTGATTAAAGTTCCGAAAAGAATCAAAGGAGCCATTTTTATCGGAATTATCTTCTGTGGATTTTCGTATTCTTCCAGCAATAAATTATTTCCTTTGACAACTGATTTCCCCCAATAATGATAGCCCAATCCTATCAGTAAGCCGCCGATTGGCAATAGCCAAATGATCCAATTGTTCTTTTCCCTGATTTGGGTAGCCCACTCTAAAGCTACGAGGAAAAAAGCAGATGCCGATCCGGAAAAAACCCCTATTAAAATGCTGATGAAAAACCATTTGAATTGAGGCGATGGAGTTTTTTTAGTTTTCTCTAAATTCATTAGTGAAATGGACAAAGTATTTTTGCGAAAGTATTATAATCCTTCCTGAATCAATGGTTTTTGCGGGGCAATTGCGGTAAATTCAATTTCGACTAAATATTCAGGAGCTACCAGTTTATTAATTTCATAAAAACCGGTAGTAGGTTTTATGTCTTTAAAAAATTGAGCATGAGCTTTGGCTACGTCTTCAAATGTGGTAATGTCAGTCGTAAATATTCGGGTTCTGATGACGTCTTCCATACTTACTTTTAAGTCTTCGAGAACCACCTGCACGCATTCCAGTATGTTTATTGTTTGCGCATACGCATCATCCGCTTTTACTTTTTCTCCATCAACAATCGCAACCGTACCGGATACTTCAATAATATTTCCGATGCGTACCGCTCTGCAGTATCCCATTTTGTCTTCCCAAGGCGAACCGGTCAATATGTTCTCTCTTTTCATTTTAATAGTTTTTTAATAGTGTTGCGCGATAAAAATGCAATTTTTAGTGTGGCATACTATTTGCAAGTTAGAAAAAAAACGTGAAATATAAATACTGATTTTGGATTAAAAAAGTTTAAATTTAATCAAGGAAATTTTAGCTGTTTTATCTTTAAAAATGTAATAAAATGCAGATTTTGGAGTTATAAATGAAAGTTAAATTGTTGCCTGATTTTTGAATAAATACAATTGGTTTTTTATTTTTAAAATTTTTACAAGCACCGAATAAACTAATTTAGAAAGTTATGAAAAGGATTTTATTTTTAATGATTACCATCAGTATGTCTTTGAGCGGATATGCGCAAAACGAATTTAGTTCAAAATTTAAAGCGATTCCCCCTAAAAATAACGCACCGAAAATAAAAAAAACAATTCAGCCTAAAGTTGATATTCCTCCAATAAATACACCAAACGTATTTAAAAATCCGGAAATATTCAACCCGAATCCAAGTCTTTCTCTTCCCACCACTCCGGCAAATAATTTCTCCATGAGTCCGAAAAACGAGTTTATTAATCCTGGAGATGTTTATAAAGATAAGTGGAACAAAAAAGAAGAAAATAAGGATGGTTATGTATACAGAAAGAATCAAAATTTAGGTAATTTCTCAACAGGTTCTGTTACTGCTAAAGTAATGTATCGTGATGCGGCTTATGTAGATGGTGACCAAATCAGGGTATATTTGAATGATAAGGTTATTCAATATCAAGTAAACTTAGATAATGATTTTAAAGGTTTTGAAATCGTATTAGAAAAAGGGTTTAACAAAATTGATTTTGAAGCATTAAACCAAGGAAGTTCGGGACCTAATACAGCTGAATTTAAAGTGTATGATGACAAGGGCGCTTTGATATCAGCGAGTCAGTGGAATCTTGGAACTGGTTTCAAAGCTACAATAATCTTGGTAAAAGAATAAATACACACTTACAGAGAATAAAAAAAACCGTTGAATGTAACACTTACATTCAACGGTTTTTTTAATAGGATTCGGTGTTTCCTAAAAAGGATCTGCGGTAACTTGAAATTTAATATCTGCTTTTACAGATACATCTTGAGTTATTGTTTCTTTGGTAACTGCTCTTGTTCTTAATTTAAAACTTGAAGCTTTAACGTATTTATCTAATTTCGCAGTTGTACAGGTCAGATTTAAAGTATTTGAAGTAGAATTAATATCATCTAAAAATGCCAATTCAATTTCATCAGTGCTATTTGTAGAAATGTAGATGTGTATTGATTTCAAAAAGGAAAATGATTTATTGGCTGGATTTGTTACCGTCAATTTCATTTCTTTCAATTTTACATCTTTAACTAATTCTGCATTGGTATTGTTATTTTCAAATGCCGTACTGGAATTAGATGAAATATCGGGTGTCACTAAATCTAAAGCAGTATTCACAGGAAATCCTGATGGAATGGTTACAGTGGTTTGATTGTCTATTGAAAAAGTCAATAAATCATCAATTACACTGCATGAAACAGCTATTAGTGCAAAAATTGCAACGGCTATATAATTTTTTGTTTTCATCTTTTTGTTTTTTAGTAGATAATTAGGTTTGCAAATGTACTCTTTTAAATTTTAAAGCTAATTTCAGGATAAATCCAAATTTGACCTGCGAGACTACGGGTCTTTTAAATACAAAAGAGAAATTATTTCAACAGCTTAAAAGAAAATAAATATTTTTCAAAATTCAATTTTCCAATTCAAAATATAAAAAGTATTTTTGCGCATGCAACACAACGTACTTATTTTAGATTTCGGATCGCAATACACACAGCTTATTGCGCGTAGAGTTCGCGAATTAAATATATTCTGCGAAATCTTTCCTTACAATCATTTTCCGAGTGATTTATCATCTTATAAAGCAGTAATTCTTGGTGGAAGCCCTTTTTCTGTTAGAGGAGAAGATGCGCCACATCCAGATTTGTCTCAAATTAGAGGAAAGCTTCCTATGCTGGCCGTGTGTTATGGTGCGCAATATTTATCCCATTTTAGTGGAGGTGAAGTAGCGGCTTCAAATACAAGAGAATACGGTAGAGCTAACCTATCTTACATAAAAGAGAATGAAGTTTTCTTTGAAGGTGTTTCTGAAAACAGCCAAGTTTGGATGAGTCATAGCGATAGTATCAAAGTATTGCCAACCAATGGAGTAAAACTAGCAAGTACGCACGATGTGGAATTTGCCGCTTACAAAATTGAAGGTGAAACAACCTACGCGATTCAATACCACCCTGAAGTTTTCCATTCGACTGATGGATCAAAAATGCTGGAAAACTTTTTAGTGAAAATTGCGGAAGTTCCTCAAAACTTTACACCAAACGCCTTTGTCGAAGAAATGGTAGCCGAACTGAAAGAAAAATTACAAGACGATAAAGTGGTTCTCGGACTTTCTGGAGGAGTAGATTCTACCGTGGCGGCAGTTTTATTAGATCAAGCTATCGGAAAAAATCTATACTGTATTTTTGTAAATAACGGTTTGCTTCGTAAAAACGAATTCCAAAATGTATTAAATCAATACAAAGGAATGGGTTTGAACGTAAAAGGAGTTGATGCGGGTGATCGTTTCTTATCTGAATTAGCGGGTGTAAGTGACCCAGAAACCAAACGTAAAATTATCGGACGTGTATTTATAGAAGTTTTTGACGATGAATCTCACCTTATCGAAGATGTAAAATGGCTGGCGCAAGGAACTATTTATCCGGACGTTATTGAATCTGTTTCTGTAAAAGGTCCTTCTGCAACAATCAAATCGCACCACAATGTTGGCGGCTTGCCAGATTATATGAAATTGAAAATTGTAGAACCGCTTCGCATGCTTTTTAAAGATGAAGTGCGCAGAGTAGGAGCTTCATTAGGAATTGATCCTGAATTATTAGGAAGACATCCTTTCCCGGGACCTGGATTATCGATTCGTATTTTAGGGGATATTACACCGGAAAAAGTGCAAATTTTACAAGATGTAGATGCTGTTTTTATTGACGGATTAAAATCTTGGGGATTGTATGATAAAGTATGGCAAGCCGGCGCTATTTTACTTCCTGTAAATAGTGTAGGGGTTATGGGTGATGAACGTACGTACGAAAAAGTGATTGCATTACGCGCAGTAGAATCTACGGATGGCATGACCGCTGACTGGGTACATTTGCCTTATGAATTCTTGATGAAGGTTTCTAATGATATTATTAATAAAGTAAAAGGAGTCAATAGAGTAGTATATGATATCAGTTCAAAACCGCCTGCAACAATTGAGTGGGAATAATACGGTAGATTTTATATTTTTTAAACATTATTTTAGAATGTTCTTTACATAAACGGTATCAGATTTTTGGAATAAAATTTGATACCGTTACTTTATTAAAGATTTAAATAATTTATAAATTAAAGCGATGAAATATTTTTTTGCAATTTGTATGAGTACTTTGTGGTTCAATTACAGTGTTTTTTCACAAGGAAAAACAACAACACACAAGGTAGAAAAAGGGGAAACAATCACTCAGATTGCACAGAAATACAAGGTTACTCCATTTGATATTTACCAATTAAATCCAGATGCACAGAGTGGTCTGAAACCAAATAGTATTCTATTAATACCTAATAGCTCTACAAAGAAAGCAGTCAACGTCCAATCAAAAAAAGGAACTACAACTGTAACCCATCAAGTGGCACCAAAAGAAACTTTGTATGGTATTGAAAAAAAATACGGAGTTTCGGATGAAGCTTTGAAGCAAGCAAATCCTTTTCTTGAAAAAGACGGCTTGCAAATAGGACAAATACTTACGATTTCGTCCAATGCTGTTTTAAAAAATAATATTCCAATTACAGAAAAAGTAGTTTATCACTATGTACTTCCTAAAGAAACCAAGTATTCCATCGCGAAGCAATACAGAATTACCATTGAAGAATTAGAACGTAAGAATCCGGAAGTGGTGTCAAATTTACCGGAAGGGTTCAAATTATTGATTAAAGGTGTAGCTCCAAAAGCAGATAAAAATGTAGTAGTTAATGAACCTAAAAAAGAAATTGTAGTTACAGCACCAATAAAGAATACGGTTTCCACGAATTATTTGAATTATGTGGTAAAACCAAAAGAAACGTTATACAGCTTATCTAAAATGGTGGGTTTAACGCAAGAGGAATTAATTGCTCTGAACCCTCTTTTGTCCGAGGGTGTTATTGAAGGTATGGTTTTAAAAGTTCCTGCAACAATTGTATTTTCTCAGGAAGCTAAAAAAGAATATCAGGAATTATCGAAGAACACTTATAGTAATTCCCGAAAAAAATTAACGCTTTTGTTGCCTTTCAATATTTCAAAAATTGAAAACGATACCGTTAATTCGATCGCAATGCGCCTGAAAAAGGATAAATTCCTGAACATGACTTTAGATTTTTATGCTGGAGCCTTGATGGCCATTGATTCTGCTAAAACTTTAGGACTTAATATTGATGTGAATATATTCGATTCGCAGGAAACAAAAAGTAGTTCGAATGTTGCTTCCTTAATAAAAAACAATGATTTGGCAGATTCAGATGCGATCATCGGACCTTTCTATCAGAGCAATGTTGAAAAAGCAGCCGAATTATTGTTGCCTAATCGAGTGCCAGTAATTTCACCTTTGTCAAAAGATTTAGGAGTTTCATACGCTAATATTTTCCAATCCATTCCCGCTCCTGAAGCAGTCAAAAATGCGATGTTTGACTACATGCGTACAAAGGGCGGTAATATTGTAGCAGTCGTTGATAAGAAAAAAGGTTCCGTTATTCAGTTTATCAAAGAAAATCATAAGGATGTGCAATTTTCAACACTTACTGCAAACGGTGGTGTTTCTGCTGAAAATTTGAAAAGTTTATTTGTAAAAGACAAGATAAACTATGTCGTGATGGAAACAGAAAATACTGGAATGATCAAATCAACAATTACTGCCATGTTGAGTGCTATGGCGACTTACAAAGTGCAGCTGGTTATTCTGGAACCTAATGCAACATTGGATACCGATGAAATTAATTTTCTAAATTTAACAAAATTGAAATTAATGTATCCTTCCGTTACTCGTGAAAATATTTCTCAGGAAGCTTTGATTTTCGAAAAAGAATTTAAAAAGAAAAATAAAATTTACCCAAGTATATTTGCCACTCGCGGATTTGATATTACTTTTGATACGATGTTGCGATTAGCACAAGATAAAAAATATCAGGAAACAATTGATACAACAGCAACGGAACAAATAGACAACAAATTCGAGTTTTATAAAAAGGAGGACGGTGGTTACACCAATAAAGGAATCTATATTTTGTATTATGATACGGATTTAACCATAAAAGTAGCAGAGTAATGACATCAATAGTGACGTATTTAGGTGATTTAAGAACCTCTTCGATTCATTTGCAATCTGGCACCGAAATCCTTTCGGATGCTCCGGTGGATAATAATGGGAAGGGAGAGGCTTTTTCTCCAACAGATATTTTAGCCAATGCTTTGGCAACTTGCATGATGACCATAATGGGGATTAAAGCCCGAGATATGGAACTTGATTTAAAAGGTTCTACTGCAGAAGTTATCAAAATTATGAATGCAGAACCCAGACGTATCGGAGCAATAGAAATTGCTTTTGAGATGTATGGAACGGCTAATATAAAAAACAGGACGATACTGGAAAGAGCAGCGATGACCTGTCCCGTTTTTCTGAGTTTACATCCTGAAATCGACAAACGCATAGTTTTTAACTGGAAATAATTAGTCTTTGGAAGCAAGAGACAAGAAACATAATCGATTTGTGATTCTTGTCTCTTGCTTCATTTTTATAATAAAATGGATCAAAACCAAAAACAACTTATCAAGCTTGCCCATACTAAAATGCCTTTTGGTAAATACGAAGGTTGGTTTCTTATTGATATTCCGGAATATTATATTGTTTGGTATAGCAATAAAGGATTTCCAAAAGGAGAATTAGGCGAGCAATTAAAATTAATTTACGAATTAAAACTCAACGGTCTGGAAGAGTTAATTCGGAATATAAAAAATCGATACCCAAAACCTTAAGCTAGACTTTCTTGAACTTCTTTTATTTTTTAAGAATTAGATTTCACTTTTTTTTAGTATAAAAAGAGTCTGAAAATGTAACAGTCTAATATTCTAATAGTCCAATTAAATTTGTACTTTTGCGACGTTTTTTTACACAACTACAACACAAATAACAACAGAATGAATCAAACGAAATATATTTTTGTTACCGGCGGTGTGACTTCTTCTTTAGGGAAGGGAATCATTGCAGCTTCGTTGGCAAAATTGTTACAAGCAAGAGGATACCGTACAACGATCCAAAAGTTTGACCCGTACATAAATGTAGATCCGGGGACATTAAATCCCTATGAACATGGGGAATGTTATGTGACCGATGATGGTGCTGAAACGGATTTGGATTTAGGACATTACGAACGTTTCCTAAATGTTCCTACTTCTCAAGCGAATAATGTGACCACTGGAAGAATATATCTTTCGGTTATTGAAAAAGAAAGAAGAGGAGAATTTCTTGGCAAAACGGTACAAGTTGTACCGCATATTACCAATGAAATTAAGGAAAGAATGCAATTGTTGGGAAATTCCGGCGATTACGATATTGTCATCACTGAAATTGGTGGAACGGTAGGAGATATTGAATCCTTACCTTATATAGAATCGGTTCGTCAATTGGTTTGGGAATTAGGCGAACACAACGGAATTGTAATTCACCTTACTTTGGTGCCTTATTTGGCTGCCGCAGGCGAGTTGAAAACAAAACCGACACAACATTCCGTAAAAACCTTGATGGAAAGCGGAATAAAAGCTGATATTTTAGTGTGCAGAACTGAACACGAAATTTCTGAGGAATTGCGCAATAAACTGGCTTTGTTTTGTAATGTAAAAAGAGAAGCTGTTATTCAGTCCATCGATGCTTCCACGATTTATGAAGTTCCTAATTTAATGTTGGAAGAAGGACTTGATGTTGTTGCATTAAAAAAATTAGATTTGCCTAAAAAAGCGGCTCCGGATTTAAAAAACTGGAATACCTTTTTACGAAGGTTAAAGAATCCGAAACATACCGTGAATATCGGTTTGGTTGGAAAATATGTAGAAATGCAGGATTGCTACAAATCTATTTTGGAAGCGTTTATTCATGCAGGAGCTGCAAATGAAACGAAAGTAAATGTGATTTCGATTCATTCAGAACACATCGATGCCAACAATATTAGCGAGAAATTTGCTGGTTTAGACGGAATTCTGGTTGCTCCAGGTTTTGGAGAAAGAGGAATTGAGGGGAAAATTGCAGCAGTGCAATATGCCCGTGAAAATAAAGTGCCGTTTTTTGGAATTTGTTTGGGAATGCAAATGGCAATCATAGAATATTCAAGAAATATTCTGGGTTATGCGGATGCTAATTCTACCGAAATGAATGAACACACTGCGCATCCGGTGGTAAATCTTATGGAAGAGCAAAAAACAGTTACTGATAAAGGTGGGACAATGCGTCTTGGTGCATGGAAATGTGATATCAAAAAAGATTCACTGGCGTATAAAATATACGGAAAAGAAACTATTTCGGAGCGTCACCGTCACCGATATGAGTACAATAGCAATTACGTTGCGCAATTACAAAACGCAGGATTAATAGCTTCGGGAGTAAATCCTGATACCGGATTGGTGGAGATTATAGAAATAGAAAATCATCCGTTTTTTATTGGGGTACAATACCATCCGGAATACAAAAGTACGGTAGCAAATCCGCATCCTATTTTTGTAAATTTTGTGGCAGCAGCCGTTCAGGCAAAGAAAAAATAGTTGTTGTTTTTTGAAACAATTCATTAAACTTCATACTAATAGATTAAACTTTTTTAAATATAATAATGGAACAAAAAAAATTTGACCTCAATTCGATTATCGGTTTTGCATTAATTTTTGGTATTTTGGTTTTTATCATGTACCAAAATCAACCCGACCCGAAAGTCGTTGCAGCTGAAAAAGCACAAAAAGAGTTGTTGATTAGAGAAGCAAAAACCAAGGAGTTAGAGGCGAAAACTGTAGCCAAAGCTACTGTCGCGGTTGCGGCAACTGGAGATTCCACACAATTGGCACAATTGCAAAAAACGTTGGGGAATTTTGCGTATTCAGCAACACTTCCTTCCGCGAAAGCGGGTGTAACTACTATCGAAAACGATTTGGTGATACTGACAATTGCCAATAAAGGAGGCTATATTGTGGAGGCCACTTTGAAACAATTTGAAAAGTTCAAGAAAGGTTCCGGACAATTAGTTCAATTGATAAAAGACAACAATGCCAATTTAAATGTGCAATTGCTGACTAGCGATAACCGTACTTTAAATTCTAAAGATTTGTATTTTGAACCTACGTTAACAAAAATAGGAGCAGATCAAGTATTGTCGATGAAATTGAAAGCGGGAGCCAATGAATTCCTGGAATACAAATACATTTTGAAACCAAACGATTATATGATTGGTTTTGATATCCGTTCCCAAGGGTTGAATAAAGTATTAAATACGGCAAAACCATTAGATTTAGAATGGAATTTGAAAACGTACAGAAATGAGAAAAGTGTTTCTTATGAAAATCGTTATACTGAAATCTATTTTGAACATGAAGATGGGAAAATTGATTACGCCGGTTTAGGTCAAACAGAAGAATCTGATTTGCAAAAAGCAACTTTTATTGCTTTTAAACAACATTTTTTCTCTACAATTCTTTTATCAAAGACACCTTTGGAAGCTGCTAAAGTGAAGTCTGATAACTTAGTTAAAGATGATAAAATTGATACTACTTTTACAAAACAATTCAAAGCTAATATCCCATTGGCTTTCACAAATGGAGAATTAGATCACAAAATGAGTTGGTATTTTGGTCCAACAGATTATAAAACATTAAAAGCATACGATCTAAATCTTGAAAAAATTATATCGTTAGGTTGGGGGATTTTCGGATGGATCAATAAGTTTATTTTTATTCCATTATTCGGGTTTTTAAGTTCTTACATTGCTTATGGAATTGCGATTATTGTTTTTACAATAATTATAAAAATAGCGATGTCTCCAATTACCTTTAAATCGTTCCTATCACAGGCCAAGATGAAAGTATTGCGTCCTGAAATCACAGAATTGGGAGAAAAATTCAAAAAAGACCCAATGAAAAAGCAACAGGAAACAATGAAGTTGTACAATAAAGCGGGCGTGAATCCGATGGCAGGTTGTATTCCGGCTTTGATTCAATTGCCATTTATGTATGCATCGTTTCAGTTTTTCCCTTCGGCTTTTGAGTTGAGACAAAAAAGCTTCCTCTGGGCAGATGATTTATCTTCTTTTGACGAAGTTATAAGATTACCTTTTTACATTCCCTTTTATGGAAATCACATTAGTTTGTTTCCTGTACTTGCCTCGATCGCTATTTTCTTCTATATGAAAATGACTTCTGGTGACCAACAAATGGCTGCTCCGCAACAAGAAGGGATGCCGGATATGGCTAAGATGATGAAAATCATGATTTATGTTTCGCCAATAATGATGTTGTTTTTCTTTAATAGTTATGGTGCTGGATTGAGTTTGTATAACTTCATTTCAAACCTAATTACTATTGGAATTATGATTGTCATCAAAAGATACTTTATCGATAGTGATAAAATTCATACTCAAATTCAAGAGAACAAATTGAAAGAGCCGAAGAAACAAGGTAAATTCCAGAAAAAACTGCAAGAAGTTATGGAACAAGCTGAAGCTCAAAAAGCACAGCAGAAGAAAAAATAATGCATAAAAAGGCTCTCAAATATTGAGAGCTTTTTTTATTTACATGTAATTTAAGTGACCTGAATTCGTTACTATAAAAAAGTAATTATGAAAATATTTTATAAAAAAGGAATATTGATTTTGATGTTTTTGAATGTATTTTTTCTTTACGCACAAACCGATTTTAATAAATCAGATGCAAAAGGGAAAAAGCATGGAGTGTGGAAAGGGTTTTATGAAGAATCAAAAAGACCCAGATACGAAGGAACTTTTGAGCATGGAAAAGAAATAGGAATTTTTAATTTTTATGATGATACCAAAGCCAAGTCTGTTATTGCCACGAGAGAATTTAATCCTAAAAATAACGCGACGTACACTATTTTTTATGACCAAAAAAGCAATAAAGTAAGTGAAGGAAAAGTAGTCAATAAATTATTTGAAGGACAATGGAAATATTACCATCAAGCCTCGAAAAATATAATGACAACTGAGAACTACATCAAAGGAAAGCTAGAGGGATTGCGTAGCGTTTTTTATCTCAGCGGCAAAATCGCAGAAGAAATTAATTATAAAAATAACCTGAAAAATGGTTTTTATAAAAAATACACGGAGAAAGGAATTCTATTGGAAGAGTCTTCTTTTAAAGGTGATTTGTACAGCGGTTTAGCCATTTTTAGAGATTCTTATGGAAGTACGGTTTCGAAGGGACAATTTGTAAATGGAAAAAAATCAGGTATTTGGCAGTTTTTTGAAAAAGGAAAATTAATTAAAGAAATGAATATGAGCT
The DNA here is from genome assembly GCF_049896865.1 of Flavobacterium sp. DSP2-3-1. Lineage (NCBI taxonomy): Bacteria > Pseudomonadati > Bacteroidota > Flavobacteriia > Flavobacteriales > Flavobacteriaceae > Flavobacterium > Flavobacterium sp. DSP2-3-1. The sequence goes on along the minus strand of NZ_JAFCVD010000012.1, from coordinate 126,807 downwards.
TTCCGGAAAATGCAACAAAATCCAAGAATAATTAAAGGTATCCTTAACAGCTACTGTTGCAAATCTTTTGTAGCTTTGCAGCCTTGTAAAATTATAATTTTTTGAAGATGAAGCGTGTTGTTGTAGGACTTTCCGGAGGTGTAGATTCAAGTGTTGCTGCTTACTTGTTGCAAGAACAAGGGTATGAAGTTATTGGCCTTTTTATGAAAAATTGGCACGATGATTCGGTTACCATTTCAAATGAGTGTCCATGGTTGGAAGACAGTAATGACGCTTTATTAGTTGCTGAAAAATTAGGAATTCCATTTCAAACGGTAGATTTAAGCAACGAATACCAAGAAAAAATCGTGGACTACATGTTCAGAGAATATGAAAAAGGACGTACTCCAAACCCGGATGTGCTTTGCAACCGCGAGATAAAATTTGATGTTTTCATGAAAATCGCTTTAAGTCTTGGTGCTGATTATGTTGCAACTGGACATTATTGCCGAAAAAGTGAAATTGAAGTGAATGGTGAAACGGTTTATCAACTGAAATCCGGTACCGATACCAATAAAGATCAATCCTATTTCTTGTGTCAATTATCCCAAGAACAATTATCAAAATCATTGTTTCCAATTGGCGAATTAACAAAACCGGAAGTACGTAAAATTGCCGCTCAAATGGAGTTGATCACTGCCGAGAAAAAAGATTCACAAGGTTTATGTTTTATTGGAAAAGTACGTTTGCCTGAATTTCTACAACAAAAATTACAACCCAAAGACGGAATTATTATCCAAATTGATAAAAACGATGCTGTATACAATTCTGAATTACAAGAAGAGATAAGTCTGGAGGAAAAGTTGAAAGCAGCAGCGAAGAAAATTTCGTACACACCGGAAATGGGAAAAGTTGTGGGAAAACATCAAGGTGCCCATTATTTTACTACCGGACAGCGAAAAGGATTAAATGTAGGAGGTACAACGGACCCTTTGTTTATTATCGCTACAAATGTAGAAACCAATACTATTTACACTGGATTAACCAGTCAACATCCTGGATTATTCAAGAAAGCTTTGCGTATCGAAAAAGAGGAAGTGCATTGGATTCGGGAGGATTTGGTTTTAGCCAATGGAGAAACGATGGAGGTAATGGCAAGAATTCGTTACAGACAGCCATTACAGACAGCCACTTTGCATCAGTATGAGAACGAAATGTATCTTTACTTTGACGAACCGCAGTCCGCAATTACCGAAGGGCAATTTGCAACTTGGTATTTAGGGGATGAATTAGTTGGTTCGGGTGTAATTTCTTAGTTTAGTACTTTGTTTACTAAAATTATAAGAAAGGCGTTTGCTTTGAATACAAATTAAGAATGTTAAAACAGCTGTAAGCGTGATTCAATCCCATTGGTAATTAGAATCTTTATAGCTTAACCAATAAAGTTACCCATGAGAAAATTCTATTTATTCCTTTTTTTAATCATCAGTACAACCGGTTTTTCACAGCAGGATGCGTGGGTGTATTTCAATGCGAAACCCAATTCTCAATTCTATTCCGATTCACCATTGAAAATGCTTTCTCAAAGGGCATTGGACCGAAGAACCAATCAAAATATTGCCTTAGATTTTAAAGATATTCCGGTAGAGCAAACTTACATTAATCAAATAAAAGCAAGGCCGGGAATTACGGTAATGGCAAAATCCAAATGGATGAACGCTATTCATGTTCGAGGACAGCAAGCGGCTGTAAATTCTTTATCGCTGTTATCTTTTGTCAATAAAGTTGATTTTGCTGACAAATCGATGAATCAAACGGGTAAAATAGCAGAATCTGTTGTAGTAAAAAAAGCAGATAAGACTAAGAAAACTAAAATTGATTATGCTTATGGATCGTCTTCAAATCAAATCCAAATGCTTAATGGGCATGTTTTGCACCAGCGTAATTACACAGGTTCCGGTAAAATAATTGCCGTAATGGATGCCGGTTTTCCAGGTGTTAATACGACACAGCCGTTTCAAAGCTTAAGAGATAATAAACAAATTTTGGGCGGTTACAATTACGTGTTGAGAAACCCAGAATTTTATACTGGAGTGTCACACGGAACATCTGTGCTTTCTTCAATGGGAGGATATAAAGAAAACTCGTTAGTGGGAACGGCTCCCGACGCCTCTTATTATTTGTTCATCACGGAAGACGACACTTCTGAAAATCCTGTAGAAGAATCCTTTTGGGTTGAAGCTGCAGAAAAAGCGGATAGTTTAGGTGTCGATATTATAAATACGTCTTTGGGTTATTTCGATTTTGATAATCAGGCTTACAATCATACGTATAGTGAAATGAATGGCACCACTGCATTTATGTCCCGCGGAGCTGAAATTGCATTCAGCAGAGGAATGATTTTGGTTAATTCTGCAGGTAATTCAGGAAGTTCCTCAAATCCTCATATTGCCGTTCCAGCTGATGCCGTTTCAGTAATTGCCGTAGGTGCCGTAAATTCATCTGAAACAAAAACTTCTTTTAGTTCAACAGGTCCATCTTTTGACGGAAGAATAAAACCGGAAGTAATGGCGCAAGGGCAAGCAGCAGTAGTTTCTGATGCCGCAGGAAATATTGTAACGGCAAACGGAACTTCTTTTTCTGGCCCTATCATGGCAGGAATGGTGGCTTGTTTGTGGCAGGCATTTCCTGAAAAAACCAATCGGGAAATTAGAGATATAATTCTGCAATCATCTGATAGATTTTCATTGCCAAATAATCAATACGGATATGGAATTCCTGATTTTAATTTGGCGGTAAACAATCTGTTAGATGTAAATCCTTTTTCGAAAGATGATTTTATCATTTATCCCAATCCTGCAAGTGATTTTGTTACGGTTTCTTTACCTTCAAAATTTGAGCAGGGAACTGTTGTTTTGTACACTGTGCTGGGACAGAAAATGTTAGAACAAAAAGTTACTCCTCAATCTTCGATCATTTCATTGAAAACACTGGAAAAAGGAATGTACTTTTATAAAATGGAATCCGTTGGTTTAATTAAAACGGGAAAAATTTTGAAACAATAATACTATTACGTTTACATGAATACAATCACAGCGCTTTTTAAAATAAAATATCCAATCATTCAAGGCGGAATGATTTGGAACAGCGGGTATAAATTAGCAAGTGCTGTCAGTAATGCAGGAGGTTTAGGATTAATAGGAGCTGGCTCCATGTATCCTGAAGTTTTGCGTGAGCATATTCAAAAATGTAAACAAGCGACTTCAAAACCATTTGGAGTGAATGTTCCCATGTTGTATCCCAATATTGAAGAAATCATGAAGATTATTGTTGAAGAAGGTGTAAAAATCGTTTTCACTTCAGCAGGAAACCCTAAAACGTGGACCTCATATCTAAAAGAAAATGGCGTCACTGTTGTACATGTGGTCAGTAGTTCTGTTTTTGCGTTGAAAGCACAAGATGCAGGCGTTGATGCTGTAGTTGCTGAAGGTTTTGAAGCCGGAGGACATAATGGACGAGAGGAAACCACCACGCTTACGCTGATTCCCATAGTGAAAGAGAAAATAAAAATTCCATTGATTGCTGCGGGAGGGATTGCCACTGGACGGGGAATGTTGGCTGTAATGGTTCTTGGTGCAGATGGTGTTCAGGTTGGAAGCAGATTTGTTGCTTCATTAGAATCATCGGCTCATGATAATTTCAAGGAAACCGTAATCAATGTGAAGGAAGGGGATACGCAGTTGACTTTGAAAGAACTTGCTCCAGTTCGGTTGATTAAAAATAAATTTTATCAAGATGTACAGGATTTATATCAAACCAGTCCAACAAAAGAGGAAATAGTTGCGTTATTAGGAAGAGCAAGAGCAAAACGGGGTATGTTTGAAGGTGATTTAATTGAAGGAGAACTAGAAATAGGACAAGTAGCAGGAATAATCCACGTAATAAAGCCAGCGGGAGAAATTGTTGAGGAAATGATAACCGATTTTGAATTGGCGAAAAAAGAAGTGCTAAATATCAATTTTTAAACTATGGCTAAGATAAAAATATACAGCATACTGCTGTTTTTGGTACTAGGATTGCACACTTCTTATGGCCAAAGCTACAAGTTTAAAACATCGGGATTTAGTGTTTTAGAAAAAAATGAAAAAGGAAAATGGGGCAAATGGTCTGATTTAAATCTGGTGAATGTGTTGGTAACATTGGATACTAACAAAAGTAGAATAGTAATTTATTCTCAAATTATTCAGCTTTTTGAAATCATCGAGTATCAAACCACTGAGGAAAATGATACTGATATCGTGTATTCATTTACGTGCAAAGACAATGAAGGTGTTGATTGTACGGTTTCTATAATCACCAGAAAAAAACAAGAAAACAGGAAACAGCTTTATATCAATTATGACAACCGGATTATTGTTTATAATATTTTCAATATGTAAATAAGGACGTTTTATCTTTTTTGGGTTTTGTTCATTTATAGTATTTCAATATCCTTGATGAAATCATCATACTCTGAATAAAATACTTCCAAAGCAGTCATTTTTTCATTGTAAAAAGCAAAAATTTCGTCCCAGTATTTTTGGTTGCTAACGCCGACATTTAATTTTTCAATCCAAATACGGCTTATTGTTTTACCGCTTTCTAGGGTATACTCTTTTTCAAAAATCAAATCTTTGACAAATTCTTCTTCGAGAATGTTTTTTAAAGCTAAAAGTTTTTTAAAGTAAGCAATTCTTTTTTCATCACTTCTATGTTCGATGTCTATTAAAACTTGGGCTTTTTTATTGTCTACGTAAAATTTAAAAGAGAAATCTTTAATTTTAGTATCATACAACAACCATTTTCGTGGATATTTTTCTGCAAATGCAATCCAGAATTCGCGCTTCAATTTTTGGGTTTCTACTTTGCTGTACATAATTGTTGCGACTTTAGGGACTAGAAAATTTGTGCAACTCTATTTTCTAAACTATATTTATATTTAATTTCAATGTGCAAAAATAGACTTTGATTATGGATTTTCAAGAATTTTTAAAATTTGTTCCCAAATTAATTGATGCCAAGCTTCCAGCTTTTGAGGCGCACATCAAAATGGCACCTTTAGAACGGTTGGAAAGTTTGAAAAAAATAGATTTTGGAGATAACAATCCAAGAATAGCAGCTGTATTGATGCTTTTTTATCCTAAAAATGAAACAACGCACTTGGTATTGATTGTACGTAATTCGTATGAAGGCGTTCATTCGGCACAAATTGCTTTTCCAGGAGGAAAATATGAACACGATGATGATGATTTCGCCTACACTGCCCTTCGTGAAACCCATGAGGAAGTGGGGATTCATCCGGATAAAATTGAAATTCTTAAACCTTTTACAGAATTATATATTCCACCAAGTAATTTTATGGTGCACCCTTTTTTGGGTATCAGTAAAGAAGAGCTTGTATTTGTACCGGAACCCTCTGAAGTTGCGGAGATAATAGAATTGCCGTTATCTATTTTTCTGAGTGATGCTATTGTAATTGATACTAATTTGTCTACTTCCTACGCGGACAACATCAGTATTCCGGCTTTCAAAATTGAAAACCATATCGTATGGGGCGCAACAGCGATGATGTTAAGCGAACTGAAAGAAGTCTTGAAAGAAGTCTTTAACACTTCAATTTGACGCTAAATTAAGGTGTCAAAATTGTAAATAACATCAAATATTAATTTCGTAAGTTTGCTGATTCAACATTAAAAACACATAATTTTATGGGATTGTTTAAGAGAAATCCTTTTGGTCACATACTATTTATAAAGAAATGGTTAATTCGAATTTTCGGTGCCATCACACATAGAAGATATAGAGGGTTTAATGAACTTCAAATCGAAGGTTCAGAAATTATCAGGAATTTACCGGATACCAATGTGCTTTTTATTTCCAATCACCAAACCTATTTTGCTGATGTCGTTGCAATGTTTCACGTATTTAATGCAAGTTTGAGCGGACGCGATGATACCATCAAGAATGTTTGTTATCTGTGGCAACCAAAAATGAATATCTATTATGTGGCAGCTAAAGAAACCATGCAGGCGGGATTATTGCCAAGAATTATGGCTTATGCAGGAGCAATTTCAGTGGAGCGCACTTGGCGTGCTAAAGGAGTAGATGTACAGGAGAAAAAAGATTTTAATCCGGATGACACTGAAAATATAAAAATAGCTTTAAAAGACGGTTGGGTAATTACATTCCCACAAGGAACAACAAAATCCTTTAAACCCGTTCGAAAAGGAACTGCTCACATTATAAAACAACACAGACCTATTGTTGTACCTATCGTTATAGATGGTTTTCGTCGTTCATTTGATAAAAAAGGATTGCGCATAAAGAAAAAAGGAATTCTGCAATCTTTCATTGTCAAAGAACCATTGAATATTGATTACGATAATGACACCATTGAAGAAATTGTTGAAAAAGTCGAGTATGCTATTGAGCAACATTGCTCGTACCTGAAAGTAATACCCGCTGAAATTATAAAAGAACAAGAAGAACTAAATAAAACCCGCAGGTGGGAGTATTAGATAAAAGTTAATAACTGCTCTTCCAACTCTTGATTCGCATAATTCAATAGGTGTTATTAGTTTTTGATGATAATTTTCGTCAATTCGAGTAATTTTCTCCCGAAGACTCGTGAATAAAATAGGAACGAGAATTAGAAAATTATCATTAAAAACGTTTCTCGATAAATTTTTGTTCTGCTTTACTTTACAAAATCCAGAAGCTTTGGACCGAACTGGCATTTTGAATAGTTACAGGTAATTGATAAATAGCAATAATTACCCATTGGGTGTAATCTAAGTTTCCATATTTAAACACGTAGATTTTGAATAGATTTCCAAATAATTTTATATTTTTTTATGCTTTTATTTAAGGGCGTTCTGAAGAAACTTATTTCTGAAAGAAGTCGGAAATCATAGTTTACGTACTCTTTAAAAAGGAATAATTTATCCTCTTTAAAAGAATTAATACACTGCATGCTTTTAAATGAAATACTTAGTGCAAATTATTTATATTTGCCTGCAGGATTTTACATAAACCAATGAACCAACCCGAACAAACCAATACCACGTGGCTGTTTGAAATAACACCAAAAAATAAATTCTTCTCGCTGAACCTAAAGGAGGTTTGGCAATACAGGGATTTGCTGCTGCTGTTTGTGAAAAGAGATGTCGTTACTGTATATAAACAAACCGTTTTGGGACCGCTCTGGTACTTGATTCAGCCGTTATTCACTTCGATTACATTTACTATTATTTTTAACAACGTTGCAGGTATCAATACCGGAACGGTACCGCCTTTTTTGTTTAATTTGGCGGGGATTACTGTTTGGAATTATTTTACCGCTTGTCTCAATGGTACTTCAAATACTTTTGGTGCTAATGCCGGGATTTTTGGCAAAGTCTACTTTCCTCGTATTATCGTACCGCTGTCTATTGTGGTTTCTAACTTAGTGAAGTTTGGAATCCAGTTTTTTATATTCATTTGTTTTTATAGTTACTATTATTTTCAAGGTGCTGCAATAGGGATGAATGTAACGACTTTATTCTTTCCATTATTGATTGTTATGATGGGTGTTTTAGGATTGGGATTGGGAATGTTTATCTCTTCCTTAGTTACTAAATACCGAGATTTCAGTAACTTGATCGGTTTTGGTGTACAACTATTGATGTATTTGTCGGCAGTAATGTACCCGATGGCTTTGATAAAAGAAAAATTACCCACGTATGGCTGGTTAGTGGAATACAATCCTTTAGCCTATGTGATAGAAACGACGCGATACATGTTGCTAGATGTTGGAAAAATCTCTTTATACGGATTGGGTTACACGTTTTTAATAACCGTTGTCGTGTTTTTAGTGGGAATTTTGATTTTTAACAGGACGGAGAAGAGTTTTATAGATACGGTTTAGGTTGGTGAGAAGTTAGTGGAGAGAAGTAAGTGGAGAGAAGTGAATAATGAGTAGATAATGGTAAAAAGAAATTGAGATGGATCATAAAGATTTAGAAGTTTGGAAAAAAAGTATGGATTTGGTGGTACGTTTATATCAAATTACGAAACTGTTTCCTGATTCAGAAAAATATGGTTTAACGAGTCAAATGAGAAGGGCAGTTGTTTCGATACCATCTAATATTGCTTAAGGAGTTGCACGTAAAGGAGATAAAGAATTGATACAGTTTCTCTTTATTTCTAGAGGGTCACTCTCGGAATTAGAAATTCAATATTTAATTGCGATACGATTAGAATTTGTTACAAAAGAGGATGCTTTTGAACAGCAACTTATTGAGGTAAAAAAGCTTTTGATTGGATTTAAGAATTATATAAATAAGAAGTGAGTGGTGAGGGGTGAGTTGTCAGAAGTGAGAAGTGAGAAGTGAATGGTGAAAGGTGAGAAGAGAATCGTGGAATGTGATAAAGAATCTTACGTAAAAATTAAAAAAAGAAAATATTATATAGCTAAAAACGAGTAAAATGAAACGGAATTGTGAATAGTAGGAAGTTGTTTTCTATTCACCATTCACTTTTCACTTCTCACGAATTATGAAAGACATTATATTAAAAGCCGAAAATATTTCTAAGCAATACCGACTGGGGCAAGTTGGGACGGGTACCATGGCACACGATTTGAACCGTTGGTGGCATCAGATACGCGGGAAAGAAAACCCATATTTAAAAATAGGCGATACCAATGACCGCAGTACTAAGGGAGAAAGTGATTATGTGTGGGCATTACAGGACATTAACTTTGAGGTAGAGCGTGGTGAGATTCTTGGAATTATTGGAAAAAACGGAGCGGGAAAGTCTACTTTGTTGAAGATATTGTCCCGAGTGACTGCTCCCACCACCGGCAGTATTAAGTTTGGGGGTCGCGTGGCTTCTTTGCTCGAAGTGGGTACCGGATTTAATGGAGAAATGACTGGCAGGGAAAATATTTACCTGAATGGTGCCATTTTAGGGATGACCAAAAAAGAAATCACTTCTAAAATTGATGAGATCATTGAGTTTTCCGGTTGTGAACGTTATATTGATACTCCTGTGAAACGCTATAGCAGCGGAATGTACGTGCGATTGGCTTTTGCCGTTGCCGCATTCTTAGAGCCTGAAATTTTGATTGTTGATGAGGTTTTGGCTGTGGGAGATGCCGAGTTCCAAAAGAAAGCGATTGGGAAGATGCAGGATATATCAAGATCAGGTGGTAGAACAGTTTTGTTTGTGAGTCATAATATGGCGGCGGTGAAGAGTTTGTGTACGAAAGGGATTGTGTTGGAGCATGGTAAAGTGGTTTTTGAAGGCGGGATAGAGGCGGCTATCGATAATTATTTTCAAGAAGTTCAATTAGTTAATGATGGTAGGAGAGTTGAAATCATTAATGATTTATTGGGTGTTTTTACAAAATGGTTTATCAGGGATAGTGATTCATTTATTATTTCTTCGGATGAAAAAACAAATATTTGTTTTGAATTTGATTCAGATGAGAATTTAAAAAATTGTGAATTAGGACTTGTTATTAGAAATTTTGAAGGTAAAATATTGTTTGGATGTAATAGTCGTGATTATGAAGGAGATTATTTTGATATTAAAAAAAGAAAGTACATTTTTGACATCGAGTTAGTTTTACCAATTATAGATGGTAAATATGAAATTGATATTGCTTTAGTAAGTAATAATAACATTATAGACCAATGGGTATCAGAAACAAATTTAATTGTTAAAAACAAATTTGAATCTGTTCTTGATAGAAAATGGCGGGGAGAGCTAAATTTAAAAACATATTTTAGTTATGACGAACTTCATTAAAAAAAAAATAGTTAACTACCTGTCGAATTTTTTCCTAAGAACAGAACCGAAATTTTATAATAATAGTAACTCTTTAGGAATTAAAATAGGTTCAAATTCTTACTTTGAAAAACCTAAAATTTTGGATGGTGCAGAATATATTGAAATAAAAGATAACTCTAGTATTGGACATAGTTCATGGTTAGCGGCGTTCAATAAATATTTTAATCAATCATTTGAGCCTAAAATTATGATTTTAAATAATGTAAGAATTGGTAATTATGCTTGTATTACTGCCATAGATGAAATATTAATTAAAGATGGATGTTTGCTTAGCGAATATGTATATATATCAGATCATTATCATGGATTTGACCCTACATTAAATTTGCCTCTTAAAGATCATCCTCTTTTTTCAAAGGGAAAAGTTGAAATTGGAGAAAATACTTTTATTGGATACAGGGCAACAATACTATCAGGTGTAAAACTAGGAAAGAATTGCGTTGTAGGATCACATTCTGTAGTAACTAAATCTTTTCCTGATTATTCAATGATAGCTGGATCTCCAGCAAGATTAATTAAGACTTATGACTTTGAAAATAAATGTTGGAAAAATGAAAATAATTAAAAACAGGATAAAGAAAATTATAGAATATAGAAAATATAAAAAACTCGGTTTGTCATACAGTGAATTTTCTGCATTAAAAAATAAATCAAATAAAAAAACATCTATACTATTTGGAAGACAATTAAAAATTACCGATTCTTTCTGGTATTTACATAGTCTAAATGAGTTGTTTGTTGAAGAGGTCTATAAATTTGATTCAAATAGTACTATTCCTAAAATTATAGACTGCGGATCAAACATTGGTTTAAGTATTATTTTTTTTAAAAGGATGTACCCAGATTCGGAAATTATTGCATTTGAACCGGATAACGATATTTTTAATATTTCTAAATATAATTTGAATCAATTTGGTATTAATGATGTGAAACTATTTCAAAAGGCAGTTTGGATTAACGAAGAACCTCTTATTTTTGCTAAAACGGGTGCTTTGGGGGGGCATTTAGTTCAAGAAAAAGCAGAAAATACAATCGAAATTGAAACTGTACGCTTAAAAGATTTTTTAAGTCAAAAAATTGATTTTTTAAAAATTGATATTGAAGGTCCAGAATATGATATTTTGAAAGATTGTGGGGAATCATTAAAAAATGTAGAGAATATTTTTGTTGAATACCATAGTTTTTCTGCAAACCCTCAGATGATAGGAGAATTATTAATTATATTAAAAAATGTAGGATTTAAGGTGTATATAAAAGAGGCTTGGGAAAATATGAAGAAGCCATATAAAGAAAAAAAAGGACCTTATTTTGATTTGCAGTTAAATATATTTGGATACAGACCATAATGAAAATAGCATTTACTATTTGTTCTAATAATTATTTAGCACAAGCTAAAATATTAGGGGATTCTTTGTTAGAAAAAAATCCTAATTACAAGTTCGTAATTGGTTTATGCGATCTATTGTCAGATGATATTGACTATTCTTTTTTCGAAAATATTGAAATTATTCCTGTTTCTCAAATTAACATATATTGTTTTGATGAGATAATTAAAAAATATGATATAATAGAACTGAACACTTCTATAAAACCATCTTTTTTTAAGTATTTTAGTAATCAATATGAGAACTTAGAGACTATCATTTATTTTGATCCTGATATTCAAATTTTTAATAATTTGTTTTTATTAGAAAAATATTTAGAAGATAGTGATGTTTTACTAACACCTCATATTTTAAATCCAATAAGTGTTGATGATTTTCAACCTTCTGAAAATATATTTTTAAATTATGGTATTTATAATTTAGGATTTTTAGCCCTAAATCCAAAAAGTAAAAATGCAATAGATTTATTGGAATGGTGGGAAGATAAAACTTTAAGAATTGGTTTTAACAGAGTTTCAGATGGTTTATTTGTAGATCAGTTGTGGATTAATTTGGCACCAATATTTTTTAATAATATCAAGGTCTTACAAGAGTATGGTTTTAATGTTGCTCCATGGAATTTGCATGAAAGAAATTCAATACATAGAAATGATGACGAATATATTATGAGTGATAATTCTAAATTAGTATTTTATCATTTTAGTTCTTATAGTCACAAAAAACCAGAATTGTTCTCGAAATACTATGATCGATATAATTCTGTAGTATTGTCAAAGGAAATATTTGAATTATATAATCAATATCATTATAAATTAATACAAAATAAAATAGCTTTTTTTTCAGAAATTAAATGTCATTATATTAACATCGAGGAGAAAGAGGTTAAAAAAAAGAGTTTATTTGAGGTTGTGTTGGGTAATATTTTACCACCATTCATTAATAAAGTAGCAAAAAAATATTTAAAATAAATAATGCCTAAACTCTCCATCATAACCATCAACTATAATAACCTTCTTGGTTTGCAAAAAACGATAGCAAGTGTCACGAGCCAAACTTGGCAAGAGTTTGATTACTATGTTATTGATGGTGGTTCAACGGACGGAAGTGCTGCTTATTTAGCAAGTCAAAATGATAAAATTACGTATTGGGTTAGTGAATCTGATAAAGGAATTTATAATGCGATGAACAAAGGGATTGCAAAGGCTAGCGGAGAATATTTACTTTTTTTGAATAGCGGGGATCATTTTATTAATTCTTTGTCGTTACAAAAAGTCCAAAAGCATCTCATTAATGATGGTGTTATTTATTTTAATATTGATGTTATAGATAATGGAAGTTCTTATGTATTAGAGAATCCTACAGTAATGTCGTTTTCTTATTTGCATAACAATTTACCTTGCCATCAATGTACATTTATACATCAATCCGTATTTGACAGAGTAGGGAATTATGATGAAAGTTTGAAAATAGTGGCTGATTGGAAATTGTTGATACTGGCCATATTAAAACACAACGTCACTTACCGAAAGGTAAATGCTGTTTTTTCAACTTTTTACAAAGATGGAATAAGTTCCTTGCCAGAAAATCAATCCATTATAGAAGCTGAAAGAGCTCGGGTTTTACAAGAGGAATTTCCGGTACTGATGAATGATTTGAACGAATATTTTGTTCTGCAAAGAATCATTCGGAATCTAAGAAAATCACGAAAAATTAATTTGTTAATTAAGTTAGGTTTGTTGGATAAATTTTAAGGTTGATATGGATAATCATTTTACTCTTTCGGTTATTATTCCGGTTTACAATTGTGAGCGCTTTATCGAGAAAACGATAGCCTCAGTAATTTCGCAACCCGAAGTGATTGAAATTATTGTCATAAATGATGGCAGCACTGATACTACTGCATTACTTTTAGATCAATTGCAAAAACAAAATTCCATTCTTAAAATATATCATCATCAAAATAAAGTAAATAAAGGCCGTTCTTCCAGTAGGAATCTTGGAATACAAAAAGCCACTGGAAATTATATTGCTTTTTTGGATGCCGATGATTATTTTTTACAGAATCGGTTTACCAATGATATCAAAGTTTTTCAAGAAAATGTCAAATGTGATGGGGTTTATAATGCTATTGGAGCACATTTTTATAAGGAGGTTAGCATCTTGGAACGTGACAGAATCGGATTATATATGGTCACGGAAAAAATAAAACCAGAGGAACTTTTTGTAACCTTGTTTTCAGGAAAGAAAGGTCATTTTTCAATAGACGGATTAACGGTTAAGAAATCAGTTTTTGATATGATTGGTTTTTTTAATGAGGCTTTAGTCGTCATGGAAGATACCGATATTTTTTGGAAAATGGCGTTGAAATGTAACTTGTTTACAGGAATTATTGACCAGCCGGTAGCCATTCGTGGGGTGCATGATAAAAATGTTTTTGACCAAGCGGATTTGTATAAAAAGAATGTAATGTTACTTTATGAATCATTGCTAGAATGGTGTTGTAAAAACAAAGTTACATCTCACACGATTGATGTTTTATTAAAAACGATATGGATTATAAGGTTTAAAGGAGAAAACAAACTGTATCAGGATATCGGGTATTGGGCAAAATTATTTTATCCCTATCCAAAACTGTTTTTTTCAATTTTAAGTATCAAATATTTCCCTGTAATTAGGCTTAGAAAAGCACTTTTTCCATTCTTGTATCCCAAAACTATAAACCAAAAATAAAATGCCTTTTTCAATATCAATAATTATTCCGGCTTACAATGTGGCACAATTTATAGAAACAGCAATTGTTTCTGCATTACAGCAGCCTGAAGTGAGTGAAGTTATTGTTGTTGATGACAGTAGTTCAGATAACACACTGCAGATTATTAAAGCCTTGCAAGTTTTCAATGCTAAAATTAAAATTTACCATCATGAAAATCATATTAACAAAGGACGTTCTGCCACTAGAAATTTAGGAATAAAAAATGTGAGTGCAGATTATATAGCATTTTTGGACGCGGATGATTTTTACTTACCCAATAGGTTCTCTAATGATAAAAAGGTATTTCAACAGGACGCAAAATGTGATGGAGTATACAATGCCGTTGGATTTCATTTTTACAGAACACTAAATCCATTGGAAGAAGGAACATTTAAATTAAACACAATTTCTCAAAAAATAAAACCGGAAGCTCTTTTTGACGCCGTTATTTCGAGTAAATTTGGATATTTGCATTTAGATGGATTGACCGTTAAAAGATCTGTTTTTGATAAAATTGGATATTTTAATGAATCGTTGCCAGTAGCTGAGGATTCGGATATTATTTATAAAATGGCTTTAAAGTGTTGTTTAGAATCTGGAATTATTAATGTTCCTTTAGCCAAAAGAGGTATTCATGAAACTAATATTTTCAATCAAGAAGGTATTTATAAAATATACAAAATCAAGTTGTATGAATCTATTATTTCCTGGAGTTGTGAAAACAGCATTTCGATGCAGCACATTGATAGCACTCTAAACTGGTTGTGGGTTTTTAAATTTAGGGAAAAAAACAACTTGATTACTGATACTTTGTATTGGGCTTCCATATTTTTTACGAATCCAAAACTTTTATTTACGTATTTAAGTGTCAAATATTTTCCAATTATTAGACAAAGACAAATCCTTTTTCCATTTTTGTACCCAAAGAATTAAAAACTAGTATTTGAAACCTAAAATCTCCATAATTACCGTCAACTATAATAATCTTGAAGGGTTACAAAAAACGATTGCAGGAGTTTCCAGTCAGACTTGGCAAGAGTTTGAGCATATCATCATTGATGGTGGTTCCACGGATGGGAGTTTGGCTTATATTGAAAGTAAAACGTCCTTATTCGCGTATTGGGTAAGTGAGCCAGATAAAGGTGTTTATCATGCCATGAACAAAGGAGTCGCAAAAGCTTCCGGGAAGTATTTACTTTTTTTGAACAGTGGCGATCATTTTTATAAAAAGAAAGTATTAGAAAAAAACCAACATTTCTTAAAAGATTATGATCTAATTTATTTTAATATGCATGTGAGTGGCGAGAATAAAAAATTAATTAAAGAGTATCCTGATACATTATCATTTGCTTATTTTTTAAAAGATAATTTGCCACATCCATCAATATTTATAAAGAAAGAATTATTTCAAACTGTCGGATTATTTAAAGAGGACTTTAAAATTGTTGCCGATTGGAAATTCTTTATTGATAGTGTTTGTAAGCATAATGCTTCATATCTTCATATTAACAATACGTTGACGACCTTTTATTTAGATGGAATCAGTTCTTTACCAGAAAATAAGGTAATTATTGATACTGAAAAACAGGAAGTATTACAATCTGATTATTCGGCATACATGCAAGATTTAGAGGATGTGCTGAAATATATGACAATAGTTCATAGTCTAAGACGATCAAGAATAATTAGGGGGTTAATTCAACTTGGTTTTTTAAATAAATTTTAAAATGAATGCACTTGTATCTATTATTGTTCCTTGTTTTAGACAAGCACATTTTTTAAAAGAATCTCTACAATCAGTACTCGATCAGACTTATGTACATTGGGAATGTATTATTGTCAATGACGGAAGTCCAGACAATACAGCTATAATTGCTAAACAGTGGTGCGAAAAGGATAACAGATTTAGCTATTTATATAAGCAAAATGGAGGTTTGTCCAATGCGCGTAATGCAGGAATTGCAATTTGTAAAGGAGAATTTATTGTTGCTTTAGATGCAGATGATATACTGCATCAAGATTATTTAATTAAATTATTACCCGAATTATTAAATGACGAATCTCTTGCCATAGTTTCTAGTTATAGAGTTTTTTTTCGGGATAATAAAACAAATGTTTTCTTTCACGAAAAAGCAGTAGGTACTACTTATCATGCTTTGATTTTTGAAAATATTTTGATGCCTTCATCGATGTATAGAAAAAAATATTGGGTAGAAGTAGGCGGATATGATGAAAATATGAAACATGGTTTTGAAGACTGGGAATTTTGGATTGCAGTTACTAAGGCGGGTCGTAAGTTTAAGTTTGTAGAAGAATATTTATTCTTCTACAGAAAATCAAAAACATCAATGTTAATTGATACATTAAAAAATCATCGAATAAATATTTTAGAATATGTTTTAAAAAAACATAAAGAAATTTATATAGGACATTTCGAAAATACGATGGAGTATCTTTTCTTTTTAATTAATTTGTACAGGCAATCAGAGATTAAAGCTAAAAATTCATTAGAATATAAAATTTCAATAATAATTACCAAGCCCTTTAGGATATTACAAAAGATAATGAAAAATAAATAAATTTTTAATGATTTCAGTTGTTATAAGAAATAAAAATCAATCCGGTGCGCTCACTTTTTTGTTAAAAAATTTGACGGAAAGATATTGGTATGACATTGCGGAGATTATTGTTGTAGATAATCTTTCAACTGATTCCAGCAAGGAAGTTACGGAACAATTTGGGGCACGTTTCGTTAGTATCAAAAATTTTAGCTTTGGCAAAAGTGCTAATGTTTGTGCTAGAGAAGCTCGATTTCCTGTCGTGGTTATTTTTAGTGCACATTCGTATCCTGTCAGCCATGACTTTTTTAAGTTAATACAAACGAAATTTGAAAATAATCTTAATTTAGCTGGATTACGGTGTTTGCACAATACTAATGATTATAAAAATTTTATCAATAAGATTCCAGCAGTAATTGATCCTAATAAATCAGGTTTGATTTTCTCAGGCTCGGCTTTTAGTAAAGCAATTTGGGAAAAACATCCTTTTAGAGAGGATGTGGCTACCTTTGAAGATAAGGAATGGACCACCAGAATTTTAAAAGAAGGATATGAAATTGATTTTGTAGAGGCAATATTTAGCTATGAAATCAAACGAAGCCGAAGGCAATTATTTTTTCGATTCAAGAACGATATAGTAGGAAATTATCAGTTGTGGCATCAAGATATTAGTTTATTGCATGCTATTAAAGGATTGTCGCTGGGTGTTTTTTATTTAATAAAATCTTTTATCTTAGACTTGAGGTATATGATTTTACGTTTTTTATATTTGGTTAAATTTATTTATAATAAGCCAGATAAGTTTTGAAAATGATTATGAAAAGATTGTAAATGTTTAATTAATTAGTGATAGTTTAGAGCATTAGTATTTGCGAATAAATTTAGCTATTTTCTCATTTGGAAGAAGCAGAAATCATACAACGAGAGTAACTAAAGAGATTTTTCATTTTACATTAGGTTGTACAGGTATGAGATATAGAATAATTTAAAAGAGTTTTAACCCTACAGGAATATTGATACTTTATAATCCTGATAAAATTAGATCATAAATAAATTTGATGAGAATAGATATTAAAAAATATAAAAAGGAGTGGTTCATTGATTTGAAACCTGAAATCTTGCCCATTTCCGTTTATATTATAAGAAAGTCATTGTTAGCTGCTGTCGCTGAGTTGAAACCTAAATTGAATGGTAAAGTACTTGATTTAGCATGTGGAATTATGCCCTATAAAGAATTTTTAAAATCTGATAAAATTGAAAATTATGTAGGTATTGATTTAGAGCCAAGCGAATACCATCATGATATAAAACCTGATTTTTATTGGAACGGGTTGGAAATTCCATTAGAAGATTCATCAGTAGATTTTGTTTTGGCTACTGAATTTTTAGAGCATTATTTTGATACCGCTACTATTTTAAAAGAAATTAAAAGAGTTTTAAAACCAGGAGGTATCTTCTTTTTTACAGTACCTGGAATTTGGCCACTCCATGAAGAGCCATACGACTATCATAGATTTACTCCTTTTGCATTAGAAGAGCATTTCAAACGAGCCCAATATACTTCATCAATAATTAAACCTTTAGGTGGGTTTTATTATCATTTTGCCTTATCAATAGCCTTGTTTTTTGAATTTAGATTTTCTAAGAAATATAGAAATATTATGAAGCCATTTGTAAGCATATTTGCAAATTTTTTAATTAAGAAAGATAATAAATCGCAGCAATTACCCTTTAAAAACGGACAAATGTATTCTGGGTTATATGGTTTTGCTACTAAATGATTTAATAATAATAAACCAAAGCGGTTTTGACATCCGTATCAAAAATTATAGTAAACAGTTTCGATTTTTTACGCTTTTTCGTTGTCTTATTGGAGGTAAGTTTTCTTGTAGAACCATTATTGGAAAGTGATGAAAATCAACTTTGTTTGCGAGCATTTAATATTAAAGAAAGCTTTACTATTTAAAAATGAAATATTAATTTAAGTAGTAGTCTCTTCTTTTGGGTTATGATTAACACTGGTATGATATGAATATATGAAAACACAAACAATGTTTATAAAAGCACTCCAAGCCCTAAAAAAAGAATATCTTAGGATAAAAAATTTAGTAGCGCCACATCCCTTATTTTCTAGCATTGATAAATTTAAATTATCAAAGATCAAAAGAGATAGTAATAAACAAGGATTCATTTATTTAAAGCCCAAAGGTTGGTTGCATACGATTAAAATTCGTAAAAATTTTATTGACAAAGAAGTTGTGCACTATGTGTTACAAGATCAATATCATTTGCCTCCCACACTGTCAAAAATTTCAGCTAATCCTGTAATTCTTGATTTAGGTAGTAATATTGGTCTTACAATAGCACATATGAAACAAATCTATCCTACTTCAAAGATTATTGGATACGAAATGAATAAAGAAAATTATCTTCTTGCTAAACGAAACACCAAGTTTTATGATAATGTGATGGTAGTTAATACAGCTGTGTGGATAGAAGATGCGACAGTAACGTATAGAAATACTGCAAATTACGATTCGTATGCCATTTTAAATGACACAGAAAAAAAAGATGCAGATGAGTTAATAGAGGTGCCGTCACTCAAACTGTCAAGTATCATAAAAAATCATAATCTTACGCATATTGATTATTTAAAAATGGATATTGAAGGTGCCGAGAAAGCGATTCTCGAATCTGAGGATTTAAGCTGGATGGACAAAGTGGGTGCGATGAATATTGAAATGCATTTGGATCGAAATAATGATCTCAGCGAATTTCTAGCCATTATTGAAAATAGAGGATTTATTGTTTGGAAGGATTCCAAGCATTGGTCAAGTATTTTTGCTGTGCGGAATAATCTATGATTTACACTATTGTTTTAATCAAAATAATGAATGTTAACAAGTTGAAATAAGGCCTAATAGTATTATTTTAAAGAAATCAAAATGAATAATAAGATATCTGTAATCATACCGTGCTATAATCAAGCCCTTTTTTTAGAGGAAACATTACAATCTGTTTTAAAACAAACACATAAAAATTGGGAATGTATTATAATTGATGATGGTAGTACAGATGGTTTAAAAGAAATTGCTTTAAAATGGTGTGATTTTGATGAACGGTTTTTATATTTTTTCAAGTTTAATGGTGGTTTGAGTAGTGCAAGAAATGCTGGATTAAGGCTTGCAGAAGGAGATTATGTACAATTCTTGGATGGGGATGATTTAATCAAACCAAGTAAATTTGAACAGCAGCTAATAGATTTGCAAGACGCTCAAGTTTCTATTTCAAATTACTTTTCGTTTGTAGATGGGAATATTGAATTAGCAGCACCTTACCGGTATTTAACTCCATTTGTTTCTGAGACAAATTTTAGAAAAGAAATTATTTTAGATTGGGAATATAGAATGTCCATTCCATGTCATTCCGTTTTGTTTCAAAAAAAATTAATAGTAGACAATGAAATTTTATTTAACGAAACGCTGCCAAATCATGAGGATTGGGTTTTCTGGTCGCAATTGTTTTATGTTTCAAAAAAGATTAAAAATAATACTAATGTTTTGGCTCTTTATCGAATAAGAGATGATTCGATGACAGCAAATTACGCTTTGATGAGGCATGGTTTTAAGGAAGGAGCTAAAATTCTTTTGTATTATTTTAAAGAAAAAAAAGAAAAAGATTTGGTTAATGCGGTTCGCATAAAACAAAACGAAATAAGAAATAAAAATAAAAAACCCTTTTTAAAAAAAATTGAAGCGCGACTAATCGGTAAATTAATTTATTTCTATAGAATATGTCAAAAGTAATAAAGCCAATAGCAATATACCTTCCACAGTTTCATCCCATACCTGAAAACGATCAATGGTGGGGTAAAGGGTTTACAGAATGGACTAATGTAACTAAAGCCACTCCTAGATTTGAGGGGCATTTTCAACCTCATTTACCGGCAGATTTAGGTTTTTATGATTTGCGTTTACATGAAACACGACTCGCTCAGGAAGAATTAGCAAAATCACATGGGATACATGGTTTTTGCTATTACCATTATTGGTTCAACGGAAAACGAGTGCTTGAGGAACCATTAAACAGAAAACTAAAAAATCCTAAAGAAGATTTCCCGTTTATGATGTGTTGGGCTAATGAAAATTGGACAAGAATTTGGAATGGAGGAGAATCGGATGTATTGTTGAAACAGGAATATTCAAAGGAAGACGATTACAATCATATCAAAGTTTTAATAGACTATTTTAAAGATGATAATTATATTAAAGTAGAAGGTAAACCGATGTTTATTATTTACAGACCCAAACTGTTTCCAAATGTTGAAAAAACAATTGAAATATGGCGTGAAGAAGTAAAAAAAGCAGGTTTTCCGGACATTTACATTGGATTTGCACATACATCTGAATACGATCATGAACCCAAAAGCAAAGGATTTGATTTTATGTTTGAATTTCAACCTAATTTCAGTGTAAGACCCAGTATAATAAATAATACTTTTTTTAAAAAGACAATAAAAAGGTTATTGAAAAAAGTGAAGATTTCAATAAAAAATAAGTTTGAAGCCGTTTATGATTACGAACAATATGCCAAAATGCAAATGGATTCTGGTTTTAAACGGGATTGTTATCCCGCAATTACTCCTATGTGGGATAATTCATCAAGAAGGAAAGTTAACTTTTTTATCCTGCATAATGCTTCACCCGATAAATATAAAGTTTGGCTGAAGCATATCAAAGACAGCTATCCTTGGGATAAAATGCCGGAACGATTTTTATTTATTAATGCTTGGAATGAATGGGCTGAAGGCAATCATCTGGAACCCTGCCAGAAATGGGGGAAAGGGTATTTAGAAGCGACCAAAGAGATCATTACGGATGATATTAATTCTTTTTAATTAGTTTTTAAATGAATAATATTACGGTCAGTATTTTTATGCTTACATACAATCAAGAGCAATTTATAGCACAAACTATTGAGAGTATTTTGATGCAAAAAACAAATTTCACCTATCAATTGGTAATAGGAGAAGATTGTAGTACAGATACGACCAGAATTATCTGCGAAAAATATGTTACTCATTATCCTCAAAAAATAAAATTGTTACTGTCATTAGAAAAAAATATTGGTTTGATTGCCAACTATATGAGAACCATAGCAGCATGTGATGGGAAATACATCGCTATTTGTGATGGAGACGATTACTGGATTGATGAATTAAAATTACAAAAACAAGTTGATTATTTAGAATCTCACCCAGATTTTTCAATAGTATTTACAAAAATAAAGAGACTTTTTTCTAATGGAGAATTCAAAGAGATGATTATGGAAAATCAAAAAAGTTGCACAACTTTTGAAGATTTAATTTTTAATAATTTTATACCTTCGGTTACCGTATTATTTAAAAACAATCAAAAAAACGAAAAAATTCCTTCTTGGTTGATTCATTTTCCTTATGGTGATTGGCCTACTTATCTTTGGACTATTAAAGACGAAGGTAAAATCTATTTTTTAGATGAGGTAACAGCTATTTATAGAATAGATATAGGTGTTTCTTCGAGGATCAGAAAAGTGAATAGTGATGTGGTAAAAGTTAATTTGAATATTTTAAAATGTATTGCCAACGATAACGGTTTTGAACATAAAAGAGCTGCGATAAATGAAAGTATCTTTAGAGCTAAAAAAAATGTAATGGCAAGTTTAAATAGGGAAAAAAAATATCTGGCTTCGCTTAAAATGTTATTCCATATTATGTTGAATTACAAACAAAAGAATCAAGTTGCAAAGTTATATTTGTATTCTATATATCGAACATTTGAAAAGAGAAATTAAGCTTTTTAAAATAGTTGAAATAATAAAAAATGCTTGTAATTTGAAAAATGTACAGCCTAATATATGCTATGGGTTTAATTGTATTAAAAAATGATAACATTAGTATTAACTTACCGTAACCGAGATTTGCGAATTGTAAAAAAGTGCTTGGATTCTTTGAATCAACAATCGCTTCATTTGTTTCATGTTGTTCTGGTAGATTATGGCAGTGAAGCTGTTTTTGCTAATAATTTAAAGAAATTAGTAAAAGGCTATGATTTTATACAATTGATATCATGTCCAGTTGAAGGGCAACTGTGGAATAAGTCTAGAGCTATTAATATTGCTTTGCAGCAATGTAATTCTCCTTATTTTTTTGTTGCAGATATCGATATGCTTTTTAGAAAAGATTTCATCGCGCAATTGTCTCAATTGAAATCTCTGGATGAAGTAATCTATTTTAAAGTTGGTTTTTTAAGTAAAAAAGAGTCTGCAAAAGTGTGTGTTTTTGAAACATATAAAGTGAAACATTATTCTACTGAAGAGGCGACAGGAATGACCTTATATCCCACTGATATTTTAAAGAGAATAAACGGATATGATGAGTTTTATCACGGTTGGGGAGCTGAAGATACGGATGTTCATGTACGCTTGATAAATTCAGGATTTAAAGTGCGATTTTATGAATTAGAAGTCCTAATGCTGCACCAATGGCATCAAAAAGCCTATCGAACAAAAAATAGTATAGCCCCATTTCATAATAGTCTGGAGAAAATAAATCAATGCTATTTGAAGCAAACTCGAAATCTAGGAATATCAAAAGTAAATAATAATTTTGGTTGGGGGATTTCTCCAGAGGAAAATAGTTATAAAACTTTAGCAATTCCCACCCATTTTTTTACTTTAACGAATGAAAAAGATGAAATTGATGCTTTTTTAAAAGGGAGTTTGTTTAATAGTAAGGATATGGTTTTACAATTTACAGTTACAGAAAGCCCATTTCAAAAGAATTTTAGAAATTATATAAGGAAGCTGATCGGAAAAAAGTTTTTTGAGTATTATCAAATTGATGAAGTTAATAATGAACTTTTAGAAACATTGATTGTTAATTTTCGAAACCATCCCTATCAATATGTTTATGAACAAGATAAAGGAATTATTGTACTTAAAATAAAATTCTAATTATGAAAATTCTAATGGTCTCTATGGCTTCGCTTCATTTTTTTAAATGGGCAGAGCAATTGGAAAACGCTGGACATGAAGTATATTGGTTTGATGTGATTGACAGTAAACAAAAAGTGTCAAAGATTAGTTGGATAAATCAAATTGTTGACTGGAGATTAAGATGGAATTATCCAGGACGCTATTTTATGAAAAACAAATTTCCGAGGCTTTATGATTTTGTACAAAAGTTCAATGAACGAAATACAGCAATAATTTTCGAACATAAATTATTAGAAATTGAGCCTGATGTGGTACACAGCTTTGAAATGCAAATTTCGTGTTTACCAATTCTTTCTGTGATGGAGAAATATAACTCCGTTAACTGGGTTTTTTCATCTTGGGGAAGTGATATGTTTTTTACACAACAGTTACAAATTTCTGATTTTTTAAGGAATAGAACATTAAAAAGAATTAATTATTTGATTACCGATTGCTTCAGAGATTTTGAAATTGCAAAAAAAAATGGATTTACGAATCAGTTTTTAGGTGTTTTTCCAGGTAATGGTGGAATTTATTTTGAAGATAGAATAATGCTTCCAGTTTCGCTGAGAAAAATAATTTTAATTAAAGGTTATAACAATTGTATTGGGAAAGGTATTAATATTATTAAAGCTTTGACAAAAGAATTGTTAGTTTTGATGAAAAATCATGAAATTATTGTGTTTGGAGCTGATCATGAAATTCAAGATTATATAAATAATCAAGATCGATTTAAAGAAGCGAATATAAGAATCAATTTAAGATCAGATTTTATTGAAAATAATGCGCTGTTAAAAATGATGGGAGAAAGCTATATTTATATTGGAAATAGCATGTCAGATGGTTTGCCCAACTCAATGATAGAGGCAATGGGCATGGGAGCTTTTCCAATTCAATCTAATCCGGGTAATGTAACTGAGGAACTTATAATTGATGGATATAATGGACTTCTGATTCAAGATGCATTAAATTATAAAGATATTGAAAGATTGATTAAAAAAGCATTGTTGGATCCAGCAATGATTGAAAAAGCTTTTGAACACAATATAAAGGTTATAAAAGAAAGGTACGATAGAGACAAAAATAAAATTGAAATAATAAAATTATATGAGTCCATTTCTAAAATATAAGTATTGTTTTAGTTAAATTGGGTATTGTTTTTTTTAGATTTTTTCAATAAAATAAATAGTATATAATTATGAAAAAAATATGTGTCATTCCACTACGTAAAGATTCTAAAGGAATTCCAGGGAAAAATAAAAAGAAAATGGTGGGTCGTCCCTTGTTTTCATGGGTCCTTACTGAAGCTATTTTTTCTGATTTGGATGCCGTTTATGTATTTACAAACGATACGGAAATAATTAGTTATGTAGAACGGGAATACTATTGGACCGATAAGGTTTTTGCCTTGTTGCGTAGTGAAGAAAATGCAGATGATACCGCTTCTACAGAAAGCACTATGCTAGAGTTTTCTGAGGAAATCAATCACGATTACAATGTTTTATGTTTATTACAAGCGACTTCTCCCTTGACTTTGGCAGCGGATATTAATACCGTTTTGGACAAAATCACCACCGAAAAATACGATAGTGCCCTCACTGTGGTCAATACGCATCGATTTACCTGGAACAGTGATGGAACCCCGCAAAATTATGATGTTTTCAACAGGCCCAGAAGACAAGATTTTGAGGGATTGTTAATAGAAAATGGTGCAGTTTACGCTACTAACAAAGAACTTTTTTTAGATTCTAAAAACAGAGTGAGCGGGAACATTGGCTTGGTGACCATGTCAGAAGAAACTTTGATGGAGATTGATAGTCTGGCTGACTGGAATATTGTTGAAAATCTATTAATGGGGCGGCAAAAAGCAATGAAAACAAACCAAAGGATTCAATATTTAGTGCTGGATGTAGATGGTGTTTTTACAGATGGAGGAGTATATTATAATAAAGATGGAGAAATGGCAAAAAAATTTGACATGCGTGATGGTATGGGATTAGAGATTTTAAGAGAAAATAATGTTGAAGTGATCACATTGACTTCTGAAAATTCTAAACTGGTGGCAGAGCGTATGGAAAAACTTCAAATTAAAGAGGCTTTTTTTGGCATTAAAGATAAATATTCTTTTTTAAAACAATTTCTTGCCACTAAAAATAGTAGTTTTGGTGCTGTTGCTTATGTAGGTGATGATGTGAATGATTTGACGAATATGTGCAGTTCAGGTTGGTCTTTTGCTCCGGCAAATGCTACATCCATTGTGAAATTAAATGCTGATTTTGTGCTTGGTAGTGCTTCGGGAGCCGGAGCTATCAGAGAAGTTTGTGAAACGTTATTAAAGTATAATAAAAGATATGACTGAGTTTAAAAAACCTTATGTAATTGCTGAAATTGGATGTAATCATAAAGGAGATATAGAAATTGCAAAAGAATTGATAAAGATTGCTAAGATATTTTGTAATGTTGATGCGGTTAAGTTTCAAAAGAGGAACAATACCGAATTATTGACCGAAGCGCAATACAATGCACCACATCCTAATGCCAGCAACTCTTACGGGGATACGTATGGTGCGCATAGGGAATTTTTAGAATTTGATGCGAATGAACACCAAGAGTTAAAGGATTATTGTGAATCAATAGATATTACGTATTCGACTTCTGTTTGGGATACGACATCAGCCAAAGAAATTGCATCGCTTAAGCCAGAATTTATTAAAATCCCTTCAGCCTGTAATAATAATTTTGATATGTTAGGTTGGCTTTGTGATCATTACCGAGGGGAAATTCATATTTCTACAGGAATGACCACTAAAAATGAAACAGATACTCTGGTTAATTATTTTGTTGAAAAAGGCAGAAATAAGGATTTAGTCCTATACAATTGTACCTCAGGTTATCCTGTACCTTTTGAGGATGTATGTTTGTTAGATATTACTTTGCTGAAGCAAAAATATGGTGATACCGTAAAACATATTGGTTTTTCCGGACATCATTTAGGAATAGCGGTAGATATAGCAGCCTACACACTGGGTGCTAACATTATTGAAAGACACTATACGATCGATCGCACGTGGAAAGGGACCGATCATGCTGCGTCATTAGAGCCTATGGGATTGCGAAAATTATCACGAGACTTAAACGCAGTTCATGGTGCTTTATCCTTTAAATCAACGGATATTTTGCCTATTGAGCAAGTGCAAAGGGATAAGTTGAAAAATAGGAAATTGTAGTTTTTTGTTGTTACTCTTTCTAGGTAATACCTATTTTGCGTCAACGATTAGAAGTAACTATTGTTATTCTTATTGTACGATTTGTCTTATTTCGAAATTACAATAGATTAAGTCTTGTGTGATTTATTCTTTATTTCGTTTTAAAGTATCTGTAATTATAGAATTAAATTTTCACAAGAACAATTGCTATAATTGAGTTTAAACTTCTTTTTTTTCTCAATTTTGCTATTAGAATAGAATATGAATTTATAAAGAAAAATACTACAAAGTAGACTTCGTTTAAAAATCTTGAAGAATACCAAAATAGTTTGGGCATTAATTTATGAGTAAAAAAATATTTATTTTTTTTCCCGATGGAGTGGGGTTGCGTAATTTTGCGTTTACGCAGTTTAAAGAATTAGGAGTGCAAAAAGGACACCAAATTGTCTATTGGAACAATACCGTTTTCTCTCTTCAAGAGGAGTTGGGTTACGATGAGGTTACAATAGAAAACCATAAAATAAATCGGTTAACGCCAATCTATTCTCGCATTCGAAAACACATTGAGTTGAATGTTTCGCAAAAGAAGTTTAAGGATGACGTGTATCCTACTTATAAATTTCCTTTTAGCTATACTGGTGTAAAAAACACATTGATAACACTTTATACGAAGTTGTTAATAGGATTGAATTCTTCGGAAAAAGGGATTGTCCGCATCCGAAAAAGAATCTGTAGTTTAGAAAGGTCGACTGAAAAATACCAGTATTGTAGAGCACAGTTACAAGAGCATCAACCGGATTTGGTGTTTTGCACCACACAACGCGCCACGCAATCTATAAGTGCTTTATTGGCGGCCAAAGATTTAGGAATTCCTACTGTGGCTTTCGTCTATTCCTGGGATAATGTGCCTAAGGCCATGCAGGTTGTGGAAACGGATTACTACTTTGTCTGGAGTGATCTAATGAAAGACGAAGTTTTGAAATATTATCCTTTTGTACAGGAATCTCAAGTTATAGTTACTGGAACACCTCAGTTTGAACCTCATTATGATAGCCATTTGCTGCAAGAAAGAGCCGTTTTTTTTGCTGAGCATAACTTAGATATTGAAAAAAAATACATTTGTTATTCTGGTGATGATGAAACCACTTCGCCTTTGGATCAGTATTATTTACAGGATTTGGCTCAAGCAGTACGCAGCTTAAACAGCAAAGGGAAAAACTTGGGCATTATTTACCGAAAATGTCCCGTTGATACCACTAATCGATATGATGCTGTTTTGCAGGCGAATACCGATATTATTGCTGTTATAGACCCAGTCTGGAAACCGATGGGGAAACAATGGAATGAAATTTTGCCTACGAAAAAAGATTTAGGACTATTATATAATGTTTGTGCCCATTCTGAATTTGTGACCAATGTATGTTCCTCAACAGTTTTTGATTTTGTGGCTCATGAAAAATCGTGTATTTACTTCAATTACGAGCAACCTCAATTAAGAAAAGGAATTCGAGACATCGGTCAAAATTACAAGTATGTTCATTTTAGAAGTATGCCCAGTCCAGCAGCAGCTGTTTTTTGTACGGATAAAAAAGAGTTGGAACATTTGGTAAACCAAATCCTAAAAGGTGAATTATCCAATGTTTCAGAAGGGAAAAAATGGTATGAAATTGTGGCTGGTGTAACCCCAACTCAAGCTTCAGAGAAAATATGGAAAAGTATAGATGCAATTTTAAGTAATTGAAAATTGTAGTCTAATATGAAAAAATTTATAATTCATACAATTGGGATTTTAATTACTTTTTTAATTGTATTTATACTCTTAGATTTTACTTATACAACTGTTTATGAAAATTCTGTCCCAAGAACTAAATTTCAGTATTTAAGAAGTTTGAAAAATACTAAAGTGGATTATATTTTCTTAGGTTCTTCCAGAGTGGAAAATGGAATTGATCCATTCATCATAATAAGTAAAACTCAAAAAAAGTGTATCAATTTAGGATATGAGGCAGCCAAACTGGGTGATATTTATACGGTTTTGCAATTGTTGAAATCCTATTCTATTGCCACAGATACTGTGTTTATTCAAGTCGATTATATTTTTGATATTAAAGGAAAATCGATTAATTTACCATACGAAATGACTCCGTTTATCAGAGACAATAAAGTAACCAAGAACTATTTGCTTGATTATGTAGGAAAAGATCCAAGTGTATATTATGTTCCCTTCACAAGGTATTTAGGGAGTGATCAAAAGATTGGTTTTAGAGAATTTTTAGCAAATTTGGTTGGCAGTAAAACCGCAGTAGCAGAACAAAAGGGATATAGTCCTTTAACAGGGCAAGCTAATGAAAGTATTAATAAAAACCATTCTTCTTTACCAGCCTCTATTGCATCGCATAGTCTCTACTATGAAAAAATAAAAAAATTTGGCGCCGAAAATAATATAAAAATTGTCTTCTTTTGTGCTCCTTTTTGCAGGCATGTCAAAAATCTGGATTATGTCAAAAAACTAAAAACTAAAATTCCAGATCTATATGATTTTTCTACTGTCATACAAGAGGGTTCGCTGTTTGTGAATTGTTTTCATTTGAATGAGTTAGGTGCAACTGAATTCACTGAAATCTTTGCAGAGGAACTATTTAAAAATAATAAAAAATAATAAAAACAACATGTTCTTCAACTCTTTAACTTTTGCCGTTTTCCTGCCTATTGTATTTGTGTTGTATTGGTTTGTTTTTAATAAAACCAAAAGCACTCAAAATGCAGTACTCATTATTGCGAGCTATTATTTTTATTCCTGTTGGGATTGGCGTTTTTTGTTCTTGCTGGTTTTCTCTACTTTTTTAGATTATTATACCGGTATTCGGATAGAAAAAGCCAAGACAGAACTTGGACGAAAATTTTGGTTTTGGTTGAGTATCAGTGTAAATTTGGGTTTCTTGGGAGTATTTAAATATTATAATTTTTTTGCAGATTCTTTCTCCCAATTGTTAAATGGATTCGGGCTGCAAACAAGTCCCTTATTACTGAACGTTATTCTGCCAGTGGGTATTTCCTTTTATACGTTTCACGGATTATCGTATGTAATTGATATTTATTTAAAAAGAATTAAGGCAGAATATAATTTTGTAGATTACTCTTTATTTGTCAGTTATTTTCCATTACTCGTGGCGGGGCCTATTGAAAGAGCGACGCATTTATTGCCTCAAGTGAAAGTAAAACGCAGTTTTGACTATCAAAAAGCCAAAGAAGGAATCTTTCAGTTTGTTTGGGGATTGGTCAAAAAAGTGGTTATAGCGGATACCTGTGCGACCTATGCCAATGCGATTTTTGATGATTACGAATCGATGAACTCCTTGTCACTGATTCTTGGCGCCGTTTATTTCGCCTTCCAGATTTATGGTGATTTTTCAGGTTATTCGGATATGGCATTGGGAATGTCTAAATTGTTTGGCATCGATTTATTGCGTAATTTTAATTATCCGTATTTTTCCAGAGATATTGCCGAGTTTTGGCGGCGTTGGCACATTTCGCTTTCGTCTTGGTTTCGAGACTATTTATACATTCCGTTGGGCGGTAGCAGTGGTGGTACGGCGATGAAAATCCGCAATACGTTTATAATTTTTTTGGTCAGTGGTTTTTGGCATGGCGCCAATTGGACTTTTATTGCCTGGGGTTTCATTAACGCTTTGTATTTTTTACCGTTGTTACTTTTGAAACGGAATCGGACTAACATGGAAACAGTATCCTTAGATTGGGATGTAGTCTCCGTTAAAGTTTTCTTTAGCATTTTTAGTACGTTTGCATTAACCTGCTTGGCGTGGATTTTCTTCCGGGTAAAATCGATAGGAGATGCTTTTGAATATATTGGTCGTATTTTTACCAATAGAATTTTTGAATCACAGTATTTGGAAAACGAGCGTTACAATTATGAAATCATTATTTTAATATTTGCTTTTATTATTGTGGAATGGAACAGCCGTATGCAAACAGAACCCATTTCCGGGAAATACAGTTATTTGAAATTAACGTTATGCTTTGCAGCAATTGTAGCGTTGGGAACGTATTCCGATTATAAAGAATTTATTTATTTTCAGTTTTGATATAAATAAGGAAATTGATTGTAATTTGTTTCTGCTTAGTATAAACTTTCGAAGTGATAAAGCGTCTCGACTGTACTTCGACTTCGCTCAGTATAAACTTTCGACGTGACAAGAATGAGTACGATTTCAGATCGAGTCCTTCGTCTACACTCAGGACAAGCTATAGTCGAATTGTCAAATCGAGTCCTTCGTCTACGCTCAGGACAAGCTATAGTCGAGATTCGTTTAATTTAAAATAAAACAGTATATGAAATTCTACTATGTATATATTCTTCGTTGTATTGACGATTCACTATACGTAGGTTTGACTTCTGATATTGAGAGAAGAGTTATGGAACATAATATGGGTAAATATCCAGAAGCCTATACGTACAGTAGAAGACCGGTTTTATTAGTTTTTTATCAGGATTTTACCGATCCTAATCAGGCTATCGAATTTGAAATAAAAATAAAAAAATGGAGTAGGATGAAAAAACAAGCGCTAATTGATGAAAATTTTGACAAATTACAAGATTTATCAGAATGTAGAAATGCAACGCATCATAAATACAAATCGGATTTTGAAGATATAGAAGAATAGTTTGACTAAGCGTCTCGACTGCGCTCGACGTGACAAAGAAAGTAGTTTAATTGTCAAATCGAGCGCAGTCGAGATTCATAAAGACATAAAAGCGTCTCGACTGCACTCGACGTGACATAGTGAGAAGTTTAATTATCAAATCGAGTCCTTCGTCTACGCTCGACGTGACAAAAGATTGGTTTGTCAAATCGAGGTGTCAAATACTATACGTTAAAATACTAGAATAATAATACAGAATAAAACAACAATGAAGCAGTTTTTAATTTTTTCACTCAAAACCCTCGTGTTACTACTTTTACTGTTGGTGGTATTGGATTTTTTGTACACCACTGTTTATTTACAGTCTTCGAATAGAGGGAAAATTGATTATGTTTACAACTCAAAGGCTCGAAATTATGACGTGGTGATTTTAGGATCTTCGAGGGCGAATAATCATTTTGTAGCACCACTATTTGAACAAAAAGGATTGAAAACCTTTAATTACGGCATGAGTGGGGGGCATTTGTTTGAAGCTTCTTTATTATTGAAATTAATGACAGAGCGTCATTATAAAATAAAAAATGTGATACTGGAAGCTGATTTGAATTTAGCTAATGAACAGGAGTCTGAGAGTGTAGCTTCTAAATTTTTACCCTACATACACCGTTCTAAAGTGATTGAAGCACACTTTATACAACAGCCTCATTTTTGGGCTAACTATTATATTCCTTTTTACAGGTATATTGTTTTTGACCCACAAATTGGTTTTCGGGAAATGTGTAATATGGTAATGCAAAAACCAACAAAACTGTTGGATCATCTAGGGTATTATCCTTTAGGCAAAAATCCGAATGCGAATATGAAAAATGATTTAACGAATCTAAAACCGTTACACAATAGATATTACGAAGAAATAAAGCATCTTTGTAAAGCGAATCATATTAACCTGATAGCTGTTATGACGCCTATGTGTTCCAATACTAAAGGATTAAATTATTTTGAGAAAGTAAAGGCAATCTATCCTGAAATTCATAATTATGAAAATGTGGTAGAAGGTGATCAATATTTTTCTTCTTGTGGACATATGAATGATGTAGGGGCCCAAAAGTTTACTACAATAATTTTAAATGATTTTTTTAAATAAACCTGAGGATGTATAAAACATAAAGGAAGCCTATTACGGATTTTCTTAAATGGAAAACTCGGAGAAGAACCAGTAAATCCTCTGAGAATATTTTAAAAAATATATAATGATAATTAGGAAATAATGAAGCTATGAATATAAAGAATTTAATTAAAAATGCATTTGGTATAACTAATATAAAATTTATTAAATCTTGGTATAGAAGTTCAAATGAGAAGATGCTTATTGACCAAAGACGTAAATTTTATGCTCAATTTCTTAAATCAGACAGCATTTTTTTTGATATTGGCGCAAATTATGGCAACAGAATTGAGCCTTTAATAAATAATAACATAAAAATTATTGCGATTGAACCGCAAATAGAATGCGTTAGATATCTAAGAAAAAAATATGGAAAAAAAATAACAATACTTCAAAATGGTGTTGGTCAAGACATTGAAACCAAATTAATGTATATATCCACTAATGCGAATATTTTATCTTCCTTCTCAAGAGAATGGATTGATTCAACTAAAAATAGTGGAAGATTTAAAAAGATTAGCTGGGATAAAACTCGAACTATAGATATGATTACCTTAGATTCTTTAATCGCAAGATACGGAAATCCAGATTTTATAAAAATTGATGTTGAGGGTTTTGAGTTGGAAGTGCTCAAAGGACTTACTCAAAATGTAAATGTATTATCATTAGAATATACCGTTCCTGAGCGTAAAGAGGCATTAATAGATTGTTTATCTTATTTAAATAACTTGTCAGATTCAAAGATTTTGTTCAATTACTGTATAACAGAAAATACAGAATTTTCTTTGCCACAATGGGTTGATTTTAATGAAATAATTATGTTGGTTTCTACTGATGCATTTTTAAATACTCAATTTGGAGATGTTTATGTAAAATTCAATTAATAATTGTAATAAATAAACTATGCATATTGCCTTTCTTACTCCTGAATATCCTCATGAAAAAGTAGCCCACGCTGCCGGTATTGGTACCAGTATCCGAAATTTAGTTGTTACTTTGGCTAAAAAAAAAATTAAAGTTTCGGTTTTTGTGTATGGACAGCAAGAAGATGCTGTGTTTACCGAAGATGGAATTACAATTCATTTGATCAAATACAGAAAGTATAAATTCATGGGTTGGTATTGGCATCGAAAATACCTTCAAAACTACCTCAATAATGAAATACTTACTAAAAAAATTGATGCTGTAGAAGTACCGGATTGGACTGGAATTACTGCTTTTATGCGTTTAAAAGTGCCATTGGTAATTCGGTTTCATGGAAGTGATACTTATTTTTGCCATATTGAAAAGCGTCATCAAAAATTGAAAAATTATTGGTTCGAAAAGCTGGCTGTTAAGAATGCCGAAGCTTTTATTGCGCCTACTACTTATGCGGGAAATATCTCTAAGAAATTATTCGGGATAAAAAATAAACTGGTACAAACTATCCATTACGGACTTGAATTGAACCGTTTTGAAAATCCAAATCCTGCGCTTTTTGAAAAGGGACTGTTATTGTATATAGGTACGGTAATACGTAAGAAAGGCGTGTTTGAACTGCCTGAAATTTTTAAAAAAGTTAGATTGCTATTTCCGGAGGCGAAACTGGTTTTGATTGGTGGAGATTCGTCGGATGTACAAACAGGCAGTCATTCGACTTGGCAAATGCTTCAAAAAGAATTTGACACTAATGATTTAGAAAAAGTAACTTACCTTGGGAAAATACCCTATCAGGATATTCAAAACTACATAAAGCAAGCACACGTTTGCATATTTCCCAGCTTCGCAGAAACCTTGGGGATGGTTACTATAGAATCAATGGCGCTACAAAAACCAGTGGTTAATACTAATATAGGATGGGCACAAGAATTAATTGCAGATGGCGAAACTGGTTTTTTGGTTCATCCGAAAGATCATACTCTTTATGCTGATAAAATATTAGAGTTCTTAGCGGATTCTAACCTTTGTCTGACAATGGGAGGA
Organism: Flavobacterium sp. DSP2-3-1; assembly: GCF_049896865.1. Taxonomy (NCBI): domain Bacteria; kingdom Pseudomonadati; phylum Bacteroidota; class Flavobacteriia; order Flavobacteriales; family Flavobacteriaceae; genus Flavobacterium; species Flavobacterium sp. DSP2-3-1. The sequence goes on along the minus strand of NZ_JAFCVD010000012.1, from coordinate 92,251 downwards.
AACGCCAGAAAACGTGTGGAAGCAATTTTTGACATAGAAAAAATTGCACAGCAAAACATCCTTTTTTATCAATCTATAATAGGCCAATCGTGATTGTTGTTTATCATCAAAATAACCGTATAGTTAAAGTTGTATCTACTCACAATGAATTGATTCCTTTTGATATGGATTCTAGCGTTGCTGCCGTGCTTATGAAATTAGCCCATCAGTTTCCTGAGGAGCTTATTGTGTGGTGTCATCAATTGCTGGAAAATAGCTTGAATATTGAAAAGATTGCAACGCTTTTTCATCATAATAAAATGATGCTTTCTTATACTGAAACTAATACTCGTTTCTTAGGAAATGGAATAGGTTTTGTGGAAGAATCCCCTTTTATTAAAGTCAATAACAAGTGTACTTATCCTACTTGGTTAATGAGTAGTGAGGTTGGAGTGATTCATGCTTCAGTGTTAAAATTGATAGGAAGTACTATAAAAGCCGACGCTAATTTTGATTATTTTTTAAACTCAGTGGCAAAAGTTGGGATGATTTTGGGTTTGTTGTGTTATTCTGAGCCTCAACTGCTATTGAAAAACGCAATACATCCTATTTTTCAAAAAGCCAATTTATTTGTTTTATTTCGTTTTGTGAAACAACACTATAAAAAGCGTTGGATAGTGTTGTTATTTTTGAATTTACTTGTTTTCGAAAAACGATTTCCCCTTTTACCATTGTTATATTCTTTGTTTTTTAAAAGCCGAAAAAAAATAGCACTCAACCTAGATATTATTCCAGTACAGTCCACTTTGACAGTTATTGATAAAAAAACGATTGATGTAATCATTCCCACCATTGGTCGGAAACCTTATTTACATGACGTTTTATGCGATTTGGCGCAACAAACTCATCTGCCAGTTCATGTAATTATTATAGAGCAAAATCCACAGCCTGGCAGTATTTCAGAATTGGATTTTTTGACAAATGAAACTTGGCCTTTTATCATTAAACATACTTTTACCCATCAAGCTGGTGCTTGTAATGCCCGTAATTTGGCCTTTAGCCAGGTAGAAAGTGAATGGGTATTCTTGAATGATGATGATAATCGTTTCGGCGAAAGGTTGGTGGAAACCGTTTTGAGTAAAATACAGCAGTTTGGGATTTCAGTACTTACAACTGCTTATCTACAGAAAAATGAACCCCAACGCTACGGCATTATCAATCAATCGGGGATTTTTGGTTCCGGTAATAGTTTTGTAAAAGCCTGTTGTCTGACTACCGTCTCTTTTGATATGGCGTTAGAGTTTGGTTATGGTGAAGATATTGATTTTGGGGTGCAATTGAGAAACAAAGGGTTTGATATTATTTATTTCCCAGAAATACGTATTTTGCACCTTAAAGCGCCTATGGGAGGGTTTAGAATTAAAGTAAAACAGTTGTGGGATGCTGAAATTGTTCAGCCTAAACCATCGGCTACCATCATGTATGTTTTTTTTAAACATTACACACAACAACAACTTTTAGGTTATAAACTAGTTTTATTTATTAAATTATTAAAAAAACAATCAATTTATAATTATTTCGTCTTTCTAAAAGAATATCAAAAAAAATGGGAGAAGAGTCAATATTGGGCCAGTAAATTATAATTAATGAAAATAAGTAGAAAGAAAATCAGTTTTCTAATCACACATTACAACAGACCATTAGATTTATTGAAATGTTTAAAAGCAATAAAAAGCCTTAATATTTCAGATTCTGAAATTGTAGTATGTGACGATGCAAGTCAGGACAAACATTTAGAAACAATAAAAGACTACGAAATTGATCAGTTAATTGTTGCTAAAACGAATCAAGGACTTGCTGCTAATATTAACAAGGGCATTAAAGCTTGCCAAGGGGAGTATATTATTTATTGTCAGGAAGATTTTGTTTTAAATGTTCAGATTAGTAATCTTTTGCGAGAATTTTTAGAGCTATTAGATTCACGGAAAGTGGATATGATTCGATTTACATCTAATTCACCTTTCAATAAATTAATTCCTTTAACCGCTGCAGTTTCTTTAATTCCAAAATTTTCGTTCCGAAATTTTTTATTGAATTATTATCAATACAGCGATCATCCTTTCATTATTAAAAAGAGTTTTTATCTTAGATATGGGACTTATCTTGAAAATACTTCAGGAAGATATGGAGAAACAGAATATGCTATAAGAATTTTAAAATCGGATGCTAAAATTGCTATAACAAAAAAAAACTTAGCATCATTAATTGAGGGCAGTGTCTCGGTACTGGCCCATGAATCTAATCGGGATAACAAAATTTTCACAATAAATAAATCATATTTGAAAGTAGGGCGTGCTTTACGATTGTATTTAGAATGTTTCTTATATAACAAATCTAAAAGAGGATTAATTACCTATAAAAATTTGAGACAAAAATAAAATGGTATTAAATGCTTAAATTATATACAGATAATCAATACATTACTCCAGCGAACCGGCGGATTGTTTTTCCTTTACTTTTTGATTTGTGTTACACCAATAATTTGAAACTTTTAGAAAAGTATCAAATGGTATCTCATATTGACGATTGCGATATAGTAGTTGTTCCTGTAGATATTATACATTTTATTGAAAGCAATAAGAAAGAATGGCTTTATGCGTTTATAGACACAGCTCTTGGACTGCAAAAAAAAGTTTGGGTATATACCGCAGGAGATTTTGGATATAGTATCAATAAGTCAGTATTTACTTTTAGAATGAGTGGGTTTAATTCGAAATTTGATTCTAACACCTTTATTCTGCCATCATTTATCGAGGATCCGTATACTAGAATTCAAAAAGAATTCAGACCTATTGTAAAAACGTTATTGCCTAAAGTTGGTTTTGTAGGTCATGCAAGCCCTTCGGCTTCAAAATGGATAAAAGAAGCATTATTGTATTTATTTCATAATTATAAACGGGTGACTAAACAGCGCTATACGGATTATCAACCGTTTTATCCTTCAAGTATAAAAAGGTATCAATTCTTATCTTTATTGCAAAAAAGTGACCAAATAGGGACTCATTTTATTTTCAGGAATCAATATAGAGCTGGTGTCAAAACTGAAGCAGATAAAAACAAGACAACTCTTGCCTTTTTCGAAAATATAGAAGCAAATCCTTATACGTTTTGCCTTAGAGGTGCCGGAAATTATTCAGTACGGTTTTATGAGACTTTAGCTATGGGACGAATTCCTTTCGTAGTTGACACTGATTTTAGGTTACCTTTGGAAGGAATTGTTAATTGGAAAAAACATTGTATTATTGTTTCAGGTAAAAATTTAAGGGACGCATTGATTGAATTTCATCAAAAAATAAGCCATGAAGATTTTGAGAAAATGCAAACTAATAACCGAAATTTATGGTTAAATCATTTAAATAGAGAAGCATACTTCACAACCATATATTCCGTTTTTAAAGAAAAAGTATAAATGAAATTTTCCTTAATAATCTGCACTTACATGCGTCCGCAACCATTGTTGAAATTGTTGCAATCCGTTCGGGAACAAACCCTATATCCAAATGAAATTTTAATCATAGATGGCTCAACAAACGAGGAAACGAGTATTGTTTTAAAAAAAAATCAATTTGAAAATTTAAAATATTTTTTGGTTCCACTGGAACACCGTGGGCTAACCAAACAGAGGAATTATGGAATAGAGCGAGTAGGAAATGAGATGGAAACAGTTTGTTTTCTCGATGATGATACTGTATTAAAAAATGATTATTTTGAGCAACTCTTACAAACCTATCAAATTTATCCCGAAGCTTTAGGAGCTGGCGGTTATATCATAAATGAGTCAGAATGCGAGTTTGTAGGGGAGAATTATTCTCCAAAAATAGATGAATATTATTATGACGGCTGGAAACGTGTTGATGGCAGTCGATTTGTACTTAGAAAGAAGCTAGGGTTGGATAGTGATTGTCTACCTGGTTTTTCGACCTTATTTTCGCATGGACGGAGCGTTGGCTTTTTGCCGCCCAGTGGTAAAATATATCAAGTAGAAATGCTGATGGGAGGTGTTTCTTCCTTTAGAAAAAAAGTATTTGAAACTTTGCAATTTTCTACTTATTTTGAGGGCTATGGGTTGTATGAAGATGCTGATTTTACGTTGCGCGTAGCGAAGATAGGAAAGCTATATTTAAATACTTCAGCCCAATTAAATCATTTTCATGATGACTTGGGAAGACCGAATCAATATCAATACGGTAAAATGGTGGTGCGTAATGGATGGTATGTATGGCGTACAAAGAATCCAAAACCACTTTTCAACGCGAAACTGAAATGGCATTCCATTACTATCCTTTTAACTCTAATACGCTATAGCAATGCTTTCACGACGATGGGAAGGGCGGCAGCCTTTAGCGAAGCGTTAGGGAGAACAGTGGGATGGTGGAGTTTATTATTTAATAAACCAAAAATCAATAAGTAATGACTTTCGTTATAATTACTCATGTGCCCCATATCCTATCGCAAAATCAGTATTTTGCTTATGGTCCTTATGTTAGAGAAATGAATATTTGGACGAAATATGCCGATCGTATAATTATTGTAGCTCCTAAAACATATACAGAAAGAACTGTTATAGATGTTGCGTATGACCATGATACCATTAAATTTGTAGCTATTGAAAATTTTGATATTCTAAATTTAAAATCTACTTTAAAAACTATTTTTAAAATACCTAAAGTTAGTTGGTCTATTTTTAAAGCCATGCAAGAGGCAGATCACATTCATTTGCGATGTCCTGGTAATGCGGGTCTTTTAGGTACTATTATTCAAATAGCATTTCCTAAGAAAATAAAAACAGCTAAATATGCCGGCAATTGGGATCCCAAATCAAAGCAGCCTAAAACGTACAAATTACAGCAGTGTATTTTGAGTAATACTTTTCTGACGCGGAAGATGCAGGTTTTGGTGTATGGAGAATGGAAAGGGAGTTCCATAAATATTAAATCTTTTTTTACGGCAACTTATACCGAAGCAGATAAATTACCTTTTTCTAAAAAAGTGATATCAGAACGAATTAATTTTATTTTTGTGGGTGCTTTAGTAAAAGGGAAAAATCCGATCTATGCTATTCAATTGATAGAGGCACTAGCTAAAAAAGGGAATAATGTTCATCTAAGTTTATATGGTGAAGGAGCTGAACGCAAATTATTAGAATCTTATATTTTAAAAAATAAGTTAGAAAAAAATATTTCTTTAGAAGGGAATCATAGTCAAGAAACCGTTAAAAAGGCCTATCAAGAAAGTCATTTTGTGATTTTGCCCTCTGACAGTGAAGGTTGGCCAAAAGCTATTGCAGAAGGCATGTTTTGGGGTTGTGTTCCAATAGCTACGGCAGTTTCCTGTGTGCCTTTTATGTTGGATTATGGGAAAAGAGGAGTTTTAGTAACTTTGGATTTAGGCAATGATATAAGACAAATTTCGGACTGTATATTCCATGAAACTCTTTATTCTACAATGTCAATCGCAGCAGAAAAATGGTCTCAACAATTTACTTTGAATTTGTTTGAACAAAAAATTAATCGTTTAATGGCAAATTAGTGTATATTGCTATTTTTGTTTAACAAAATTAATTTAAATGTATAAAGAGGGTGTTTATTTTCAAGATCCAAATCGCCATAGTGAAGATGCTACCTATAAGGTCGAAGCTATCAAAAAAATATTATTTAGATATTTAAAAGAAAATAGTATACAGATTTCCTCTTATGCAGATGTTGGCTGTGGTTCAGGAGAAATAATTAAATTATTAGGGAAAGAATTAAAACTAAACTTTCATACACTCCAAGTCTTAAAAGGATTTGATGTTTCACCCCATGTCGAAAAATTAGAAGACGATCATGTAGATTTCTTATTGCAAGACTTTACTAAATCAAATGAAAATTTTGATTTAGTTACCTTAAATGATGTCTTTGAACATGTTGTTAATCCAATATCTTTTTTGACAGAAGTTGGTAAGAGGGCAAAGTATGTCGTTATGCATATTCCATTAGAAGACTGTTTGTCCGTCAATATTAGAAATTTGCAAAAAAGAAAAATTGTAGACCCAGGGCATTTAATTTTTTTAAATATTAATAGTGCTGTAAACTTAATCACCTATTCTGGATTAAAAATTGTGGATTATGATTATTCTATTGAATCAATTAATGCACCTTCCAATAAATTAACAATCTTACAAAAAGTGGCATATCCTTTTAAGTACCTTTTATTAAAAGCTAATCCGTATTTGTATTCCAGAATTTTCGGAATCAGCTTAATAATTATAGCCGAAGGAATTGATTATGGCCATGAGAAATAATTTAATAATACTTCAAATTGTAGATTCACTTGAGATTGGCGGTACCGAGCGCATGAGTGCTAATATTTATAATACACTGACTGCAAGTGGCATTGAAAATTATTTGGTCGTTTCAAGAAAAGCAGGCCCTATTTATAATTTTATCACTGAAAAAAGTAATGTGTTATTCTTGCACAAAAAAAACACTATAGATTTTTTTGCCTTTTACAGGCTCTTCAAATTAATTAGAGCAATCAAGCCTTCAATAATTCATGTGCATCAAACGTCCATCTATTGGGGGTTTATTTTAAAATTACTATCTCCAAGAATTATTTTGATCTGGCATGATCATTGGGGATTTAGCGATTTATTAAAGGATTCTGACCGAAAAACAATTAAGTTTTTTTCTTTTTTAATAGATGGTGTAGTCTGTGTGAATGTTAAAATAAGAGAATGGAATATCCGAAATTTAAAAGTTAACCAATCACAGATTATTTACATCCCTAATTTTCCATTGGTTCAGGTAAAGCAAAGGATTCAAAACGATATTCCAATATTATTATGCTTAGCAAATATTAGAAACCAGAAAGATCATTTAAATTTAGTTGAGGCTTGCGCTTTATTGAAAAGTCAAAAAGTTACTTTTAAATTATTTTTAGCCGGTTCTTTAGAAGATAAATATTGGGTAGAAAAAGTTAAAAAAAAGGTTGCTTCTTCAAATCTTAGTGAAGAGGTGTTTTTTTTGGGTTCTGTCATAAATATTTCTGAACTTCTAAGTAAAGCTGATGTTGGGGTTTTAAGTTCTGTTAGTGAAGGATTGCCAGTTGCACTTTTGGAATATGGTTTGGCTGGTTTGCCTGTTGTTTGTACCGATGTTGGTCAATGTAAAGAAGTTTTAGGAAATGGAGTTTATGGATGGATTGTTCCTCCGAAATCACCTGAAGCGTTAGCATCTGCTATTAAAGAGGCTCTTTTTAACAAAGAATTAGCTAATAAAAAGGCAATTGGATTGAAGAAAAATATAATTAAAAATTATGGTTCGGGTATTTTTATTGAAAGTTATTTTGATTTAACGAGCAAGATTAGTGGCTTTAAAGAGCTTAAGAAACTAATTTAAAAAAATAATAATTGCTTAGAAAATAGTTACCAATGAAAAAAGAAGATCAACCTTATCTCTATTTAGTTCTATTCCACGTAGTGGTTGGTGCATTGGGCTTTTTGTTGCCTTTTACAGCAAAGATTTATGGGTATTCGATTTTTATTTACGGGGTTTATTACATAATAAAAAAACAGAATAGAAATAACGAAGCGTTGATTGCCGCGGCGTATGTTGTAGGAAGTGAAGTTTTTTTGAGGATGACCGGTGGTAATCCACTTTATGAGATTTCTAAGTATGGGGTGATGGTCTTTATTTTGATTGGGATGTATTACAGTGGTTTTTCTAAAGGTGCGGTGCCCTACTGGATTTTTCTATTATTGTTGGTCCCAAGTGTCATTATTTCGACTTTCACATTGAATTTTGATACTAATATTCGAAAGGCCATTGCGTTTAATATTTCCGGTCCCGTTTGTTTGGGGCTTGCTTCCTTGTATACGTTCCGGCGTAAAATTGCATTAGCAGAAATCAACAGTGTATTGTTAAGTATGGGATTGCCTATTATTACTTGTATGGTGTACCTTACTTTTTATACTCCCAATGTTCAGGATGTTGTAACCGGAACGCAATCTAATTTTCAAACTTCTGGAGGTTATGGTCCCAATCAGGTGGCCACCATTTTAGGTTTGGGTATGTTTATTTTCTTTTCCAGATTAATACTGGATTCTAAAACAAAATTCCAAGTGATACTTAATTTGATTATTGCCTCAAATATTACCTACCGTGGGATGCTGACATTTTCTAGAGGTGGAATGATAACGGGTTTCCTAATGATCATTCTGTTACTGGTATTTTTGTATTTTAAATCTAATTTTGGAGGAAGGGTTAAGTTAAATTATATTATTGTTTTATTAATGGGAGCCATGATCGCAACATGGTCCTATACCTCATTTCAAACAGGTGGTCTTATTGACAAACGGTATGCTAATCAAGATGCTGCTGGAAGGGTTAAAAAAAGTCAATTTACTGGTAGAGAAGAAGTTGCCCAAAACGAGATAAATACATTTTTAAAGAACCCTATTTTTGGGGTAGGAGTCGGAAAGGGGGCTGAAGTTCGTGAGCAGGAAACTGGAATTAAAGTGTTATCGCATGACGAAATTACGCGGATGTTAGCGGAGCATGGTTCGTTGGGTATCGTAGCGTTGTTACTTTTGTTTTTTACGCCGCTGGTTTTGTATTTGGAAAATAAGTTTAATATGTTTTTGTTGTGTTTTATTGCCTTTTGGTTTTTGACGATTAATCATGCTGCGATGCGTACCGCCGCACCAGCTTTTGTGTATTCTTTATCTCTGTTGAATGTGCAGTTGGGATTTCCCAAGAAAAAGAGTATTGTAGAAGAAGAGTAGAGAATAGAAATTAAAGGGAATATAGAACTAAGAAATAATTGCTAAATTTTTTCGGTTTGTCCTAATCCCAAAGAAAGTTGAAAATTATTTTGATTGCTGATATTTTCGTTTTACCATAGCTTAAAGGGAGCCGAAAATTTGTAACTAACTTTTTAAATGATACTTTATAGATTTTATTGGATAAAAGATTAGACCGATTAATGTTCGTAAACCTTATTTTTATGCATTTTGACGGATTTTTTGTAGCATTTCATTGTCAATTTTCTGCAATTAAAAAATTTATTAGGTTAAAAAGTAAGTTTTGTTAAAAAAATTAATATATCATAATTTTAATTTGATACAAAAGTACTAAATTGCGTCAAAACCCCAATACACAAATGTTTTCATTTGACAAAATGCATTTTGAAATATCAGAGCGAAAGATGATTCTTCGGCTTTTTGATGTTTTGTTCGTTTTGACGGCTTTGTACGTTACCGGAAACGTATTTGCTTTTGATTATTTTACGGTATCTGCCACAAATTATTATTGGGTTATCGTTTTGGCAATTTACATTAATGTATTTGGTACTATTTTCGAAATGTACAATCTTCAGGTGGCCAGCAACCAATATCAAGTGTTGAGAAGTACACTTATTACTGTTTCTACCACCGTTTTAGTGTATTTGCTGACCCCATTTTTTTCCCCGCAACTGCCTTCCAACCGACTCCAAATTCTATTGTTTTTTCTGGTCATTTTTCTGGCATTGTTCATCTGGAGAATGATGTATGTTGCTTTTTTAGCCTCCAACCGATTTTTTCAGAAAGCCATATTAATTTGTGATCAGGAACAGGTCCAAGAGCTCATTTTAGGCCTAGAAAATATTGATCCGCATTATAAAATAATTGGTTTTGTTAATACGGATGCCAATGAAGAGGAAATGGAAGAATATCATTATGTACAACACATCAAAAGAGATCATTTATTTTCTTTTGTCAAGGAAAATGGGATTTCTGAAATTGTTATTGCTTCCCAAAAAACGGAGGGGATCACTCCTGAGTTGTACCAGCAATTGCTGCATTTATTAGAGTCTGGAAATATTATTCGAGAATACACCCAGGTTTACGAAAGTAAAACGCAACGTATTCCAGTACAGTATATGTCTCGCGATTTTTATCGCTTTTTCCCCTTCAGTCGAAGCAATCAAAATAAATTATACCGATTGACCATGCGTATTTTTGAGATTGCCATTTCTTTGTCCGGTCTTGTTATAGGTGCGTTTTTGTTTCCATTGATACTGGTGGGAAATGCTATCGGGAATAGGGGATGTTTATTTTATTCGCAAGAGCGTGTAGGAAAAGACGGAGCTGTTTTTAAAATTTTGAAATTCCGAACGATGGTTAAAAATGCCGAATCTAATGGTGCTGTTTTTACCGCTACCAATGATTCCAGAGTGACTGTGTTTGGAAAATTTTTACGCAAAACCAGAATGGATGAATTTCCTCAGTTTATTAATATTTTAAAAGGTGACATGGCTGTTATTGGTCCGCGTCCGGAACGTCCTGTTTTTGTAAAAGAAATTGCTGAAATAATGCCTTTTTATGAGACGAGACACATTATTAAACCGGGTCTTACCGGTTGGGCGCAAGTCAATTATTCGTACGGGGAAACCATTGATGATAGTTTAATCAAGCTGCAATATGACCTTTATTACATAAAGCACCGCAGTATTTATCTGGATTTGAACATTGCTTTTAAAACAATAACTACCGTTTTGTTTTATAGGGGCCAGTAGTTATTATTATTATTATTTATTTTGGAGTTCAGTTTTGTCGGTTTTTTACCACAGATTTAAACGAATTAAATTCAAAATGGTGATTTATTTTAGGACTATCTGTACCGACTACAAAATAATTATTTCAGTCATGAAGTACACGAATTCATACATTAAAAAAAATTAGCGAATTAGCAGTTGAATACTAATTGTTAAAAGGAATTTTACTAAAAGTATTAAAACGGTTGCTTAGATAATGATAGGAATGCGTTTCTTATTTTGAATAGCCATTCTCACTAAAACAACTCCGCTACAAACTACCAATGGCAATACTAACACCAAATGTGCTTTGTTGATTATAAAGAAGAAATAAACTACTAATGATAGTATATTGAACAGCGCCAAATTATAAATTCCCTTTTTGTTTTTTGTCCAATAAAAATAAAGAAATCCTAATAATGATGGGTTGAAAAGTAGAATATTGTAGTTGTATCCTAATTCCGGATGTAGCGAATAAAACCCAACAAACGCAAAGAATATTCCAAGTATTGCCATGATGCTGAGGTAGAACAAATCGATGCTTTTCTTGTTTATAAAAACGATAAAACTAAGCAGTATAAAATACGTGTAGGGATTATTCCAACTAGACATAGGAACATCATTTTTGAATTCGATTATGGTTTTGTTTTGCTTTGCCAATGGTTGGTTTTGAAAAGAAACTTTTTTCAGGCTTTTCTGTAATTCAAACGGGAGAAATATTTTGCTTCCTAACTGATCTACTTTTTGACCAAAAATAATACTGGTTCCTAATTTTTCATAAAAATGACCGTCAAAATACGGGTATAATATAGTTCTGTAGGTGATATCAGTATCGGTATTTTTTACAATGGCAACAGTGTCCAATGTTTTATTGATGATGTCAACCACCATCGAGGTGCAATTTTTGTCGATGAATTTGTAGGTATAATGACTTTCACCGGAAGCCAAAGAAGTATTCAGGTTGTCAAAGAGTTTTTGTTTTAAATTGAGAGGAATATTCAGTTCCTGCTCATAAACGGATCTTTTTTCAAACTGATATTGATTGATAAAATTAGGATAGGAGTGTGCTACAGCAAAATATTGCAAGTTTCCTTTTATGAATTTCATCACGAAATTTGGCGTGTTGAAGTCAAAAGCGCCATAATTATACACTACATCAATGGCGTTGGTTGTATCCTGTACTCGAATTGCCGTGTGTCCAAAAAGCGAATAGGATTCATTGCCTGCTCCACAAGTGATTACGCTGACGTGGGTGTTTTTTGATAATTGAATGTTTTGTCCGAAACTAAAATGTACCGTTAGAAATAAGAATAAGAGTAAAACTATTTTTTTGAAAGAAGATTTATGCATGTAGGGGAATGTTAAAATATGGATTACGGATGGCACAGATTGAACTGATTTACGATTCCATTGATTTAATTTGTCTTACAAAGATACTTAAAGAAAACCCGTTGGGTACAATTATTTAAAGTTAAGAAGTCCGAAAATAATTTAAAAATAAACCCATAGAATTATAGAAAAAAAGAGCAGGATAGCCCAATTTTAGGGTAACAAAGCTATGTTTTAAGATAAAAGAGTGAAACGTCTTAATAGAAATACGTAAAAACTATGTTTCTATGCGTTAAAAAAAACTTGAATTACACCCAACGGGTTTACAGGAAGAAAAAAGACGTATAAGGTTTTTTGTCAAACCAGAAACTGTTGTAATTGAAACGGGTTATTGCAACTTGGTATGAAGTTCGAAAAAACTGTTTCAAATTCAATGTTGCTATTTAATTTTAAGTGTCCTTCTAAATTAATTTCTAAACAGTCCCAAATCTACTTTTACCGAAAAAATATTTGAATATAAGGTGGCACTTTGATTGCCTAAATCAGTCAGCGCATAATCAATCTGAATGCCTTTGTATTTAAATCCTAAGCCAATATTGGGTTGGAAACCTACTTTTTCTGTACTGTCCAATTGCTGTACATTTTGAAAATTTCCCACTCCAGCACGAACAAAAACTAAATTAGTATAGCCAAATTCCAATCCCAAAGCCGGGTCGATACTCACAAAATCAGTTGCAATTACATCATTGGTTCTGGCAAAACGCATGTTCACATTGGCTGCAGCCTGAATGCTGTAATCATACCGGATAATAAATTTTTTAGCAATTCCCAGTTGTGCTTTTGGAGCCGTAATCTCGGTACTTTCCGGTAATTCCTGATTTTCTCCGGGTATCGCATTTGCAATTTTCTGATACTCGTCCTCGTCAATATTCCAAACATTATAAGTAGTAGTAATATCGCGAAGCATCAGTCCAAATTGCCAGTCGTTTTTTTCGAATTGTAATCCAACGTCAAAACCAAATCCCCAAGAACTGGCAAATTTCCCGATAATGCGTCGGATGATTTTCGCATTCACGCCATATTGAAATCCGGGAACCGGTAATTTTCGCGCATAAGAAAAAGTGAAGCCGTAATCAGCAGTTGAAAACAAACTGATTCGGTTGTAGTCAATATTCCCTTGGCTGTCGATTAGTTCTGTAGTATTCAAAATATCATCAACTCCAAAACGGATTAATGAGATTCCCCAAGCGCTGCGATCATCTATAGGACTGGCATACGCCAAGTAATCGTATTGCGCGATATTCGCAAAATAATTTGCGTGCATTAAAGACACCTGATGGTCTTCCAGACGGATGAGACCGGCAGGATTCCAATATCCTGAATTGACATCATTGGTTGAAGCCACAACAGTATTTGACATACCTAATGCTGCAGCATCCACGCCGATATTCATAAACTCATTCGAGTATTTCCTAACGACCTGACTGTGCATCAGGGTACTCATCAGAAGGGTTGCTGCTAAAAAGCTTTTTTTCAAGGGTGTCATTTTTACAAACGAAATGTCTGTTTAATTTTTATCAAAAATATAATTTTTTACTGAGGTTATTTCATTTTGCTGTTTAATTTACTGTGTTGGCCGCACGGTTTAGTTTTAAAGTAGTGTTGCTACAGATTAAAATGGTACTCGGATGACAGAGATGAAGCTAGTTTTCGCTGATTTTTTTAAAATAGAATTTTTTCCTGTGGTTGCTTATTCAACATAATAAATTTGAGAACAGAATAATTACCATCAAAACGGCTGATGTTGTCTTTTGCTGTTAAAAAATCTCTATTAAAAAACGTACTTTTCATTGACTTATTATGCTAAATTTGCGACTTTGATTCCTTAAACTTTATTATGATGACTATTAAAAAACATATCCCGAATTTAATTACGCTTCTGAATCTTTTTTGCGGTTGTATCGCATTGGTATTCGCTTTCAACCAAGATTTTGAAATGGCTTTTTATTTTGTTTGTCTGGGTATATTTTTGGATTTTTTTGATGGTTTTTTTGCGCGATTGTTCAACGTTTCCAGTCCGTTGGGATTGCAATTGGATTCTTTGGCTGATATGGTAACCAGCGGTGTGGTTCCGGGTTTGGTAATGTTTCAAATGATGATTAGTCATTCGTCTACCGCAGCGACTGGTCATTTGCAGTTTTTCCCGTATTTAGGTTTTATCATTGCCTTGGGATCTTGCTATCGTTTGGCTAATTTTAATATTGATACCCGTCAAACGGATTCTTTTATTGGTTTGCCAACACCTGCTAATGCGCTGTTTATTCTAAGTCTTCCTTTGGTTTTACAATATACGGATTCTATATTCATCGTTGAGCTATTGACCAATCCATGGTTTCTATTGGTGGTAACGCTATTAAGTGCTTACATGCTGAATGCAGAAATTCCGTTATTCTCTTTGAAAATCAAGAAGTTCAGTTTCAAAGAAAACGCACTTCAAATCGTCTTTTTAACTTGTTCTCTTTTATTGTTAGTTTTCTTTCGCTATTTAGGAATTCCATTGTTAATACTATTTTATGTATTGTTATCGGTTGTGAATAACAAAGTGCTCAAAAAATAGTTTTTGAATGAGAAAACAAACCGTTCGAAGAAAAACTAATGTAATTCGTAAACCAAAAAAGAAAGCAGCTGTTTTCTCCGGAAAGTTGCTACGCTATGCTATTATTACTTTTTTTGTGGTATTGCTCGCCGGAATTGGTTTTCATTATCGAAACGGTTTAGCCTATTATTTTGGTTTTAAGTCGGATAAAATTATTAAGGCTGAGAGAGAAGCCCAACGCATTTCAGATGTTCGAAATTATCAGGTTTTAGAAAAACATGAAGGGAAAAGTATTGGTATTGATGTTTCGGAATATCAAGGCAAAATCCGATGGTCTTACGTTGATACTTTAGAAAAAAAATATCCATTGCATTATGTTTTCATCCGTGCCACGGTTGGGAAAGACAGAAAAGACCGTCAGTTTGATAGGAATTGGCTTGGCGCCAAAGAAAATAAAATGATTCGGGGAGCCTATCATTACTATCGCCCAAATGAAAATTCGCTGGAGCAAGCTGCGCTTTTTATAAAAACGGTTACCCTTCACAAAGGAGATTTACCTCCTGTTTTGGACATTGAAAAATTGCCTAAAAATCAGTCGATTGTCAATCTTAAATTAGGCTTGAAGCGCTGGTTGCATGCTGTAGAATCCCATTACGGTGTTAAGCCAATTATCTATACAGGTGAGCGTTATTATGATGATTTTTTAAAAGAAGAGTTCAGCGATTATCTTTTTTGGATCGCTAATTATAATTTTTACAGGGAGGAAATTGATGAAGACTGGTTGTTTTGGCAATTTACAGAAAAAGCATCGGTTCCAGGAATTAAAGGGAAAGTAGATGTTAATATTTACAATGGAGATTTGCAGCAATTGCAGTTTATTACGGTGGAGTAAATTTTAGTGCTCAGTGCTCAGTATTTAGCTGCCAGGATAAAGTGAACGTTGATTTAGTAGTAAGGCTAAACTTTTAAATATTTATGCCGAATTTTTGAGGATCTAAGATCAGGTAATTGATTAGTTTACCAACTGATTTGCTTTCATTTAATAACTAATTATGAGTATTGTCATTGATATAATTACACTTCACTGCAAATTTCAGCCATACTTATGTTGCTGAGTTTTCAGCATCGGAATCAGGTAATTTGCTTTGAAAATATTTGGGATAAACTCTTTTTCTATAGGCTTCTGCAAAATCAGCGAGGACACTTCTAAAGAAACCTATGATTTGGTCTGTTTAAGAATACATTTCTTCTTTTGGGAAAGATTTTGATGGCTAATGAAAAGGACTTTTAGTACGCTAATAAGTTTTGGTATTTCATAGTTACTGTTTCTAAAAATAGACACTGACCACTGACCACCTTCTTCAGGTGACCACTGTATTTAAGACTGACCACTGACCACTTTTTTTAAAACTCCAATTTCTTCTTTCTCAATTCGAAATTTTGTCCAAGATATACCCGACGCACCATTTCATCTTCGACTAATTCTTCCGGAATACCTGCTTTCAGTATTCCACCTTCAAACATCAGGTAGGTTTTGTCTGTGATAGCCAGCGTTTCTTGTACATTGTGATCCGTAATCAGAATACCGATATTTTTATTTTTTAGCTGTGCTACAATTCTCTGAATGTCTTCTACGGCAACAGGGTCAACACCTGCGAAAGGTTCGTCTAACAGGATGAATTTTGGGTCGGTGGCCAAACAACGTGCAATTTCAGTGCGACGACGTTCTCCACCGGAAAGTAAATCGCCTCTGTTAGTACGAATGTGTTCCAAACTAAACTCGTCAATTAAGCTTTCCATTTTCGCTTCTTGTTCCACTTTGGATAGTTTAGTCAATTGTAAAACGCTCAGTATATTGTCTTCAATGCTTAATTTTCTAAAAACTGAAGCTTCTTGTGCCAAATATCCAATTCCCTGTTGTGCTCTTTTGTACATCGGGTAGTCAGTGATGTTCAAATCGTCCAAAAATATATTTCCTGAATTGGGTTTTACCAATCCCACAATCATATAGAAAGAAGTTGTTTTTCCTGCACCATTTGGCCCTAAAAGACCTACGATTTCACCTTGATTCACTTCTACCGAAATGCCTTTCACAACACTGCGTCCTTTATAGGTTTTGATTAGATTTTCGGCTCTTAATTTCATATTCTTTGGTTTAATCGTTTAAACGCGTTTATTGTTTATTCGTTCATTCTTGTCAAATAAACGAATAAACAATTAAACGATTAAACTTCTTAACAAATTATTTAGTCGCGGCTTCTTCCAATGCTTCCCAGAATTCATAAGCTCTGCGTAAATGAGGTACAACAATAGTTCCGCCAACAAGTGTTGCGATTCCCATAGCTTCCATCATTTCCTCTTTAGTAACACCTTCTTTATGGCTGGTTTCCAAATGGTATTTTACACAATCATCACAACGTAAAACTGCTGAAGCTACTAATCCCAGTAATTCTTTGGTTTTCACGTCCAAAGCGCCAGCTGCGTATGCATTGGTGTCTAAATTAAAAATACGTTTTACAATTTTATTATTGTCTGCCAATAATTTTTCGTTCATTTTCGAACGGTACTCGTTGAATTCTTCTATTATATCAGCCATTTACTTTTTTTTGATTTTTTACTACTATTTTTGAAATTAAAATACTCGCTTCATAGATTAATAACATCGGAATGGTTACAATGATTTGACTCACTACATCCGGAGGTGTTACAATTGCTGCCACAATCAAGATGATAATTACGGCATATTTCCAGTATTTCCTTAAGAAATCTGGAGTTACTAATCCTAATTTAGTCAGGAAATAGATAATTATTGGTAATTCAAAAAACAATCCGCAAGCAATTACACTTGTTTTTACCAGTCCAATGTAGGAATCAATGCTAAACTGATTTTTTACAACAGCACTGATGGTAAATGTAGCGAAAAAGTTAACAGACATCGGTACAATTACATAGTAGCCAAACAATACGCCCATAAAGAACAGTAATGATGACGAAAAAATAAAAAGTTTCGCATGTTTTTTCTCCGTTTCGTACAAAGCAGGACTGATGAATTTCCAAACTTCCCAGAGAATGAATGGGAATCCAAGAATGAATCCGGCGGTTATACAAGTCCAAATCAAAACATTAATCTGGCCTTCCATATTCGTGTTTTGGATAATAAAAGGCATTTCAGTTACGCAAATGCTTTCGGCAAAACCCAACTGATTGGATAAATCGCAAAAGAAGCGATACGTGATAAAATTAGCATTTGTCGGACCAAAAATAATCACGTCAAAAATATAATCACTTACAAAAAAAGTGATGGTGGCCAAGATTAATATCGCCATCGTGCTTCTAACCAGTAACCATCTTAATTCTTCAAGATGATCTAAAAACGACATTTCGTTTAAGTTTTTTTTCGCCATTATACTATTCCTTCTTTTAAAATATCGTGCAAATGCAATACGCCTCTGTATTCTGTACCATCAATCACTACTAATTGAGTGATGGAAAAATCTTCCATTATATTTAATGCTTCCACCACCATAGCGTCAGAAGTCGTCATTTTTGGGTTTTTTGTCATGATGTCCTTTGCGGTCAAATCGGCAAAAGTGTCTCTGTCACTCAACATTCTTCGAATGTCACCATCAGTGATAATTCCAATTACTTGCTCATTTTCAACTACAGCAGTTACACCAAGACGTTTTTCGGAAATTTCAAAAATAACTTGCTTGATGGATGCATCTGGAGCAACCGTAGGTTTTAGGCTGTGTTCCAACATGTCTTTGACACGCAACAGTAATTTTTTTCCCAATGCGCCTCCGGGATGGTAAACTGCAAAATCTTCGGGTTTGAAATCGCGCATTTCCATCAGGCAAACGGCAAGGGCATCGCCCATTACCAGTTGTGCGGTGGTGCTGTTTGTTGGAGCCAGATTATTAGGACAAGATTCAGCATCGACCGCGGTGTTGAGAACAAAATCAGAACCTTTTGCCAAAAAGGAGTCTATGTTTCCGGTTATTGCAATCAAAGTGTTTCCAAAACGTTTTAAGAGTGGTACCAAGACTTTTATTTCGGGACTGTTGCCACTTTTTGAAATGCAAACAATCACATCCTCGTTTTGAATCATGCCCAAATCGCCGTGAATGGCTTCAGAGGCATGTAAAAAAAGCGAAGGCGTTCCTGTGGAATTAAAAGAAGCTACCATTTTTTGAGCGATAATAGCACTTTTCCCTATTCCGGTTACGACTAATCTTCCGTTAGAATTATAAATTTTTTGTGTCGCTTCAATAAAGTTTTCATCCAGAAAATCAATTAGTTTAGCTATTGATTGGCTCTCCGATAAGATTGTTTTTTTGGCACTGGCCAATATATTTTCTTTAGTCATCAAAACAGAATGATTAAAATTTGTGTGTGTAAAAGAAATTTGTACCTTTAGGTATTGCAAATTTATACAAAATACCACATAATAAAGAATGAATCCAAACGAAATTGACATACACAAAGAATTAAAGAAATATTTTGGCTTTAGCCAATTCAAAGGGTTACAGGAACAAGTCATAAAATGTGTTCTAAATCAAGAAAATACATTTGTGATCATGCCCACAGGCGGAGGAAAATCACTTTGTTATCAGCTGCCTGCTCTAATTAAGGAAGGAACCGCCATCGTAGTTTCGCCCCTTATTGCTTTAATGAAAAATCAGGTGGATGCCATTAGAAGTCTGTCTTCTGAAAATGGTGTCGCTCATGTTTTAAATTCCTCACTGACTAAAACTGAAATTGCCCAAGTTAAAAAAGACATTACTTCCGGACTCACCAAGTTGCTTTATGTAGCGCCTGAGTCTTTGACCAAAGAGGAGTATGTAAATTTCCTGAAAAACGTTACTATATCTTTTGTGGCTATTGATGAAGCCCATTGTATTTCAGAATGGGGACATGATTTTAGACCTGAATACAGAAACTTAAAACACATCATCAAGCAATTGGGCGATGTACCTATTATTGGTTTGACTGCTACGGCGACACCAAAAGTACAGGAAGATATTCTGAAGAACCTAGATATGACCGATGCTAAAACTTTTAAAGCATCATTCAACAGACCCAATTTATATTACGAAGTACGTACTAAAACCAAGAATATCGAATCGGATATTATTCGGTTTATCAAACAACATAAAGGAAAATCAGGCATAATTTATTGCTTGAGCCGTAAAAAAGTCGAGGCTGTTGCCGAAGTTTTGCAAGTAAACGGAATAAGTGCCGTGCCGTATCATGCGGGATTGGATGCTAAAACCCGTGCCAGACATCAGGACATGTTCCTAATGGAAGATGTTGATGTAGTGGTGGCAACTATCGCCTTCGGGATGGGAATTGACAAGCCGGATGTGCGTTTTGTAATTCATCATGATATTCCTAAATCACTGGAAAGTTACTATCAAGAAACGGGTCGTGCCGGTCGTGATGGCGGCGAAGGACACTGTTTGGCTTATTATTCTTATAAAGATGTTGAAAAATTAGAGAAATTCATGTCTGGGAAACCCGTTGCCGAGCAGGAAATTGGATTTGCTTTGTTGCAGGAGGTAGTGGCTTATGCCGAGACTTCGATGTCCAGAAGAAAATTTCTATTGCATTATTTCGGAGAAGAATTTGACGATGTTACCGGCGAAGGAGCCGATATGGATGACAACGTCAGAAATCCTAAAACAAAAATTGAGGCTAAAAATCAAGTAGTGCAATTGTTGCAAGTAGTACGAGATACAAAACATTTATACAAATCAAAAGAGGTTGTTTTTACGTTGATTGGTCGCGTAAATGCGGTAATTAAAGCACACAGAACGGATACACAATCCTTTTTTGGATGTGGTTCAGCTCATGATGAAAAATACTGGATGGCTTTATTGCGACAAGTGCTGGTAGCGGGATATTTATCAAAAGATATTGAAACGTATGGCATCGTAAAAATTACCGATAAAGGATTAGATTTTATAAAGAAACCTGAATCTTTCATGATGTCAGAGGATCATGAATACAACGAAACTGTCGATGAAGCTATTGTAACTGCATCTAAATCCACAGGAGTTGCAGATGAATTGCTGATGGGAATGCTGCGAGATTTACGTAAAAAAGTAGCCAAAAAAGTGGGCGTTCCTCCATTTGTAGTTTTTCAAGATCCATCGCTGGAAGATATGGCTTTGAAATATCCTGTTTCTCAACAAGAATTAATCAATATTCATGGGGTTGGTGAAGGAAAAGCTAAAAAATACGGCAAGGAATTTTTAGAATTAATCAGCCGCTATGTTGCCGAAAATGACATCATTCGTCCGGATGATTTGGTGGTAAAATCTACCGGTGTCAATTCAGTGAATAAACTTTATATTATTCAAAATATTGACAGAAAATTATCGCTCGATGACATTGCTTCCGCCAAAGGGATTAACATGGATGCTCTAATTAAAGAAATGGAACAGATTGTTTATTCCGGAACCAAGCTGAATATCAAATATTGGATTGATGATATGCTTGACGATGATCAGCAAGAAGAAATCCACGATTATTTTATGGAATCTGAATCCGATAATATAGAAAATGCACTTAAAGAATTTGATGGAGATTATGATATAGATGAATTGCGTTTGATGCGCATCAAATTTATCAGCGAAGTGGCAAATTAAAGTTTTTAGTTTTCAGTTTTTAGTCGCAGTTTTTAGGTTTCGTCCTGTCAACTGCGACTGAAAACTATAAACCCTATTCAAACAATTCTCCTCGATGCGGTTTCAAAACATCTCGAACCTGAATCATGTTTTCATCCGTTACAACCATAAAAGCAATAGCTTGCATCTCGTTTTGAATCTCAAATCCAGTGATATTCAATGGTAGTTTTTCAATAGCGATGTATTCTTTTAAATGAATTTCGTGGTGTTCCGCTGTTTTTGCGGAAGCCAGACCACGGAAATCCCAAATCAATTTTATTTTTCTAGACATTTTTTTTCTAAGATTAATTGGATAACGGTTTAATTGTTTTACCTGTTTTAGAGTACAAATTTACAAAGTCTAATTCGAAAATTGGTCAATGTAAAAAATTGAAAATGGATTTTGTTTTCATTTAGAAGAAGTCACTTCAAAATACTACTTTTGTACCTAAATTGTTGGACAGTTTATTAAAGTCTAATAATCTTAAAATCGAATAATCTAACAAAATGCCTCAAGAACTCTTATTACAAGTCTCTCCAGAAATTGCAGCAAACGATTTGTTGTTGAAAAATCATTTATCAAAACAAATTAAGGTTTCTGTAAATGAAATTCAGCATGTTTCTATTTTAAAAAGATCTATAGATGCCCGTCAAAAAGCTATAAAAATCAATCTTAAAGTTGTAATTTATTTAAAAGGAGAACCTTTTCAAGATCAAAAAATACAACTCCCGGATTATGGTAATGTGGCTGGAGCTCAAGAAGTAATTGTTGTTGGTGCCGGACCTGCCGGACTTTTTGCTGCTTTGCAATTGATAGAATTGGGTTTGAAGCCCATAGTTATCGAGCGTGGAAAAGATGTTCGAGGCAGACGTCGAGATTTAAAAGCCATTAATGTGGATCATCTTGTAAATGAAGATTCTAATTATTGTTTTGGCGAAGGCGGAGCAGGAACCTATTCTGATGGGAAATTGTATACCCGTTCTAAAAAAAGAGGCGATGTAACACGAGTTTTGGAATTGTTTGTCGCTTTTGGAGCCTCCGAGGATATCCTGATTGAAGCACATCCACATATTGGAACAAATAAATTGCCCCAAATTATTCAGGACATTCGAGAAAAAATTATTGAATGTGGCGGACAGGTTTTGTTCGAAACCCGACTAACGGATATTTTAATAAAAAATAATGAAGTTCAAGGTATCGTTACTCAAAAAGGAGACACGATCCTTGCCAATAAACTCATTTTGGCCACTGGACATTCGGCGCGTGATATTTTTGAATTATTGGATCTAAAAAAGATTTTTATCGAGGCGAAACCTTTTGCCTTGGGCGTACGGGCGGAGCATCCACAATCTTTGATAGATAGTATTCAATATAGCTGTGATTATCGTGGGGAATTTTTACCTCCAGCTCCGTATTCTATTGTGAAACAAGTAGGAGGAAGAGGAATGTATTCGTTTTGTATGTGTCCCGGAGGTGTGATTGCGCCTTGTGCCACTAGTCCCGGTGAAGTGGTAACCAATGGTTGGTCACCATCTAAAAGAGATCAGGTTACCGCTAATTCCGGAATTGTAATTGAATTGCAACTGGAAGATTTTAAACCTTTTGCGAAATTTGGTGCTTTGGCCGGAATGGAATTCCAAAAAAGTATTGAGCAACGCTCGTGGCATTTGGCAGGCGAAACCCAAAAAGTTCCTGCGCAACGCATGATTGATTTTACACAGAACCGAGTCTCCTCGGATATTCCTAAAACGTCTTATGTTCCCGGAACGACTTCAGTAGAAATGGGGCAGGTTTTTCCCGGATTTTTAACGCAAATATTGCGAGAAGGATTTACTGAATTTGGAAAGTCTATGCGTGGTTATTTGACAAACGAAGCCATACTTCATGCTCCGGAATCAAGAACGTCATCGCCAGTGCGAATCCCGAGAGATCCATTGACATACGAACACGTTCAAATAAAAGGCTTGTATCCGTGCGGAGAAGGTGCGGGTTATGCCGGCGGAATTATATCTGCCGCTATTGATGGCGAAAAATGTGCTTTGATGATTGGTGCGATTTTGAATAAATAGAAATCAAAAAGAGTAATCGATAGTGTGTCTTTAAAAAAAAGTAAAAATTACACAAAGCATGTTTTACTACGTTTTGTAAAATTTAACATTCTTTTAAAAATGTCATTTTTATTCTATCCAAATTTTTATTGTTAAGAATTCTTATTTAAAAATGGTATAATTAAGCTTTTTTTTGTGAAGAAAAGAATAGTATTGTTATCAAGCTTCCTAATATTGTATCGTTAATGATTTTTTTCTACTATATTTGTAAGTGAACGATAAAAATAAAAAAATGTTTGAAAAATTTAAAAAATCTGAAATATTGATTTTGGTATTGGTTATCGCGTTAATTTTTACTTCTGAATATTTTTATATTGTATTAAAAGATCCACAGCGCGCTATTTTTATTGGATTATGGCCTCCAACAATCCTTGGTCTTTTGATATTTTTAAATTTAAAACTTAAAAAATAATATGGAAAATTTAGAATTAATTATCATGACAGGCGTGGTGATTTTATGCTTCGCGGCGTTCTTTATTTCTACTTTTAACGAATTTGAAAAAGTCGAAAAAAAAAATTTAACGAACGAGAATAGCAGGGGTATAATATCCAGATTCTTAGCATACTTGGAAAGTTTAGTATCGGATTAAAGTTATGTAGCAGCATTTTTGTTTCCTTATTCATCATTTCATCCTTCGATTGTAAGTCAATTTTAAGCATAAATGAGTTATAAGAGTCAGGATGCAAGTACGTTTTAACAATAACCATTGTTTAATTTGCAGCCTGTTTCACGCATATCTTCATAGTGAACTTATTTTCTCAGTATTTGAGAATCATAGTTTTTACAAAAAACTCTGATAAGGTAAAGCGGCATTTATTTTAACGAATTGGAATGCTCTTTTAGAAGTCATAGTTACTTTAATGATTCTGAGTTGTTTTCTTTCATTAGAATCCTTTTTAAAGGTAGAAATTATTTTTTTTAAATGAAGAATAACGACATCGTAATCGTGCCATTTCCCTAGCAAATCCGACATCTTATGCTGATCAGGAACTATTTTTTTTTGATTAGGATGCAGGATTTTCTCATTATACTGGTATACTTTTAATTGTTTTCGAAAATCGTGGATTTGTTTCTTTTTGAAATCATTCTTCTGGATTAATCTTTTCATCTCCTTTCTCGCTTTATTTCTGTAGCGATTTACCTTTTTTTTACTTGTTTTCGTGAAAAAACGTATAATTTTACGATATTTCCCCTTCAACTTTTTTATTAAACGCTTATTTGCTGTCGTGAAGAAGTTTTTTATTTCTTTGGTTTCTAGTTTTTTTAATCGATTAGGGTATTTTTTAAGCAAATGAAAATTGGGCTGTTTCTCAATAAGGGTTTGTTCCAATTGAATTTCCCTAATTTTTCCGGCTTTTTTAAAAATAATTCTGAAAGGTTTATAGGCTTTTTGAAGCTTAAATTTCTTGGAACAAAAGGCAATTAATTCAAATAATGCCTTGAGTCTTTTGATTTCCAACCGCAGTTCATGAAAAGTTTCAACTGTATAACAGTCGGGAGCTTTCTCCAAGATTAGGTTTATGGCTTTTTTTCGTTTTTTAAAATATGTTTCCAATGCTTTCATTTAACAGCGCTATAGTTGATCGTGTTTCCATAAATTTATTGCAGTTCGTTTCTTATATGCTGGAAAAAACTATAATTTCGGATAATAAAGTAAATTTACTAAAAAACGGTGTATAATATATTTTAAGTTGCTTTAAATCAGCTATTTATTTTGATATTTATCAAAAACAGAAAAAGCAGGAAATCTTTTTTCGCTTGCTATTTTTTAAAATTTTTTTGTTTGTAGGGATTTATTTTTTAGAATTTATTTCCATATAATCTAAAGTTAAATTAGACATTGCCTTCATTCCTAATACAAAACCGCTCTCGTCAATATAGAAATCAGGAGTATGGTGAGAGGCAGTTTCAGTTGGATTTTTGCCTTTAGGCATTCCGCCAAGGAAAAAGAAAAGACCAGGAATTTTGTCTTGATAGTACGAAAAGTCTTCCGCTCCAGTTGCTGCGGGTGTTAAGACTACATTGTTTTTTCCGGCCACAGCTTCCAGTGTTGGTACCATTTTTTCGGTCAGTGTTGGGTCGTTGTACGTGATCAATGTTTGTTTTGTAATGCTTACTTCAGCAGAGGCTCCCGCACTTTCCGCGATACTGGTAGTTATTTGTTTCACGCGGTTGTGAATCATTTCCTGTACTTTTTTATCCAGTGTACGAATCGTACCGGCCATTTCGAGTTCTTCCGGAATAATATTGCTTCTTACACCAGCGGTCACTTTTCCAACACTTACCACAGCAGCTGATTCCGTTAGATTTACATTGCGACTCACAATAGTTTGCAAACCCAAAATTATTTGAGAAGCCGTAACAATCGGATCCACGGATTGCCATGGACTGGCTCCATGCGATTGTTTTCCTTTTATTTTTATTTTGAACCAGTCGGATGAAGCCATCGCTCCCTTTGGACGGTAATTGATTTTACCAACTTCGGTTTGTGCGCTGATGTGCAAACCAAAAATCACGTCTACTTTTGGGTTTTGAAGGACGCCTTCCTTTACCATTAATGCGGCTCCACCTTCTTCTCCTTCTGGCGCTCCTTCTTCTGCAGGTTGAAATATGAATTTGACAGTACCTTTTAATTCACTTTTGATAGATGCCAGAATTTCAGCAGTTCCCATCAGCATGGCTACGTGCGAATCGTGTCCGCAAGCATGCATGACACCCACTTCCTGACCGTTGTATTCGCCCATTGATTTTGAAGCAAAAGGAATATTTACTCTTTCCTTAACCGGTAAGGCATCCATGTCGGCCCGAAGAGCGACTACAGGACCAGGTTTTCCTCCTTTTAATATCCCCACCACGCCTGTTTTTGCCACTCCGGTTTGAACTTCGATGCCCAAAGAACGTAAATGCGTAGCTATTTTTTCAGAAGTTTTAAATTCTCTATTTCCTAATTCCGGGTTTTGGTGAAAGTCTCTGCGCCAAGAAATAACTTTGGATTCTAAAGAAGCAGCCTTTTGAGCAACGGTAGCTTTTAATGCGGTATTTTGCGATGAGACAAAAATGGAGTACGTAAATAAGCAAGTAAAAAAAATAATTTTTTTCATTAGTTGTGGTGTAAGTTTTGGGTCATGATTAGCGTCTATTTCAATTGAAATGTGGTCTGTTACGGTATTAAACAAGCTCAGGTGAAAACAAATATAGCAAAATTATTTTGCCTTGCAGCAATTTTAAATACTGGCGTAAAATATCTTTCGTTGAGTAGGATATAAAAAAAAAACGCCTTGTTTGTGACAACAAGGCGGTAGCTTACTAATTTATTTTTGCTTTTTCAATCGGCTTTTAAAAAGCTTTTCGAATTTCTCCATTTTAGGTTGAATTACCATTTGACAATAGGGTTGATTTTTATTGTTGGCATAATAATTTTGATGGTAATCTTCTGCTTTGTAAAATTTGTTGAGTGGTTCTACAGTTGTTACTATTGGACTATCATAAATCTTAGCTTTTTTCATTGCATTGATTATCGTTTGCGCTGATTTTTTTTGTGCTTCATTTTTGTAAAAAATGGCTGAACGGTATTGAGTTCCGACGTCCGCTCCTTGACGGTTTAATGTGGTTGGATCATGCACCGTAAAAAAGACTTTAAAAATTTCATCCAGATTTGTTACATTTTTGTCGTAGGTGATTTTTACGACTTCGGCATAACCCGATTTTCCGGTCGACACATCTTCATAGGTAGGATTCGCATTTTTGCCCCCTGCATATCCTGAGATTGCCGATTGTACTCCAATAAGATTCTCATAAACAGCCTCAACACACCAGTAACAACCTCCAGCTAAAGTGATGGTTTCAAGATTGGATTGCTTCGGTGTTTGACTTTGCGCAAACAAACTGCTTGTTGCTAAAATGAACAGTAAAAATAGTTTTTTCATGTTATTTAGTATCAGGGATAAAGTCAAGTGCGATAGAATTCATACAGTATCTTTTTCCGGTTGGTTCTGGTCCGTCATCAAATAGATGCCCTAAATGACCATCACATCTTCCGCATAGTGCTTCGATTCTTTCCATTCCAAGAGAGTTATCGGTTTTATAAACCACACTGGTTTTATTGTCTTGTTCGAAGAAACTTGGCCAGCCACAATTGCTTGAAAATTTGGCGCCGGAACGAAATAATTTGTTGCCACAGGCCGCACAATAATAGGTTCCTTTGTCATCTGTGTTCCAATATTTTCCTGTAAAAGGTCGTTCCGTATCCGCATTACGGGTGACTTCATACACATCTTCGGGTAAAACTTTTTTCCATTCGGCATCACTTACGTTAAGTTTTGTCGTATCTGTATTGGAGTAATACGGATTTCCGGGTTTGTTTATAGTGTTTTCCATTGCAATAGTTTTTTTGATAATTCCTTGTTTTTTTGTTTTTTGCGCACAGGCTGTAAACATGAATAATGGGATGAGAAATAATGCGCTTAGCACTTGATTTTTTGTTTTCATTTTAATTTTTTTTATCACAAATGTAATTGACTTTCAGATTTTAAAGTGTCAGCTACTTTGTAAGTGGATTTTCTTTTTATTGTATTCTAACTTATTTACATTTACGAAAAAATGACACTTTTAGTTTTAAAATTTCAAAGTATGATAAGCAGTAAATTAGGCTTGTATTTTAGTTGATATAAAATTAGAATATTGGCGTATTCAACACTCGTTAAACTTTTCATAATTTCAAAAACGTCACAGATACCCGTTCTTTTTTTGTATTTTTGACTTTATAATAAAACCACATGTTAGAAGAAAACGTAATATTAGTTAACGAAAAAGATGAGCAGATAGGATTGATGCCTAAGCTTGAGGCACATCAAAAAGCGGTCTTGCATCGTGCTTTTTCAGTTTTTGTTTTAAACAGTAAAAATGAAATTATGCTGCAGCAGCGTGCGCATCAAAAATACCATTCACCTTTGCTGTGGACCAATACCTGTTGCAGCCATCAACGTGAGGGAGAATCAAATATTCAGGCAGGAAGCCGACGATTGTTTGAAGAAATGGGTTTTAAAACTGAACTCAAAGAACTTTTTCATTTTATTTACAAAGCACCTTTTGATAACGGTTTGACGGAGCATGAACTCGATCATGTGATGATTGGCTATTATAACGAAGCACCGTTGATCAATCCGGAGGAAGTGGAAAACTGGAAATGGATGAAAATTGAAGATGTGAAAACAGATATGGAACTTCAGCCTGCTTTGTATACGGTGTGGTTCAAAATAATTTTCGACGAGTTTTATCACTTTCTGGAAGAGCATAAAAGCCCTTCGTCGGCAAATGCTCCAGTTAATAATCTTTAATTCATACTATTTTATGAAAGTTACCATTTCGAGAAAAGCCCATTTCAATGCGGCTCATAGATTACACAGAAAAGATTGGACTTTTGAACAAAATGATGCTGTTTTTGGAAAGTGCAATAATCCTAATTTTCACGGACATAACTATGATTTGACAGTGAGCGTTACCGGTAAGATTGATCCTGAAACAGGATATGTCATGGATGTAAAATTTTTAAGTGATATTATTAAAGAGGAAGTTGAGAATCAGTTCGATCATAAAAACCTGAATCTGGATGTTCCTGAATTTGAACATTTGAATCCAACAGCCGAAAATATTGTGGTAGTCATTTGGAATAAAATCAGAAAAAGAATTAAAGCGGAATTTGAATTGGAAGTGGTGCTTTATGAAACGCCTCGTAATTTTGTAACCTACAAGGGAGAATGAAAGAACTGAAAGTAGGGGACACCATTCCTCGTTTTACCGCAAAAGATACCGATGGAAATGATTTTGACAGTGCAAATGCAGTAGGCCAAAAACCGCTTGTTATTTATTTTTATCCAAAAGATAATACACCGGGTTGCACTGCCCAAGCCTGCAGTTTTAGGGATCAATATGAAGATTTTAAAGATTTGGGAGCTGAAGTGATTGGCATTAGCAGTGATAGCGTCGCTTCCCATCAAAAATTCAGCAAACAATTTAAGTTGCCTTTTATTCTTTTGTCGGATTCGGATAAAAAAATCAGGAAACTCTTTGGCGTCCCTGCCGGAATGTTTGGGTTATTACCGGGAAGAGTGACCTACGTAACCGACAAAAATGGAGTCATACAAATGATTTTTGACAGTGTATTGGCAACAAAGCATATTTCAAAAGCCCTTGAAACCATTAAAAAAATAGTATCATAGAGTAACAAAGTAGAATAAGCTATTTTTTTTATTTGTTCCTTGTTTTGTAATCTGTAGTGAATTTGCTTTAATTATTGAAGTAAATGTGTCAATAGTCATATAAAAAAATATTGGTTTTGTACATTTGACTTTCAAAAAAAAACCCAGCCTGATATGAAATTTTATCCATTACAATTTGAACCCATTTTTAAAGAAAGAATCTGGGGTGGTGAAAAACTAAAAACAGTACTTAATAAGCCAATTACTACTAATAACACTGGCGAAAGTTGGGAATTGTCTACAGTTGAAGGTGACGTAAGTGTTGTGGTCAACGGAGAATGGAAAGGAAAATCATTGACGGCAATTATTAATGAGTTTCCCGATGAAATAGTAGGAACGGAAGTTCATGCCAGATTCGGAAAACAATTCCCATTGCTTTTTAAGTATTTGGATGCCAGCGAGGATTTGTCCATTCAAGTGCATCCTAACGATGCTTTAGCCAAAAAAAGGCATAATTCTTTTGGTAAAACTGAAATGTGGTATGTCATGCAAGCGGATAATGACGCCAAAATTATTGTAGGGTTCAAGGAAGATTCGGATGCGGCGGAATATTTAGAAAATCTTAAAAACAAAACATTACTTTCTATTCTCGATACAGTAAAAGTACAAGTGGGGGATGTTTTCTTTTTAGAAACGGGGACGGTTCACGCTATAGGAGCTGGATTGGTGGTTGCCGAAATTCAACAAACTTCAGATATTACCTATCGTATCTATGATTTTGATCGAGTGGATATTAATGGAAATACAAGGGAATTGCATGTCGATTTAGCGATGGATGCCATCAATTATAATAAAGTACAAACCAAAAAAGAGTATACGAAGAATGTAAATGAGTCAAACGAAATTGTTGACTGTCCTTATTTTACAACTAATTTTATTCCATTGGACGGAGAAATTTCGGTTTATAAATCCGGGGAAAGCTTTACGGTTTACATGTGCGTGGAAGGATCTTTCGAAATAGAAAACAACAATTCAAAACTGCACTACATAAAAGGAGACACTGTTTTGATTCCAGCAGCTATGAAGGAATTTATTCTCAATGGAAAAGCTTCAATTTTAGAAATTTACATTTCATAGTCGGTAATAGAAAGATTATGTGTACTTTTGCAGACGCAAATTAAAATTCAAATTTTAAAAAAATAAAAATGGCAAACGTTAAAAATTTAAAAAAAGACATCAACTACGTTTTAGGAGATATTATTGAAGCAGTTTACTTATTCGAAATTTCTACTACAGGAAAACCAACAACAGAAACTAATGCTTTAATTGATGAAGCTATCGCTGCTTTTGACACTTTGATCACTAAAGTGAACGTTAAAAAAGTAGAAGATAAAAAGGCACACTTCAAACAAATCAATGTTGAATTGGAACAAACTGCTAATCAATTGATTGCTAAAATCAACGAATTGTAGTTAAAGAAAACGCAAAAAAAGTTTGAATTTGTTTTGGAAAATAGAAATTCAGACTTATATTTGCACCCGTAATGAGTCGCCAGCGTAGCTCAGTTGGCTAGAGCAGCTGATTTGTAATCAGCAGGTCGTGGGTTCGAGTCCCTCCGCCGGCTCTTTAATAAAACCATCCCGTCAGAAGCGGGATGGTTTTTTGTTTTTGGTAAAAATGAGAAATGAGTTCTACTTTTATTGAATGTCCTAATTTTTTGGTTAAATTTGAAATCTAACCTTTAACCAAATATATTATGGAAGAGCATTCAGTTGTTGAAAGTTTCGATTTGAAACTAAGTGAGTCTGCAAAAGACTTTTTGAAGGAAACCGCAAAGTGGGCCTATTTTTTATCCATTTTGGGTTTCATAGGAATAGGCTTTATTATTTTTGCGGCATTATTTGCCGGGACACTTTTCTCAAGCATGAGCAAGATGAATCCTGCAATGGGAGCCATGGGATCTTCTTTGGGAATCGTAATGGCTTTTGTTTACTTTTTGATTGCGGTGCTATATTTCTTTCCGGTATATTACCTGAATAAGTTTGCCTCAAATACTAAAAGAGCATTCAAAAATAATAACTCCGAAACCTTGACTACTTCTTTAGAATATCTAAAATCGCATTATAAGTATATAGGAATTATGACTTTGGTTGTTTTCGCTCTTTATTTTTTAATATTTATCGGGATGATTATTGCAGGAATGTCATTTAATAATGCTTAATTAACTGTATCTTCTTAATGATGCCAAATGTTTTTTATTCGAATATTGAAAACATTTGTATGATAAACCAAAAAACCATCTTGTTTGTATCAAGATGGTTTTTGCTATTTTGTTGTAAAAGGAATCGTTTATTTTTGATTTTTAACTGTGGTAATATATTCCGTTAGTTTTTTACCGTACAGTGATTTTGCTACTTTTGGAGACATTGCTTTTTGAATTGTATCCAAGTATTTTACATTGATGTCATAAATCTCCGATAAGGCAATATAAGGTGATACCTCGAATTTTCTGTTATTTAATGCAAAATTAGTAGCAAATAAATATTTTCTTTTGATATTAGAATCTTGTTTTGCACCCAGACTGTCAACAGCTTTAGTGTTTTGACTTTTGATTGCATTGAATTTTTTTTCAATCAGCGAAAGATTCTCATTTGTAAAACGGGAATTAATTTTTTTATACTCTTCGTATATTTCCTGATTTTTTGATCCGGTAATTTTGGCGTCAGATAAATAATGGTCTAAAGTGGTTTCGATAGTGATGTTACCCGGTTCAGCAAAAAAAGGCAGGTTGTTGTCTAAAGAATTGCTCACGCCTCGATCCAAGAATAAATAAAGCATCTCTGGTGATTTGAGATCAAGATCGCTTTTGAAAGCAGCACTCCCATCAATATTGATTGTGTCAATGGCTACCAATGTTGTATCAACGATTCTTTGAATGTACAAGGTCCCTTTTTTTAATCCTTTAATATTTCCGGTAATGTGTACATTGCCTTTAGATTCATTCTGGCTGCAGGCGGATAACAATAGGAATGCAACGAATGCAATAATAATTTTTTTCATGTGTAGTTAAAATTTGTTTTGGATAAGGAATTGCTATTCTTGTTGTAATTTGATTGGAACGATTGCGATTTAATTGGCGTTTCTATTTTGGCGCAAAATAAAGAAAATTGTTGGAAAGATTTTGGTAACGCATCCAAATTTTACAAAAAAAATCCCAATCTAATTTCTAAATTGGGATTTCTTAAAATTATTGTAGAAGTTATGCTTTGAACCAAGCTTCTTTCAACGCTTTTTTTGTCGCATCAGTTGCTCTAAGGCCTTCTTTTTCTTCATAAGGAAATTTTACTTGTCCTTTGATGATTTGTTCTTTGCCGTCACGTTTTATTTTAATTGCGATAGCATCATTTTCTTTCCAGTTTTGACTTTCCATAATCATTTCATAAATGTTGTCTAATGAATACGGTTTGTCATTTATGGATACTAAAATATCACCTCCTTTTAAACCCAAATTAGTGTAAAAAGCGTTTAACTCCATATTTGGAATTACAAAGATTTCTTTTGTTTGTTGGTTTACGGTAATGTATGGCGTTTGCCCTTTCAGAAATACATTTCCAGGAACTTTTTCAACAGATTTTGTAACACCAACTTTAGCCAGATATACATCGTAAGGAATTGGGGTTGTACCAGAAACATAAGTAGTCAAAAAATCGCCCACTTCAGGATATGTAAATGACGTTATTTTAGCAAAAAGTTCATTGTCATTAAATGGTTTTGATACACCATATTCATTGGATAATTTTTGCATCAAATCAAGAATTCCTCTTTCGCCCTTACTTTTTTCTCTGATGATGATATCCAAACACATTCCAATCAATGCTCCTTTTTCATATACGTTCAAGTATTGAGCTTTGTAAGGTTCTGTCAACACATTTGCACTCATTGTAGTGAAAGGCATCGTGTCATTCATCGCATTTGCATGTTCAATTTTTTCAGACATACGCGTATAAAACTCCTCTTCGGTAATTAATCCTTGATTAATCTGAAAAAGATTGGCGAAATATTCCGTCACACCTTCATACATCCATAAATGTTCTGACATTTTGGGAGTATTGTAATCAAAATACTGAATCTCTTTAGAATGAATCGTTAAAGGAGTTACGATATGGAAAAATTCATGTGAAACGACATCTTTCATTGATTTAACCAATTCGGATTTAGGCATCATTTCCGGTAAAACAACTGTCGTAGCTGTAGGATGTTCTAAAGCTCCAAATCCTTTTGCGTCAGTAGGCGTCATGCTTGATAAATACAGTAAAACAGTGTATTTTTTAGTAGCATTAATTTTTCCTAAAAAAGTTTTCTGAGCGATCATCATTGTTTTCATCTCCGGAGTGATGCTTTCGGCAGTTACTTTTCCGGTAGGAGAATACACGCCAATCAAGATTTCCATGCCATCTACTGTGAAAGTAGTGTAATCTGGTTTAGCATACATAACTGGATTTTCAACCAATTCAGCGTAACGCATCGTTTTAAAAACATCATTGGTCGCACTTGCATCCAAGTCGGTCATTGAAGTCGCACCCCAAAGCATTTCGGGATGTGAGATGCTTACGGTGTAGGCGAAATCTTTTTTGTCTTGAAAATATCCCACAAAACCATGCATGTTTAGCATAAAGTTTTTACCAGCATCTATATTTGTTCCAGCAGGAGAGAAAATATCATTTTGACCAAAACCGCCGCCTTTTTCAGTATCGAATGTATCGTTTACCAAATAAGTGATTTTTACCAATGATTTCGCATTCTTGATATTCCAAGTGTTGTCATCGGTTTTTGTCGTGGCAAGTAGGTTTCCTTTGCTGTCAAAAGCTTTGAAATCTTCGATATATTTTCCGTAATCATCTACTGAATAGGTTCCGGGAATAATTTTAGGAACGCTGTACGTCACTTCTTCAGTATTAATTTTAGGCGATGTAATAGCGACCATAACCTTGTCATCTTTTACATCGATCAAATTAATGGCAACGTTTACTTGTTCTTTTTTAATAGCAACAACAGCCGGGTTTGCAGTTTTACAGCTCCAAAGAATCGAAGCAAATGCCAGTGAATAAAGTATTCTTTTCATTTTGTTTGTTTTATTTGTTGTTGTTAGTCTTCTCAGTTGTACAATTGTTACAGCTTAAAGTGATTTTACAAATGTTGTTATGGTGCTTGTTAATTTTGTAGCAATTGGTATATCAGGATTAGAATAGGATTTCATGTTTTCAGCGTCATCTCCGTTAATAACTTTAAAAATATGATTCATATTTTCGATCAAAACGAGTTCAGCCTCGGGCTTTGCTTTTTTTAACAGTTCCGCTTCTGAAACAGCTACTTGTAAATCTTTGGTTCCGTTTATTACTAATACCGGCATTTGTAATTTTGCAATTTCAATTTGTGGGTTGTATTGTATCCATGAAATCATGTAGGACTGAATACTTTCTCTAAAAATGGAAGCTAACATCGGATTTTTTAATTCAAAAGTTTTTCCACTTTTAAGGATATCGAGATTTTTTTGTGTTTCTTCTTTTAGAAAAGGCGCTTGTTTCGTAATCTGATCTACTAAAACGGCGTCAATAGTTCTTCCCGCTCCTGCCAATGAGATAAAAGCGTCTGCTTTTTCATTCGCGGCAATCATTCCTATTAAGGAACCTTCGCTGTGCCCTGCAATTATTATTTTGTTGTATTTTTTTTTATTTTTAAAAAATAACAAAACGGATGTCGCATCGGTAATGAAATCATCAAAAGTTAGCGCTGCCTCATTCACGGTTTTACTTTTCATTTGAGCAATGATTCTTTTATCATAGCTAAAAACAGCAATATCATTTTTTGCTAATGCTTCGGATACGTATTTTAAAGAGTTATTGGTTAGCCCTTTTTGATTGCCATCTCTATCTGTAGGTCCTGAACCAGCAATAAGTATCACAAGGTTGGTTTTCTTATTTTGTTTTAAAGGCGAATACAGCGAACCATTTATCAATGGATTTACAGCAATTTCTTCTTTATTAAAAGATTGAACTACAGTTTCTGTTTGGGAATAACTTAGTATTGAAAAAAACACCATCAATAGGAATAATAATTTCTTCATTTTATTTTTCATTTAATAAGTTCATTATCATTGCAGGATTTTCAACTTCAATGATTAGTTTGTTATAATAGGAATCTTTGAGTTCGACAATAATTGCATTTTTTTTATTGCAAACATCCCAAAAATTACGTTTTCCTTTCTTTATGTAAGTTCCAGCAGTAATTACCCATGGTAATTGGGTACCTGGCATTTTCCAACCAATCCAAAAAGTAAACTCATCATTGCTTTGATACGCTCTGATGATTTTATTTTTAGGTACTCTAATCTTATTTTCTAAAGCCCAAAATTTGTGACTTCCAAGAATGTTAAAGATAAATTCGTTGTCTTCTGATGTAATTGCAACCATTATTGAGTGGGAAAAAAGTTAATTGTTTAAAAACAAAAACTCCCGGATATCAGGAGTTTCATTCTTTAATCTAATTTATTTTTTATATAGTATTTACCATCCAGATCTTCATCAAAATTATCAATCTTAACGGGTTTTGGTTTTGGTTTGTTGGCAGTTGCTTTCTTTTTCCACATTTCGAATTTTTCTGCGGGCATCTTCTTTTTCATGATCTCAAGAATCTCTTTTTCTGCTAGACCATATTCTTTTTTTATGACTTCAAAAGGATTTTTTTCTTCTAAAGCCATTGTAACAAGTTTTTCTGTTTGCTCCCAGTTCAATTCTTTTCGGTTACTCTTTTTCATCACGTGAAAATTAATTCAAATAAGTTGTTAATGATTAATAAATTTCATTTCTAATTTGATATCAATATTAAGAAAAAAAATAATTAGATTTTCTCAATTGGACATTTTTTTTATTCTTTTTACTTGTTTTCTTTTAAAGCGGCTTTTTTAAAGGGTATTTTTAATAAATTTTTTAATTCATTGTGTTCCTCAGGATTCAAATGTGTATCGATACCGTAAATGATATCTTCCTTAGGCAGCGTCATGAAAGTCCCGAAAAGCCTGTCCCAAACTGAAAAAATATTTCCGTAATTACTATCCGTATAAGGTAAAACATAATGGTGGTGAACTTTGTGCATGTCCGGAGAAACGATAAAATAACTTAAAAAAGTATCAACCTTTTTAGGAAGAGAAATATTTGCGTGATTGAATTGCGTAGCCACAACGGATAACGTTTGGTACAGAAAAACCAGCCACATGGGACTTCCTATAATTAAAACACCGATTGCCGTAAATGCGAAGCGAATTATACTTTCTCCCGGATGATGCCTGTTCGCTGTTGTGGTGTCAATCCAAGTATCTGTGTGGTGGATTAAATGGAAACGCCATAAAAATTTGGTTTTATGTTCCACTAAATGTACTAGATAGGCACCAATCAAATCCAATAAAAGCAATCCGACTAAAGCGTAAAGCCACAATGACATTTCAGGAAGCCATTGTAATATTCCAAAATTATTGGCAATAGTCCAATCAGCTGCTTTCAATAAAATAAAAGCTAGACAAAAGTTGACAAGAATAGTCGTGAACGTCATGAAAATGTTAATACCCGCATGATGCCATTTTTTGTACGTGAAATTAAATAACGGAAAAGCATTTTCTATTAACCAAAAAAAAGTGATTCCGCCCACCAGAATTAAGCTTCGGTGTGACGAAGGAATCGTAGAAAAATAAGTAACAATAGCATCCATGATTTAAGTATTTATTCCAAATCTAATAAATTTTTTAGAAAATATCTATTTGATTACCCGAAAAGTAGCATTTATTCTGGGACCAATGGATTTTGCGGTTTTTGGAATTTGATGTTTCCAGAAATGTTGTGTGGTTCCTTTCATCAGAAGTAAACTTCCATGTTCCAGAACGATGCTTTTTTTCTGGTCTTTGTCCAAATTATGTTTCAGCTGAAACGTGCGTTCTACGCCAAAACTTAACGAAGCAATTACAGGATTTATCCCTAATTCTTTTTCGTTATCGGCATGCCAGCCGTTGCTGTCCTTTCCGTCGCGATACTGATTGAGTAAAACAGTTGTAAAAATTGTATCCGAAACTTTTTCGATTTCCGTTTTCAGCTTTTGCAAAAGCAAATTCCAAGGATGCGGCTCCATGGTTATATTCGAATAGGAATAGGGTTTTCCTTCGTTTCCAAACAAAGCCGTCAAGCGCGGCTGCGGATGAATTTTTCCATACACCCGAATTTCATCGTGTTGCCAAGGGACATCTTTTATTAATTCTGCAAAAATAAGATCGGCTTGCTCTTTGTCAAAAAACTGAGGATAATAAATAATATCAGCGTCCGGCAAGTCAAGAAAGATGTGGTTTGATAAGGATTCGAAAAGTGATTTCACAGCTTTATGTGTATTGGTAGGCCCAAAAAATGAGAACTAATTGTAAAGGCATTCGCAAAAGCAAAACCCATTTAGGCAAACCCATTCTTGCTTTTTCATCGAAATACATATACAAATGAGTTGGGAAAACTGCGATTAATAAAGCGATTACTCCCCATGCAGCGTAGCTTGAAAGTACAGGAATGCACAATGCAATTCCCAAAATTATTTCCGCTAGACCGCTTATGTAGTTTAATAATTTTGGATTCGGGAAATAAAGCGGAATGATTTTCAGGTACAATCTCGGATTTCTGAAATGGTTTAATCCTGCAATAAAGTAAACGAAAGCCATCACATATATATGCCAAGGTAAATTCATAATAAAGTTATTTGATACGAATTTATAAAATTTTTAATGAAATAAATACAAATGTTTTTAAATAGAAATTAAGTCGTTTTCTTAAAATTCACGTTCATAATCACAATTGCCACGATGATTAAAATAATTCCAATCCATTGGATTAAACTCACGTTTTCACTCAAAAGAAAGTATGCCATCAGTACTGAAACCGGAAGTTCCAGTGCAGATACAATGCTTCCCAGACCAATTCCGGTAAGAGGGAAACCAGCATTGAACAACAAAGGTGGAATTATAGTTCCAAAAAGCGCCAGTATTATTCCCCATTTCATGAAAATCTCAAAATTGAAAGGAGTAGTTTGTGTTGCTAATGCAAATCCGGTTACGATAAAAGCACCACCGAGGAGCATGTATAAACTACGTTGCGCTGAGGAAACGTGCGTTGCCAGACGATTAGCGGTAAACATGGTTGTGGTAAAGGAAGCGGCGGCCATAAGTCCTAAAACGATTCCGCGCCAGTCTAATTCTGCTTTGCTTTGTATAAGATTTGTGGCAAGTGCCGTTCCAACTAAAATTATAATTACCGAGATGATTTTTTGAGTGGAAGGTCTTTTCTTTTCTAAAATCATTTCGAATAAAACCCCCATCCAAACGGTTTGCATCAGTAAAACGATAGCAATAGAAACGGGAATGTATTTGACCGCCAAATAATAAAAAATACTCGTCATTCCGAGGGAAGTTCCCGCCAGCATTAGTTGAGTAATGTTTTTCTTGGAGGCTTTTATAACGTCATCTCCTTTTTTAGCTTTTTGGAACATGTTGATAAGCAGCATTCCCAATATTCCATACCCAAATTGTGCAATGGTTACTTCGGGAGTAGTAAAACCTTCTCCATACGCTATTTTTACTAAAGTTGCCAGCATTCCATAACTCGTTGCGCCAAGACCTACCAGAAAAACTCCTTTTAGTACATTATTCTTTATCATTTTTTTTCAATTTTAAAAAGCGGGCAAAGATAAGGTTTAGTTCCTTTTATGAGTTATAAACTAGAAGTTAATATTTAAGACTTTAATTCTGTTATGAATATTAGTCGCAAGGAGGGGATTTAAATTAAATCTATTGGATTCTCAGGTGAATGCTGGGTTTATTTTAATCCGTTGCGTACAAATCAGGTTTTTTTAACACATAGAAACATAGTTTTTATACATTTCTACCAAGACATTACACTTAATTGCAGTAAATCATAGCATTGTGAACCCAAGAATTGGGCTATACCAATCTTTTTTCTATGTTTTTATGTGTTTATTTTTTATATTTTTTCAAATTAAAATAATTGTTCCAACGAGTTATTTTACTTCTTGATCTGCTAAATCGCTTAAATGCAATCGCAATGCGTTAACGGAAATACTGATTTCCCAAAACGATAATAATAATGATATTAATAGTGCTAATAAACTTAGTCCGAAAAGGTAAATTCCAGCCGTTTGTTGTTCCAAGAATAATAGCAGCATTGCAAAAACAGATAAAAATAGACTTAAAACTCCAGCCATTTGCATGTTGCGAATCAAAGTTAAGCGTAAATTCAGATTTTTAATTTCCAATAAAATCACATCATTTTGTTTTTCCTTATACGTTTTTTTTAAACTTCTTACGATTGTGGCGATAGTCAAAAATCGATTGGTATACGCCAATAAAATCAGCGAGGTTGCACCAAAAAGTAAGGCAGGAGTTTCTATT
This sequence comes from Flavobacterium sp. DSP2-3-1, assembly GCF_049896865.1. Taxonomy (NCBI): domain Bacteria; kingdom Pseudomonadati; phylum Bacteroidota; class Flavobacteriia; order Flavobacteriales; family Flavobacteriaceae; genus Flavobacterium; species Flavobacterium sp. DSP2-3-1. The sequence goes on along the minus strand of NZ_JAFCVD010000012.1, from coordinate 52,269 downwards.
TGTAAAATCATTTTTAATTTAGTTTTGAATTGTAATTTAAAACGAATTACAAAGTTCGTTATTCTGTATTAAAATCGATCTTGTAGTCTTATGAAAAATAACAATTTTCTAAAATCAGTTCGTTTTTTGGTAACGTTTAGAAGCTTAGTACTACTAAAAGAGTAACACAAATAGAAACGATGAAGAAGAATTATTTATTGAGTATGTTTTTTTTAGGAGCAATATTCACACTCTCAGCTCAAGAAGAACCCAAAAAAGCAGTAGAACTGAATGAAGTTGCAATTGTAAAAACTAAAAAAGCAATTGAACAGAAAGCGGATAGAACTATATTTGATTTTTCCGGTCAGCCCAGTTTAAATTCCGGATCGGTATTAGAAGGGATCAAAAAATTACCTGGACTTATCGCTTCAGATGTTGCCGGGATGATGTATCAAGGCAAACAGTTGGATGTTTTTATGGACGGAAGACCGCTTAATATCACCTCAAATGAATTAAATTCTTTTCTGGAAGGAATGCCTGCGAATGCAATTGAAAAAATTGAAATCATCACACAACCAGGGGCAGAGTTTCCTGCGACTTCGGGCGGTGCGATCATGAATATCATCACCAATAAAAACGCTAAAAATTATTTAAGCGCCACATATACGAATAGTACTAATTTTACTAGTTACGACCATTTGAGATGGAGAATCAATAATAGTTTGTTGTTAAGTGCTAAGAATAAATATTTTGGATGGCAATTGAATGTTGGACAAAATTATAGAGAATCTGCCGTGTGGACTTCACTGACTACAAAAGAAAACAGTACGACTTCGATCCTTTCCAATACTGAAGCAGATCGCTTCGGCCGTACTAATTTTGCGAAATCCGCACTGACGTTTGATATTGGCAACGACCGTTTGTTATTTAATTACGATGTAAACTACAGCAATAATAATAGCAATACATTAGGTAATGGTCCCGGTTTCATTACCAATGATGATTCCTTTACAGATGCTTTACGTCAGGATTTTGTTGTTACTTTCCAAAAAAAGTTTGAGGATAAATCTAAAAAATTAGACTTCAAATTTAATTACAACAGTAATCAAAATGATTTCACACTGAATTCAAGAACAAATAACATTGCCATATTAGATAATGCTTCAACACAGCGGTTGTACAATGCTAAATTTGATTATTCGCAACCTATTGCATTTTCTGATGAAGGGAAAATCAGCTTTGGAGGTTTGTATGAAGCGCTTCTTTTTGAAGCCCAAAACATGCAAATTGTCAATCTGGATTATCAACGAAAAACAGCATCAGCTTATGGAGAGCTACAATCAAAATTTGACAAGTTCAATTTTATTGTGGGAGGTAGAGCCGAGGATTACAATATTACCGGAAAAACCAATACCGCCAATTTAATTCCATTTAAACAATTCCGTTTTTTTCCAAATGCCAGCGCTCAATATAATTTTAGTAATTCGGTTTATTTTAACGTGAATTACAACAAAAAAATAAGTTTGCCAAGCACTTCTGCTCTAAATCCAAACAACACTAATTATCAAAATCCAAATATAGAGTACTCTGGAAATCCTAATTTGCAACCTACTATTTTTGATAATTATGAAGCAAAATTAAGTGCTTTTGATTACGCTTTTATCGGTTATAACGTAAGTTCAGCTCAAAATCAGGTAATCAACAGAGTGTTGCTTACAGATAATGTTGTGGTAAATACAAATATAAATGTTCCTCAAATTAAAATTCACAATTTTAATGTGGGAATGCCTATTCCATATATGTTGTTTACAGAAGGACTTAAAGAAACCATGAAAATGAATATTAATCCGGATAAAATGAACTTTTTGTATGTGTACACAGCGTATCAGTTTCATCAAATTCCTGAAATTAAGACCAATGGTTTCTGGATGTTTAATTTGATGTCTCAAATTTTGTTGCCAAAAGACATCAAGTTTGTAGCTAACTTTAATTACATCATGTCGAAGGGGAATTATTTTTATTTCATAGCAGAGAAGCCTTTTAACAATACGCTTGATTTAACGTTTTCTAAAAAGTTTTTTAAAGACCAGTTGTCAGTTTCCATAAGTGCAGACGATATCCTTAATTCCAACCGATTTGTATTTAGTTCTGTTGGCACTCCTTTGTTATTAGCGAATAAAAATGATACGCGTCGTTTTGGGTTCAGTGTAAATTATAAAATTCCAACCAAAAACAAATTGGCAAAAGAAGATCCTAATTTATTAAATAAAGAGAAAAAAGAAGAGGGGGGAAATATCTTGAATCAATAAAGATATTGTTTTTAATCTTGGACAATTTTAAACCATAAAAAACCTGCAAGTTTACGCTTGCAGGTTTTTTATGGTTTAAAATTTTATCAAAACTTCTTTTACGTTAGCCGTTAAAACTTCCTTTTAACAGATATTATTATGTTTTTGCTAATTTTATTGTATCGGCTATTAGTCTATTTAACGTACAAAGCAAGCAAATCCATCGGAAAAAAACTTATTTAAGCTAAATTTACTTATCGAAATTTAAAGTAATAAACTGAAATTTAGACCGCGGATCAGGAACATATTCCAACATCAGATAAAATAAATGGGCACATTTACCAGTGGTATTTATGAGTTTATTATTGGTTCTGTTTTATTGACGATTGGTTATTATGTTGATTTTAAAATAAAATTCAAAATCAAAAAAATGAAAATTTATGATCGGCTGATTCCGGTTTCTACTATTTTCATCTCTATTCTTATTGATATTATATTATCTACTTTCTTTAATATTTTTGTTTTGATGCAGCTCGAATCATCTTAGTTGTATCCCTAATTTGCAGTCATTTCTTATTGAATTATCTTAAATGCAATAATTTTTCGGATTATTTATGGTGTTATTTTGTTGTGCATTTTTCCTCATTTGATTTCCGTTTTTTTACCAAACTTCTTTACTTTTAATACTTTTGATGGGCTCTCTTCTTGAATTTTTTTGTTTGGGATTGTCTTATTTTAATATGATTAGCTATTAAGGTATAAATATGAATATTTCAAGTATCACAAATGGAATTAAATAGGAAATTGTTAGAGAAATAAATCTGTTGTATCTGCAAAATTGAAGCGTTTTAAACAATCTGTTTTACAAACATTCCAAAATAAACCCAGATAAATTTTAAATAAAAATCATAAGTCCATTTGAAACGGGTCATTTGAGAAGCTTGAATTATAAAAAACTGGTAAAATATTGCCATAAAACCTATTTTTCTTGCGGTTAATGCTCCAACTACCTGTTTGAATTGGATAGACCAACTTGGGAAAATAGCAAAAAAATTAGCATTACCAATATTTACTTCTACGGATTCTAGGACTTTAAAGTCTAAAAAAATACAAGTAAATGAATTTAATTTTGAAGAATTTGTTGACTTTTGCTTTGATCAGATTTTTTAGTGGGGAAAGGAGGATCAACTGTCGTTAAAAGAATCATTAGATCAATCTGGATTATTTTTATCATTAGTTGACAATTCTTTTAATTTGACAATTCTGATTCAACAAGTTGAAGAAATGGATCTTCTTGAAATTTATAACTTGTTACAATACAAAAAAGGGAAGCTAAAAATCGTAAAGGAAAAAGTAGTTGTCTTAGGAAAGGAATTGTCTCCCTTTAGACAAAAAGCAAAATGCAAAGTAAGAGTTAAAAGGAGTTTTCTATCACTGGGTGATAAATCATTATTCCGATAATTTAGAAATTACAACTGCTGAATTTGAGGCGATTGAATATTTTAAAGCCTATAAAACTGTAGAGGGAACTATTTATAAAAACGAAAATGATCTTACATAAAAAACAGAAAAATAGAGAATTTCCAACGGTAAGCGAGATTTGGTGAATGTTTTGTTGTTTTGCCAAGAGTACAATGATCAAAATCGTTTTTAAGTCGCTAATGCAACAGTGCAAACCAAAAAAAATGCCAGAGTTTCCATCTGCAAAATCATCTTGTTCAAAGGTTATGTTTGTTCCTGTAATGATTAAAGTAATTTATTACATAATCCAGTTAAATTTTTGCTCGATAATTCTCGTTTTTTCTAGTTCAATAAATTTGATATACGCTTTTGCTACAGGTGAAAATTTCTTGCCTTTTAGCCAGATTAAATTCCAGTTGGATTGAATAGGTAAGCCTTTGACTGGAATGATTTGCAGGCTGCCGTTATTGAGTTCGTTTTTTATACCAATTATGGGCATTATAGAACATCCAAGTCCTGCCAATACTGCTTGCTTTACCGCTTCGTTTGAAGTGAGTACCATTTTTTTTGGAACCGTTAGCTGGTTATACTCTATAAATTTTTCCATTATATATCTGGTTCCAGACCCTTGCTCGCGATAAATTATTGGTAAATTTTCAATGATTTTTTTATCCTGAATTTCATTCCCTATTTGCTGATCAATGTTGGCAACAAGATAAAGAGTATTGGGCATCAATTCTATTTTTTCAATTTGTAAGGTTTCTGGTAGAACGGAAACTAAAGAAAAATCTACTTCATTATTTTCTAAATTTTTTAACACTTTTGTTTTATTGGTTACATCAAGTAGTAATTCGACACCTTGATTTTGTTTTAGAAAGTCAGATAAGAAATAAGGTATTACATATTTGCCAGTTGATACAACGGAAATTTTCAATCTTCCGGTCAGTTGTCCTTTAAATGCCATTGTTTTAAAATTAATCGCATGCACTTCGTTTAATATTTTTTCCGCAGCAATAGCAATTTCTTTCCCAAAATCGGTTACGTATAATTTCCGTCCAATTACTTCTGTTAGAGGAACATCAAATTGGTCTTGAAAATTCCTTAACTGTATAGATACTGCGGGCTGGGTAAGATGCAGTTCTATTGCCGCCTTAGTGATACTTTTATTTTGCGTAATTTTTAGAAATACCTGTAGTTGGTGGAGCGTATAATTCATAAATAATTTTAATGTTAATCATTACAAATATAAATAAAAATTTATGGATAGCCCATTTTACCTTTGAAGAAAATAAATAATAAAGATATGCAAAGAATAACAATCGCAAAAGGAGACGGAATCGGGCCTGAAATCATGGATGCTACTCTGAAAATCATCAAAGCTGCGGGAGCTCAGCTAGAATTTGATGAAATTGAAGTTGGTGAAAAAGTATACTTAAAAGGTAATACGTCCGGAATCGAAAAATCGTCTTGGGAAACGATAATAAACAATAAAGTTTTTCTTAAAGCTCCGATAACGACTCCTCAAGGCGGGGGTTACAAAAGTCTGAATGTTACAACCAGAAAATTCTTAGGATTGTATTCTAATGTTAGACCATGTATGAGTTTGCATCCTTTTGTGGAAACAAAGCACCCTAAAATGGATATTGTCATAATTCGTGAAAATGAAGAAGATCTATATGCTGGTATCGAACATCAACAAACTGATGAGGTTATCCAATGCCTGAAAATTATCAGCCGTCCCGGGTGTGAAAAAATTGTTCGCTATGCTTTTGAATATGCCAAACAGTATGGGAGAAAAAAAGTGACTTGTTTCACGAAAGACAATATTATGAAGCAAACTGACGGATTATTCCATGAAGTGTTTGATGAGTTAGCTAAAGAATATCCTGAAATTGAAAACGAGCACTGGATTATTGATATAGGGGCCGCGAAAATGAGTGATACACCCGAAAATTTCGATGTCATAGTGACTTTAAATTTATATGGAGATGTGATTTCAGATATTGCCGCGCAAATTGCAGGCTCTGTGGGATTGGCAGGTTCAGCTAATATTGGGGAAGAATGTGCCATGTTTGAGGCTATTCACGGATCAGCACCGAGAAGGGCTGGACAAAATGTAGCGAATCCGTCGGGATTGTTACAAGGAGCAGTAATGATGTTAAATCACATGGGGCAAAACGAGGTAGCCAGTAAAATACAGAACGCATGGTTAAAAACTCTTGAAGACGGTATCCATACGTACGATATATTTAAAGAAGGGGTAAGTAGTTTAAAAGTTGGAACTGCAGAATTTGCGGATGCAGTTATCTTAAATTTAGGGCAAAAACCGAAACAGCTTGCTGCGGTAGATTATAAAAATGGTCAACCGCTACATCTACCAAAATATAAGAAAAGACCAGCTGCTAAAAAAGAATTGGTCGGTCATGATGTTTTTGTGCATTGGAATGGAACTGAACCTGATGTATTAGCAGAGATGCTTAAAAATATAGGAACTGTAAACTTAAAACTGAATATGATTACCAATAGAGGAATCAAAGTTTGGCCAGAAGGATTTAAACAAACATTTTGTACGGATCACTGGAGATGTCGTTTTAAAGCTGAGGATGGCAAAATAGTTAGTAAGAATGAAATTATTCAATTGTTACAGCAATTTATAGACGCGGATATTGATAGTATCAAAACTGAAAATTTATATAAGTTTGATGGTAAAATTGCATTTTCATTGGGTCAGGGTCAATAAAAAATGATTTAGCCACTATTTATTTGAGAAAGGATATATCATTAAATAGGGAAAGAATTTAATAGGAGTAGGTTTTTGCTAGTCTTTTCGCTAAAGAAAAAAAAATAATTATTATGAAAAATAAAAATATTAGTTTGTTCATTGGAGCGATATGGCTCATCTGTGGAATCCTCTTGACTCTCCTTGAGCCTCAAAACATCTTTTTTACTTTGTTTTTGGGAATCGGAATATTTTTTACTACTTACAAATTACCAAAAATTCAAAAATTATTATAAAATAGCTATGGAAAAAGAATATCAATTTAAGCTAGTTGAAGGTCAATTTGCACCATCAGAAGCCGGTAAAGTACTGTTTTCGTTAATCAATAATAAGATTAATTATCATAATTTAGAAAAATTTAGTAATCAAATTCGATTTGAAGAAGACAGTTCGCATTCAAAAACAAGGCTCGAAACTCTTTCTGAGGCCTCAGATTATATCAAAGATCTCATCAGCGAAGCATCCTTAAAAAATATGGAGCTAAAAATTGAAGGTGTGATTCAAATAATGCTCCTACCCAAAAGCAAAACCGAAGTGGATGTTTAAAGACAGGAAATTGCTTATTGCAACTAAACATCACAAAGAGCAGGTGATTGCTCCAATTTTTGAAAAAGGTTTAGGTGTTCACTGTTTTGTTCCTGAAAATTATGATTCGGATATTTTCGGCACTTTTTCAGGTGAAGTGGAGCGAAAAAACACGGCAGTGGAAACTGTCAGAGCTAAATGTTTGGCTGCAATGGAGGAATTTGATTGCGATTTGGGTATAGCCAGCGAAGGTTCCTTTGGGTCGCATCCCTCGATTTTTTTTGCGCAGGCCGATGATGAGTTTTTAATTTTCATCGATAAAAAAAACGACTTAGAAATCATTGACAGAGAACTCAGTTTGGAGACTAATTTTTATGGAGAAAAAATCTACAATAGAGAAATGCTTTTAAATTTTGCAAATAGGATTCAATTTCCGTCACATGCCATAATTTTGAGAACCGAGGCGGAGGACTGTACTGCGATAAGTAAAGGGATTACTGTAATGAGTCAATTGGAGGATACTTTTCAGCAACTTATGAACGTATATGGTAGTGTTTATGCTGAAACCGATATGCGTGCCCTGTACAACCCCACTCGTATGGGTGTGATAAAAGTAGCGGCACAAAAATTACTGGAAACTATAAAAACCGAATGTCCCAGTTGTAAAACTCCAGGTTTTAGTGTTACAGATATGAAACAGGGCTTACCTTGTTCCTGGTGTTCAGCGCCCACACGATCTACCTTGAGTTTTATTTACAGTTGTAAAAAGTGCTTTTTTAGTTCTGAAAAAATGCATCCCCATCAAAAAATAGCCGAAGAACCAGGATTCTGCGATTCCTGTAACCCTTAATATATGAATATAATCAGTAGTTCGATTTCAAAAGCTGTTGCGCTTTTAAATCAGGAGCAAATCATAGGAATTCCTACCGAAACGGTTTATGGTTTAGCCGCCAACATTTATAGTTCTAAGGCGGTAGAGCGTATATTTTCGATTAAAAAACGGCCGTTTTTTAATCCGTTAATTGTTCATATAAAATCTGCAGCTTCTCTTTCTGAAATAGCGAGAGACATTCCTGAAAAAGCTGCCTTGTTAGCGAAAACTTTTTGGCCGGGACCTTTAACTTTGGTTTTAAAAAAGCAAATTGCCATTCCGGATTTAGTTACCGCTGGTAAAGATACAGTAGCAGTCAGAGTTCCAAATCACCCTGTAGCCTTAGCACTACTGAATCAAATAGCCTATCCTCTCGCGGCTCCAAGCGCTAATCCTTTTGGCGCTATTAGTCCCACTACGGCAACACATGTCGCCGGTTACTTTGAAGAGGTGTTGCCTATGGTTTTAGATGGGGGAGCTTGTCAAAGGGGAATAGAATCGACCATCATAGGATTTGAAAACGGAGAGCCTGTAGCATACCGCTTGGGTTCTTTGGCAATAGAGGATATTGAAGCAATTGTAGGGCCGGTAAAAATGATTACCCATGATGATATTGCTCCAGCGGCACCAGGAATGTTTTCTAAGCACTATGCGCCTTTGACATCGACTTTTTTGACAGCTGATGTGAAGAAGAAGCTGATAACGTTCCCGGATCAGAAAATAGGAGTTTTAGTATTCCAAAAAGGGATTGATGATCCAAAAATTGTGCAACAGGAAATTTTATCTCCAACAGGAAATTTAGCAGAAGCAGCTTCACAATTGTATGCTGCTTTGCATCGATTGGATAATTGCCATCTCGACTGCATTATAGCGGAACGATTTCCAGATATTGGCTTAGGCAAAACGATAAATGACCGGTTAAAAAGAGCCACGCAAAAATAAAATATGGATACTATTATAAGAAACGGAACTGTAGTTAACGAAGGTCAAATACGTGTTTTGGATGTGTTGATATCAGCAGAAAGAATTGAAAAGATAGCTCCATCGATTGTCTTAAACCCAGCTAAAAAAATCATCGAAATTGACGCAACTGGACTTTATCTGTTGCCAGGCGTGGTTGATGATCAAGTTCATTTTAGAGATCCCGGACTAACTCATAAAGGCTCTCTTTTCTCGGAATCTGTGGCAGCTGTGGCTGGTGGCATTACCTCTTTTATGGATATGCCCAACACGATTCCCAATACGCTGACTCAAGAGTTATTAGAAGAAAAATACTCGATGGCGGCTGAAAAATCAATTGCTAATTATTCATTTTTTATGGGAATTTCTAAGCATAACTTGGAAGAAGCTTTAAAAACAAATACCGAAAATGTATGTGGAATTACGGATGATGGGCTTTATTTTAATAATGATGAGGGGATTTTAGCCAATTATCCAGAATTTTTGGAGCAACTTTTTTCAAGAACCGACACCTTGGTGGCTTTGCACAGCGAAGATGATTCACTGATAAAAAAGAACACGGAGGATTATAAACGACTTTACGGAACTGAAATTCCTTTTTTTTATCATTCCCTTATTCGGGATGAGGAAGTTTGCCTAAAAGCTACCAAGAGAGTACTTTCTATTGCTGAAAAATACCACACTCGCTTACATTTATTTCATATCTCAACTTTGGCGGAAGCCAAATTATTTGATAATACGGTACCCATTCGAGATAAACGAATCACCGCCGAGGCTTGTGTCCATCATCTTTGGTTTTCAGACGCCGATTATGATAGACTGGGCTCCAAAATCAAATGGAATCCCTCCATAAAAACAGAGCAAGATAGAAAAGGTTTACTGCAGTATTTGCTCAATAACTCAATAGATATTATTGCAACGGATCATGCTCCCCATACTATCGCCGAAAAAGCAGGGAATTATTTTCAGGCACTTTCAGGCGGACCATTAGTGCAACATGCTCTTTTAGCAATGTTAGAATTATTTCATCGCGGCGAAATTCCTTTGGAGAAAGTAGTGGAAAAAATGAGCCATAACGTAGCCGAAATTTACAGAATAAAAGAACGAGGCTATATAAGGGAGGGCTATTTTGCCGATTTAGTTTTAGTCGATTTAAGTAAAAAACAGGAAGTAACTACAGATTCTCTTTTATATAAATGCAAGTGGTCTCCTTTTTTAGGGCAGGTTTTTACAAGTAGCATCAATTCAACTTTTGTAAATGGAAATTTGGTGTATGAAAAAGGACTTGTAAAGACAGATATAAAAGGAAAAAGATTGCGATTTGAAAAGATAAGATAATCAAAATGTTTAAAATAATTTTAAAATAATTAAAATATGAATCTTAGTTTATTACTGGATAATTTAACTAATCCAGCCTTATTGTTTTTTGTGTTGGGAATTATAGCAGTCTACGTAAAAAGCGACTTAGAAATTCCCGAGAATACCTCTAAATTTATATCGCTGTACCTGCTTTTTTCCATTGGTTTTAAAGGCGGACAGGAACTAGCGCACAGTCACTTTACTGTTGACATACTTTGGTCTATTGTTTTTGGGGTATTGATTGCGGTATTAATTCCATTCTATACATTTTTTATTTTAAAGAAAAGGTACAGCATTGAGAATTCCGGTGCCATAGCCGCCGCTTATGGATCTGTGAGTGCAGTTACTTTTGTAACGGCCATCTCTTTCTTAGAAATTCAAAATTACAATTTTAGCGGCCACATGGTTGCTGTTATGGCGCTGATGGAAGCCCCTGCAATCATTATTGGAGTAATTTTAATCCGATTATTTAGTAAGGAAAAAGTTCAGAAAACTAAAATGAGTACGATTGTTAAACACTCGTTTACCAACGGAAGCGTACTCTTAATTCTTGGAAGTTTGGTTATCGGGTTTTTGGCCAGTGAGCAACAGGCTTTAGGAATTAAGCCATTTACTACTGATATTTTTAAAGGGTTCTTGGCTTTATTTTTATTGGATATGGGAATTGTTAGTGGACGAAAATTAAATGATTTTTTCAAAAGTGGCTGGTTTAGCGTCTTTTTTGCTATTGTTTTCCCATTGCTAAACGGATGTATTGTTGCTTTTTTAAGTCAATTCGTTACCGATGATGTTGGGAATCGTTTTATTTTTGCTGTCCTGGCGGCGAGTGCTTCTTATATTGCCGTTCCGGCCGCGATGAAAATAGCAGTTCCAAAGGCGAATCCAGGGATCTTTTTGCCTATGGCTTTGGCGGTAACGTTTCCTTTTAACATTACTTTTGGAATGCCTATTTATTTTTCAATTGTGCTGTGTCATATTTAATATGGTGCTTTATCCGGTGTAGTTTAGCATACTAATTGTTGTTTAAATGCAGCGCATAATATGGTAATTTTTTAAACAAAAAACCTGCAAGTTTGCGCTTGCAGGTTTCAATTCTTTTCGCCAGAGTTTAAGGTGAAATTTTATCTAACCATCTCGAAACTTTCGTTAAATCGGAGATGCAATACCTGATTCCAGTGATCAATTAAATATGTTTTACGATCCTTTTTTTTGAAATTTTTAAATTGCGAATTTCCTTTGTCAGATCGCTTATTTAAAGACAATCGTTAGCGCAGTTTTGCAAACGGTGCCCATTTCAATTGGCAACTAAAATAAATCTAATAAAACCACCTCTAATTCATTTTCTAATGTAGCATAATTTCTTGCAGAACTGAAATAATAATCTTCCGGCATCGTTACAATTTTTTCATTTACAGGATTGTTGTGTATGTAATCCATTTTTTGTCTAATAAATTTATTGCTGTAAATATGTTCTGCATGATAGCCGTTTTGCCAAACTTTGTATTGTTGTTCTTGTTTTAAATGCTGACAAGCTTTTTTAAAATAATCCAACATCCATTCTCTTCTGCTTTCCGGCTGTTCAATAATAGCCTATATAATTTTTTTAGATGTATATTTTTTAAAATCGCCCATGACATCGGATAGTATAAAACCGTTTGTTGCTTTGCAAAGCAGATGAATATGGCTGTGCATAATACAATATCCGTAGATTTCTAAGCCCTTTTGATCTTGACAATAGTGTAACGCTTGTATAATAATTTGTTTTTGATTTAATCGTGTAAAAATATCTACCCAACCCACTGTAGTAATAGAAATAAAATAAGCATCTTCGGTTGTTGTGGCTTTATACTTTGTAGACATTTTTTGTATTATTTGTATTGTTTGCTCACTATTATGGGCACAGTTTGCAAAACTGCGCTAACTAATTATGGTATATCGGCGCGATCGGTTTTCATTGTTGGTGCTGCGCACGCAACGAAACCCTAACTGTTATGGGTTGCTTTTTTAGTCTTCATCTTCTTCAGTTTTTTGAACAAAAGTTAGTTTTCTTTTTGTCAAATCAAAATAATGATAAAAGTCCATTGTATAGTCGGTTTCTGGTTCCGTAATTACTCCTAAAAGTTCAATTTTTTCTTTGTCTAACTTGTTAAACCAATAATTATGAAAAATTGCAATGTCCATAAATCCTTTGTCAGCATATTTCGAAAACTGTTTTTTTGTAAATATAGTGTCTAAAAGTATTTGCGAATTTTGTTTAATTGTCAGAGATATTTCAGCGTCTCTGTATTTGTCAATTTGCTTGTTACCATCTTCTTCATATTCATTGATTACGTAACTGTCAAGGTCTGTTCTTTTAATAATAATTTGTATCTTCCTGTCGGCTATTATTGTGTCAAATTTTACAGTTCCCTTTGTTTCAGGAACGAATTTTTCTGATTTCTTATTAACCAATACCACCGCAGAACTGTCAGCAGTTTTAATTATCGTTGTTTTCTTTTCGGTCTGTGAATTACAAGCAAAAAGTAAGAAAGCCAAAATTAGAATCAATATATTTTTTCTCATATGTATCGTCTGTCCTTTAAAGTAACCCATAACTTGTATATACCCGTTACTCTATAGCCAGTATGCACCCAAAATTGGGTAGATTGTCGCTATTAAATAGCGGTTTAAATATAAATATATAAATAATCCTTTACAAATTATCAATTGGTTAGTCCTTTTGCTAAACGAACTTATAACCTTAAAAAGCTGTAAATAGCCCCGATAGGAGTGGAAATCCTTTGCTTTAGCGTGAGCTAAAAGCAAAGATTGCAGCGCATAGCGGGACGAAAGTGATTCTGGAAAACAATCGTTTTGCTCCAAAAAAAAAGCTGCCCAAGGTTGGACAGCTTTAATATTTTGGATATTCCGAAGCAAGTTTAGAATAAAAGATTCACACTTACTTCATAAAATGGTTTCTCTGCTTATTTAATCAACTCAAAACTTCTTTTCACGAAAGCAGTCAATGCTTCTCCTTTTAATAGGTTTTGTGATAATTTAGCTAAGTCAAGCGCTTGTTTGACCAAACTTTCCTGAGCGTCTTTGTCTTTGTTGTTTAGAATGCTTGTTGCCAATTCAGAATTAGTATTTACTACTAAATTGTACATTTCGGGCATATTTCCCATTCCGAACATTCCACCGCCGCCAGACTGACTCATTTCTTTCATTCTACGCATGAATTCCGGTTGCGTGATGATAAATGGGGAAGCATTACTATCTAAAGCTTCCAGTTGTACGGAATACGTTTGTTTAGGAACAATGGCTTCTAAAACGGTTTTCAGGTTGGTTTGCTCTTCCTCCGATAATTTAGAAATAGTAGTTTCCTCTTTCTTTATTAAATTATCAACATGATCTGAATCCACACGTACAAATGTCATGTTGCTGTTATCGCCTTCAATTTTTTGAATTAAATGCGAGATAATAGGAGAATCAAGTAACAATACTTCATATCCTTTGTCTTTTGCAATTTCGATATAAGAGTGTTGCGCTTCTTTATTTCCAGCATATAAAACCACTAATTTCCCGTCTTTATCCGTTTGATTCGCAGCAAGATTTTCTTTTAATTCTTCCAGCGTGTAATATTTCCCATCAACTGTTGGATACAAGACAAACGCTCCTGCTTTTTCGTAGAATTTATCTTCAGAAAGCATTCCGTACTCCAAAACGATTTTGATGTCGTTCCATTTTTGCTCAAAATCTTCACGGTTTTCAGTAAACAAGGATTTTAATTTATCGGCTACTTTACGTGTAATGTAATTGGAGATTTTCTTTACCGCAGCATCCGCTTGCAATCCAGAACGAGAAACGTTCAACGGAATGTCCGGTGAGTCTATAACTCCTTTTAACATAGTCAAAAATTCAGGTACAATTCCTTCCACATTATCCGTTACGTATACCTGATTTTGGTACAATTGGATTTTGTCTTTCTGAATTTGTAGATCAGAACCTAATTTTGGAAAATATAAAATACCGGTTAAGTTGAACGGATAATCTACATTTAAATGAATGTGGAATAACGGTTCTTCAAACTGCATTGGATATACTTCTCTATAGAAATTTTTATAATCCTCATCTGATAACTCCGTTGGTTGTTTCGTCCAAGCCGGGTTTGGGTTGTTGATGATGTTGTCAACTTCTACTTCAGTAAAAATTTTGTCTTTATCTTCTACAGCGACTTCTTCACCCTTTTTTTGTTCAATTTTCTCCGTTTTAGTTCCAAATTTAATTGGAATTGGCATGAACTTATTGTATTTGTTCAATAACTGATTGATTTTTGAATCTTCTAAGAATTCCAGAGAATCTTCAGCAATATGCAAGATAATTTCTGTTCCGCGAGTAGTTTTGTCAGCAGGCTCTAAGGTAAATTCCGGACTACCGTCGCAAGTCCAGTGCGCAGCAGGTTCATCTTTGAAAGATTTAGTGATAATTTCCACTTTTTCGGCTACCATAAAAGCTGAATAGAAACCAAGACCAAAATGGCCAATAATTCCAGAATCTTTAGCTGAATCTTTGTATTTATCCAAAAATTCTTCAGCACCAGAAAACGCCACTTGGTTGATGTATTTTTCTACTTCATCAGCAGTCATTCCCAAACCTTGATCGATGATGTGCAGTTTCTTGCCTTCCTTATCGATTTTCACCTCGATGATTGGGTTTCCGTATTCTACTTTGGCTTCACCAATGCTTGTTAAATGCTTTAATTTGAGTGTCGCATCTGTTCCGTTAGAAATTAATTCACGCAAGAAAATTTCGTGATCGCTGTATAAGAATTTCTTGATTAAGGGAAAGATGTTTTCTACCGAAACATTAATTTTACCTGTTGTCATATTTTGATTTTTTTTAGTTTATTTGAATATCCATAAGCCTTTCAAATAGAATACCAATTATAAATGTAGTGACAAATTGTCGCAAGCGTTAATTATGATATAAAATAATTTAATTCTGAAACAAACTTGTTAGATCCAATTGTATCTTTGTGTAAGTATTAATTCATTAAATTTAAGAAAATGAAAAAAGTTATTTTATTGTGCACGCTAGCGGTTCTGATGTTCGCATGTAAGTCTACGTCAGCGACAGGTACAAACACAGATAGAAAATCTCAGGTTGCTATTAAAGGAAATTGGGTTATTAGTTCTGTAACCTACCCAGGTTCACAATATGTAAAAGTGAATACTTTTCAAATTGCAGATTCAGAATGTTTCGTAGGAAGTAATTGGAAGTTTGTTTCGAATAACAATAAAGGAACTATGGCTTTGACAAAAGCGAATTGTATGACATTCAGCTCACCAATTACATGGTTTATTAATAAAGAGGGGCAATTTGTACTTAAAGTACTTAATGCTGGAGAAAAAGCTAGAAAAGTTAGAGAAGGATATGTTTTAAATGTAGCCAATCAAACAGAATCTTCTTTTCAATTGATAGATAAAATTAATGTAGGTGGAAAAATGACTGACGTTGTGTATCAGTTTCAAAAAGTTAATTAATAAGTAAAAAAAAAGATATGAAAAAGATTTCGATAGTTGCAATAGCAACAATAATGGTTATAGGTTCAATGTTTACTGGCTGTGAGGCTGTGAAAAATACAAATAAAACACAGAGAGGAGCAGGAATCGGTGCAGTTGCCGGAGCTGTACTTGGAGGTGTTCTTGGAAACAATCTTGGGAAAGGTGGAAAAGGTGCAATGGGCGCAGTACTGGGTGGTGTTATTGGTGGAGTTGCCGGTGGAGTTATTGGTAACAAAATGGATAAACAAGCAAGAGAAATTGATGCTGTTCTTCCAGGAGCTGAAGTGGTTCGTATTGGAGAAGGAATCAAATTAGTTTTAAATGAAAATGCAGTGCGTTTTGATACCAACAAGTCTTCTTTGACTGCTGGTGCAAAAGCAAATTTGGATAAATTAGTTCCAGTTTTCGCGGAATACCCTGATACTGATATCACAATTTACGGATATACTGATAATACGGGTGCAGCGGCTTACAATTTGAAACTTTCAGCAGCAAGAGCAGCGGCAGTTAAAAATTATTTAGCTAGCAAAGGTGTTTCTTCAAGTAGATTTCAAGTTACTGGTTTAGGAATTGCTGATCCAATTGCTTCTAATGAATCGGTTGAGGGCAGAAGCCAAAACCGTCGTGTTGAATTTGCTATCACTGCAAACGATAAAATGATTAAAGATGCAGAAGCTGAAGTGAAAAACTAAGCAAAAAACACTAGGTAATAAAGGCTGTTTCGTTAAGAAGCAGCCTTTTTTTGTGTCTTTATTTAAACTAAACATTGTAAATTTGCATACTTAAATAAAGATGATGCTAGAGATAAAAGACATATCGTTTACTTACATTGACAAGTCCGTAATTGAAAATGTTAGTTTCACTATTGCCAAAGGTCAGAACACCGCTATTATTGGAGAAAGCGGCTGCGGTAAAAGTACGTTGCTAAAACTGATCTATGGATTATATGATTTGGATAGCGGAGTAATTACTTATAATGATAAATCTATTCTGGGTCCTAAATACAACCTGGTTCCGGGAGAAGATTACATTAAATATTTAGCGCAGGACTTCGATTTGATGCCGTACATAACCGTTGAAGAAAATGTCGGTAAGTTCTTGTCGAATATGTATCCTGAACAAAAGAAAGCCCGCGTTCAAGAATTGTTGGAAATGGTCGAAATGACCGCTTTCGCAAAAGTAAAAGCGAAATTTCTAAGTGGTGGACAGCAACAGCGAGTGGCTTTAGCCAGAGTTTTAGCTTTGGAACCCGAAATTATTTTGCTGGATGAGCCTTTCAGTCAAATTGATTCTTTCCGAAAGAATTCTTTGCGTCGCAATTTATTCCGTTACTTAAAAGACAAAGGCGTAACCTGCATTATTGCCACACATGACAGTACTGATGCTTTGTCGTTTTCGGATGAAACTATAGTGGTTCAAAACGGAAAAGTAGTAGCAAAAGGTGATTCCAAATCCTTGTATGAAAACCCCGCTAACAAATATATTGCTTCACTTTTTGGGGAAGTAAATGAGTTAAAATTGTCTCAGTTAATAGCACTTGAAGATGACGAAGATTCCTCGCTTTTGTTGTATCCGCATCAATTGAAAGTGGTGGACAACGCCATTATGAAAGCGGTCGTTAAACAATGTTATTTCAAAGGAAGTCATTATTTAGTCAAAGCAGCTTTTGAAAGAAGAGCGATTTTTTTCGAACACGATTCGGAATTAGCATTAAATCAAGAGGTATATTTGATGTTATCCTGAGGACAAGTGTTCAGTAATAAGTAATCAATTCTCAGTGATTTCCAGTTCTGATCACGGTAGGGACCTTAAGTCACTTTTAATTTTTATAAAAGTTTTTCAGTAAAAAAGCAAAACCCCAAAATCATTTTGATTTTGGGGTTTTGTGCTATGTTCAGCTTTCTGACCACTTCTTAACTGGTCACTGATCACTACTTTCAGCGTTAATTTTTTAAATATTTTTCTAAGAACTGATCTTGTTCCCAAAGTAAATGTAAAATATTCTCTTTGGCTACATAACCGTGCGCTTCTTTTGGAAGAATTACCATTCTTGCCGGTGCGCCTAAACCTTTCAAAGCTTGAAAATAACGTTCGGTTTGCAAAGTGAACGTTCCTGGATTATTATCGGCTTCACCGTGAACTAAAAGCATTGGCGTTTTCATTTTATCTGCATTCATGAATGGCGACATCGTGTTGTAAACTTCAGGAGTTTCCCAGTAATTGCGTTGTTCTGTTTGGAAACCAAAAGGAGTTAACGTTCTGTTGTAAGCACCACTTCGGGCGATTCCACACGCAAAAAGATTAGAATGCGTCAATAAATTAGCGGTCATAAAAGCACCATACGAGTGACCTCCAACAGCTACTTTTTTTCTGTTGATGTATCCTAAAGCATCCACGGCATCGATTGCGGCTTCTGCATTGTCTACTAATTGGGTCATGAAATTATCATTGGGCTCCGTTGTTCCTTCACCAACAATGGGAAAAGCAGCGTCATCAAGAACTACGTAGCCTTTGGTTACCCAATATACGAACGAACCATAACTGGGAAACGTGAATTCATTCGGATTTTGTGTACTTTGTCCCGCTGAATTTTTGTCTTTGTATTCTGCTGGATATGCCCAAATCAATAAGGGCATTTTCTCTTTTTTTGCTTTGTCATAACCAACTGGTAAATACAAAGTTCCGGATAATTCAACACCATCCTTACGTTTGTATTTTATCACTTCCTTACTCACGTTTTTGATACTTTCAAAAGGATTTTTGAACGAGGTAATTGGTGTCAGTTTATTTTTTTGTTTGATATTTCTAAGGTAATAATTAGGGTATTCATTTTTAGACTGGATTTGGACTAAAACAGTTCCTTTTTTGTAGTCTTCAATCTCCAAAACGTCTTCCTTTTTATCGTTGTACGTTGAGGTATACAAACGTTTTGCTTGAAAGTTTTTCAAATTAAATTCACTGATAAAAGGGAATTGACCGTTTTTAGTAAATCCGTCCCCAATAAGATACGCATTGTCATTTTCGATCGCCAAAACATACCTGTTGTATTGATTTTTTCTAGTTTCGAAATTTCCCGGATCCGCATACACATCCTGTGAGTTTCTGTCGAAAATTACTTTTGGCGCCTGACTTGGATTCGAGGGATTGATTACATACGTTTTGGTATTACGCGTATCATACCATTCATCTGTAATTATGGCGGTGTTGTCATTTCCCCAAATGATTTGATCGTAGCGTTGCGGAGTTTTTACCAATGAAGTAGCTGCTCCATCAAACGGTGCGCTCCAAAGAAAAACTTCATCTCTGAATTCCACTTTGTTTGCAGGATCACCACCATCTAAAGCTTCAGCATACACTAATGTTGCCGGTTTGTCTGTTCTCCAGCTCATGTTTCTTTTTCCTTTTCGAACTGCCATAAATCCTTTAGGGATAATCTCAGTAAGCGGTACTTCATTAACCACTTTCACTTCGTTACCAGCCATGTCATAAATAACAGATTTTGATGGAAAACGACTTAATGGAACAATGTATGAAAATGGTTTTTGAATCGTAGTCACCATCAAATAATTACCATCCGGGGAAAAGCTTTCTCCGGCGTACATATCGGCTTTTTTGAATAAAGTTGTTGTTCCGTTCAAGTTTACTTTGTACAATTCAGAAGTCATGATGTTTTCAAAATTGATTTCATCATTCTTGTTTTTCAACATGTCCGGATACGTTCTGTTTTGGGATTTCGCACCATCAGCATTCGAAATTATAGGACCGGTTGGCAAATCTTTTTTGGCATCCAAAAGTGCCGCTCTGTTTTTTGGTAACATTTTCACCAAAATAGTTTCGTTGTCATTCATCCAGCTGAACGGACTTCCTATATTGGCATTAACTGTCGCTTCTGTTAATTTTGTGGCTTTCGCCGAAGCAACATCGATAAACCAAAGTTCAACACCTGAAGCTGTGGTGTGGGAAAATGAGATTTTTTTATCATTTGGTGACCAAGCAATATTACTGATGCGAGGATTCGTTGGCAAACCTGCAACCTGTACTTCATTTTTGTCTTTTATTTTACGTAATTTCAGGTTGTTCACATACGTAACTGTACTTGAAATATTCGTAATTGGATTAATTCGCAATCCGCCCAAACGAAGTTCGTCTTGGTTTAAATCGTCCAATGATTTATAGGTATTTCTATACGTCAACAGCATGTATTCTTTTTTGGTATCCATCGATACCGAAGGCGCTCTTTCATAATCCGCCAAATCCAATATGGATTGAGATGGTCTTTGATAGGTTAAGTTTTCTTGTGCAAAAGTGGTTAAGCTTAGTCCAAGAAATAAAAAAAATGGAATTTTTAATTTCATAATTTGAATGATTTTAAATTAGCGTTGGTATTGTCAATAATTGGTCTAAAATAATTCAATGTTGTTACATTTGGAAATAAATATCTCTTTTTAACTTTTGCGTTGGTTTCAGTTTGCTTTCTTGTGATTATGTTTTTGATTTATGTTCTGTCATAATTTTAGTACTGAAGCAAGCTGTAAAGGATGACAAAAGCCATAAAACTTGTAAATTGCTAAAAAATTAGTAATTTGTCGGCTCAAATTTTTAAGAATGTTTTAAATTTGAACTCTTTTTATAATAAAATAACAATTGTATGTATCATTCAAAAATAGCAGGATTGGGTTATTATGTTCCCGAAAACGTAGTAACTAATGACGATTTATCCAAAATCATAGACACCAATGACGAATGGATTCAGGAAAGAACAGGAATTCAGGAACGAAGACATATTATAAAAGGAGAAGACACAACCACTTCTATGGGTGTAAAAGCGGCCAAAATTGCGATTGAACGTTCTGGCATTGCGAAAGAAGATATCGATTTTATAGTTTTTGCCACGTTAAGTCCTGATTATTATTTTCCTGGCCCTGGAGTTTTAGTACAACGTGATTTGGGTTTACGAACCGTTGGTGCATTAGATGTCAGGAATCAGTGTTCAGGCTTTATTTATGCGTTATCAGTGGCAGATCAATATATCAAAACCGGAATGTATAAAAACATATTGGTTATTGGATCTGAAGTTCATTCGACCGGATTGGATATGACGACTCGTGGACGTGGCGTTTCGGTAATTTTTGGAGACGGTGCCGGAGCAGCTGTTTTGAGCAGAGAAGAAGATTTGACAAAAGGAATTTTGTCCACACATTTACATTCTGAAGGGCAGCACGCCGAAGAATTAATCGTAAAAGCTCCAGGAATGGGAGGCCGCTGGATAACGGATATTTTGGCGGATAATGATCCGGATGATGAAAGTTATTTCCCGTACATGAATGGACAGTTTGTATTTAAAAATGCTGTGGTTCGTTTCAGCGAAGTAATTAATGAGGGATTGCAGGCAAATAATTTGCAGGTTTCAGATATTAATATGTTAATTCCGCATCAGGCAAATTTGAGAATTTCACAGTTTATTCAAAAGAAATTCAACTTGACCGATGATCAGGTGTACAATAATATTCAAAAATACGGAAATACTACCGCAGCTTCTATTCCTATTGCGCTAACTGAAGCATGGGAAAAAGGCAAAATAAAATTAGGAGATACGGTGGTTTTGGCAGCTTTTGGCAGTGGTTTTACTTGGGGAAGTGCTATTATTAAATGGTAAAAAATGGTCTAATAAATCGGTTGTCGATTCCAGTTGATTCAAGATAAATATTCTAAGCCTGCGCAAATTATTGTGCAGGCTTTTTTATTTAAAGCGGAACCTTTATATTTATAGTTTAAATGAGATGCAGCCAATATTAAAACAATCGAAATGACAAACCGTAGAAATTTTTTGAAAACAGCAGCTTTTGCTTCAGCAGCTGTGGCGTTGCATTCATTCGAAGGGAAACCAGCGGAAGAAAATGATTTTTTATCTAAAAAAGGAACAAAACCCATTGTGCTTTCGACATGGAATTTTGGAATTCAAGCCAACGCAGCTGCTTGGGAGGTTTTACGGGCTAACGGTCGAGCCCTAGATGCTGTCGAAGCTGGAGTAAAAATTCCTGAAGCCGATCCAACTGAAAGAAGCGTGGGCTATGGCGGAAGACCGGATCGAGATGGTCGCGTCACACTAGATGCTTGCATTATGGATGAAAATGCAAATATTGGTTCAGTAGCATGTTTAGAATTTATCAAACATCCTATTGCTGTGGCTCGTGCAGTGATGGAGAAAACGCCGCATGTCATGTTGGTTGGTGATGGAGCTTTGCAGTTTGCGTTGTCTCAAGGTTTCGTAAAAGAAAATTTGTTAGTGGAAGAATCCGAAAAAGAATGGAAGGAATGGTTGAAAACCAGTAATTATAAGCCTATCGCTAATATAGAAAATCATGATACTATTGGAATGATTGCTTTGGATATTGAAGGTAATCTTTCCGGTGCGTGTACTACAAGCGGAATGGCTTTTAAAATGCATGGACGTGTAGGGGACTCGCCAATTATTGGGGCAGGATTGTACGTCGATAACGAAATTGGTGCGGCAACGGCTACGGGCCATGGAGAAGAAGTAATTCGGATTTCCGGCTGTCATTTGGTGGTAGAGTTGATGCGACAAGGGAAATCGCCACAGAAAGCCTGCGAAGAGGCAGTTGCTCGAATAGTGAATTTGACTAAAAAAAGGAATAAAAATTTAAAAGATATTCAAGTTGGTTTTATTGCTTTAAATAAAAAAGGAGAATATGGTTCATATTGTATTCAGGGCGGTTTCAATTATGCTGTCAATGATGCTATGGGAAATCGATTAATTGATGCCGATTATTTTTTAAAGTAAATGAAAAAAGCACAACTGGAAATTGCGTGTTTTAATTTAGAATCGGCGATTATCGCACAGAAAAATGGTGCCGATAGAGTAGAATTATGTGCCAGTATGAAAGAGGGCGGAATAACGCCAGATTATGAACTCACTAAAACTGTTCGTAAAAAAATAGCTATAGATTTGAATGTTATGATTCGGCCTCGTGGTGGGGATTTTATTTATTCTGATTTTGAATTCGAACAAATGAAATCAGAAATTTTGACATTCAAAAAACTTCAGGTTGATGGTTTTGTTTTTGGAATTCTAAAAGAAGACGGTAATGTAAATGAACTACAAAATGCGGAATTAGTAGCTTTGGCAAACCCATTGCCTTGCACATTTCATCGCGCTTTTGATGGAATAAAAAACAAATTGAAAGCACTTGAATCTCTAATAGAATGTGATTTTAAAACTATTTTGACTTCTGGCCAAGAGACCGATGTGGTTGACGGTATTGATGTTTTGGCTAGATTAGTGGAAAAGGCGAATAATAGGATTGTAATTATGCCAGGCGGCGGATTGCGTTCATCAAATATTGAATTATTAAAAGAAAAAATAAAAGCTGTTTTCTATCATTCATCAGCAATTATTGATGTTGGGGAAATAGCAAATGAGGAAGAAATACAAGCCATAAAGGCACATTTATAATTCGCATAATTTTGTGAAATCAAAAAACTCGGAGTTGGCATACTCCGAGTTTTTCTTTTTGCAACTAACTAACTAACTAACTAACTATTAATACTAATTTTACAAAAGCCCTCCGCCTCCTTGGGTTTCGTTCTTGTCTCTCTGCTTTCTTGCGGCTGCTTTGTTTTTTCCGCTTCCAAATCTGTAATTAAAACCTAAATAAACGGTTCTGCTTTCCCAATTGAATTCTCCATTTGTTTTGTAAGGACGTTCTCCATCAAAAGCAAATCGCATGGTTTTGAAAATATCACTGAATCGCGCACTGATGGTTCCGCTACCTTTCAATACGTTATAACTCGTCCCAATATCCATTTTCCACATTGGGCTTCTGTCCAACTGAAGACTTAAATCTCTTCCTCTGTACATTCCGAATAATTGAAAACGCAAGTCTTTTGTCGCTTTAAAAGTATTGTTGATTCGGGCGTTGAAGGTTGTAACATCGATTTCTACAAATTCATAATTTCCCGGCGTATCCTCAATTGTTCCTTTGGTTTTCTTATTGTAAGCATCAAAACTAATATTGGCACTCCACCATTTTTTGAAATCGAGGTTTCCTGAAACTTCAACACCATAAGCATTGTTGTTATCAAAATTATCATAAGAGATAATTTGTTTGTTGGAATCATTTGGATTCGTAAAAATCACACGTGTGATTTCGTCTTGAATTCTTCTGTAAAAAATTCCAGAAGTAATCGAACCAATTTTAGTTTTCCGGGTATAATTTAATTCAAATGAATTGGTAAATTGAGGAACGAGAAACGGATTTCCTTCAGAATCTATCGTTGGCGTGCTCCATTCTCTAATAGGATTTACCTGAGATATGCTTGGTCTGTCCACTCTCCGAGAGTAATTTAAACTGAACGAGTTAGTGTCACTTGGGTTGTAAGTTATAAAAGCCGATGGATAAATGCTTAAAATATCATCTTCAAACTTCGAATCAACTTCACTTACTTTTCTAAATAAAGCTTCAACATTGTACTGTTCTAACCGTGCTCCTGCCTTAAAATTCCATTTTTTCCATTGTTTTCCAAGAGTGGCATACGCTGAATATAATGTTCTTTCGTAGGTGAAATCAGAGTTGTAGGCATTATTCAAAAACAAGTTGTTGTCCGTATTTTCATTTCTACTTTCTAAACCTAATTCTAATTTTGTCGATTCAGAAAGCGGATTTACATAATCAAGATTTATAATCGTATTTTTTCCCAACGTTTTTACATCGTTTGTAAACGAATTAGTAGTGCCATTTACATTAGTGTACAATGCGTTTTCAGGACTGTCATTTTTATTGTAATTAACTTCTAATTCTAAATTATGTCCTTCCTTTTTAAAGTCTAATTTGTAGTCAAAATTGTAGGTTTCAGAGTTGTTTTTGCTTTTATTGTCAAATAATTGGAAGCGGCCATTGGTAGCCGACGAAACGTAATCGACTTTTGTATTTCCAAAATCTTTTCCTTGAGAAATATTTTGATTGGTATAAAAAGAGAATGTGTTTTTGTCATTAATATTGAAGTCAAATCCAAGTTTAGCTAAGTGAGACGTATTTTTAGAATTCATGTCAAAAGTCTGTGTGTTTTCATTATTCAACTCCTTGCTGTTTATAAAACCGTTGTTCGAATATTTCCCATGATTAAAGCCATAATTCCCATAAAAATTGAATTTACCTGTTCTGTAATTTAAGTCAAGAGATGAATTTACTTTTGGTGTTATCCCAAAGGTTACCCCGTTATTTATACTTCCGTTAAATCCGAGTCTGCTATTTTTGTTTAAAACAATGTTGATGATTCCGCTCATTCCTTCCGGATTGTATTTAGCCGACGGATTGGTGATTAACTCAATTTGTTTGATGGATGCGGATGGAATTTGTTGCAAAACTTGAGCGGCATCCATATTTGTTGGTTTTCCATCGATTAGGATCCGAACATTTGAATTTCCTCTTAAACTGATGGCGTTTGTTTGCGGATCAACACTCACAGATGGAATGTTGTTCATTATTTCTGCAGCTGTTGCTCCGGCAGATATTAAATCTTTTCCCACGTTTATAATCTTACGGTCAATTTTTTGTTCAATGGTAGATTTTTCTTTTACAATTTCGACTCCTTCCAGCTTAATTGCATCTTCTTCAAGAGCAATGGTGTTAAAGTTGATGCTATTGTCTAACGTTAATTTAGCCGATTTTGAAATCGTTTTGTATCCCATAAATTGGATCTCTACGATATAATCTTTCAATGCTAAATTTTTGATTTGAAAAGTTCCCTTCTCAGATGTAATTCCGCCAGTAATTACTTTGCTGTTTTCTTTTATCACAACATTCACATATGGCAATGGCTCGTTAGTTTTTTTATCAGTGATTTTTCCTGAAATACTTCCGGAATTATTAAGAAGTGTCGGTTTGACCGAAGTTTGCGCCTGCATTGAAAACAATGTTCCAATAAAGCAGATTAAGATTAATTTAAGTTTCATGATTGATTGTGATTTAATTGATTGATGATGCAAAGGTAAATATTTATTTTAATATTATGTATTACAAAGTACTATTTTATACATAAATATAATTTTTTTGATTTTGAATCTACATAATAGACTGATGAGGCTCAGTTTTGTTACATACATTCTGCATTTTTATTTATTTAAATAACAAAAAAAGGGCTTTCGATTAGAAAAGCCCTTCTAGAGAATAGAGTAATATTTATCGTTTTAGAGAAAAATGGGATTTATATTCTTTGGTGACAGTGTCTTCAGTATACGAGATTGAAAACCAATAATCATCCGCTGGTAGCGCATAACCATTGAAAGTTCCATCCCAACCAGAGCCATTTGGGAATAATTCTTTTAGCAGTTTTCCATAGCGATCAAAAATATATAATTTTAAATTTTCGCTATTTGGTATTCCAGTAATATTCCAAGTGTCATTAAAACCATCTCCGTTAGGAGTGAAGAATTTAGGACTGTTAATCAGCTTAACCGATATTGGACTGGTGAAGGTTCCGCAATTGGCATCGCTAACCGATATTTCGTGAAGTCCGGAACTTACATTGTTAAATACGTTACTAATTTGAGGGGAACCTCCATCTAAAGAATACAGAAAATTACTCCCATCTCCTACAAATGGGACGGCATTGACAGTTATGGTTTGGTTATCCGTGAACCATCCGCTGGTTGTAAATGTTACGGAAGCGGGTATCGAAGATTCAATAACCGTAAAAGGGGCGATGTCAGAGGTACAACCAAAAATAGATAAGTTGGTAACAGTGAGTGTGTAGTTACCAGGTTCACTTGTTGAAAAATTTTCTTCGGTACCTACTAACGTCCCGTCTTCGCTTTTCCATTCAAAAGAGAATTGAGGTGTAGTAAATCCACTTTTAATAAAAGCATCAGTCGTGATTCCGGTATCAATATCAATACAAATGGCTGGAATGTTAAGTACTGGTTTTGGTTTTGCGGTGATAGTAATTACCATTGGTCTTTCAACAGGACAAATAACTGTTGCAGATGTTCCTGATTCGGCATACGCATAAATAGTGGTTGAAGCAGTGATGAAATCCCCCGGAAATTTTTCAGTGTTGTTGCTTCCCGGACCACCTGGATTTGTAAAATATCTTGTTACAGGTGCTGTGTAGGATGGCAGTTCATAAGATTCGCATCTTGTTACAGGCGCAATAGTTGTTATCGTTGGGCTATTATAAATGGTAATAGTAAAAGGGTCTTCATCAGTACAATTAACTCTATTGTTATTCTCTGCGTAAACATATATCGTTGTCGTGGTAGTTATTGGGGAATAAGGAGGGAGCAATCGTACTCCAGTTCCATTTGGACCACTTGGAGCGGTGTAATAACTTCCCATACCTACGATGGCTGGTAAGTTAAAACTATTGCAAGCATACGGATCTTCTTTGTCATTTACAAAAGTAACCAAAACGTCTATGCTGTATTCTGAAACGCAGGTATTTGGTGCTGTAGCTGCGACATAAACATAGATTATTTTTGAGGTTGTCAAAACGGTACCAGCCGGTAAAACAGGATTCGTTGGCGATGGACCACCGGCAAATTCGTAATATTCCCCATTTCTTAAATCATCTAAAATATAACTTTGACCACATCGAATAACTTCTACAGGTTTTGCATCAATTACAGGGGATCTATTAATGGTAATTAGGAATTCTTCTTCAACATAACAAGGTCCACTTACAGCTTTATCATAGAAGTACATTTTTTGAGTTGTGGTAACCGGAAATCCCACTGGACGAAGTTGTCCAGTCCCTAAAGGTCCGGTATAATAGTTGCCTGAATGTGCCACCGTAGGTAAATAATAGACATCGCATTGAGGGGTGGTGTCTGGTATTACTGGTAAAGGAGCAATATTTACAGTAACAGTAAAGTCTAAATTATCGGTGCATGTTTGTCCTGTGACATAAAACCAAAGAGTTGTAGTTGCATTAATTAATGTTCCAGCAGGAACAATATTTCCTCTGCCGGCAGCAGCAGTTCGATATTCTCCAACGGTCAATGCAGGGAGACTGTAGGCAGAACAGGAATTTACATCTGTTGGAGGTGTAATACTTCCCACGCTAATAAAAAACGTGAAGGTTTTTTCGTCAACACAATTTTTTGGAACCGTACCACTCTCTTTATACACATAAATAATGGTCGTCGTATTTATTACTGTTCCTGCTGACAAAAGGGATCCACTTTTATTAGTACCAGTATAATAAACACCACCATTTGGATCAACGGGCAGCGTGTAAGAAGTACATGCAAATTGATTTGGGTAATTAGGCAATAGACTAAATGGAATTATAGTTATAGCAAATGGGTTTTCTTGCGTACAGGATGGTGTAACAGTAGTATCTTCAAACCATACATATATTCTGTTTACTCCTGCAGTATTTACTATAAATCCAGCTGGTAACTGGATATTTCCCGGAGTAGTGGGACCTCCGCTTTGAGTAAAATATTTTGCATACGGTAAAGCTGGAAGGGAATATTGTATACAATAGGTTTCAGAAGCTGGTGTGATTGTGTCTAAATCAGCAATGGTAACATTAAAAGAATCTTGGTTGGTACACAGTCCAGATTGATTAAAAACATAAAGGTTCATTGTGGTAGTGGTAATAACATCCCCGGCAAAAAGTTGTGTTCCAGTTCCGTTATTTCCAGTCCAGTATTGCGCTCCAGCTTTTGTTAATGGTGGGAGTTTGTAAGAGGTGCATACAAATACATCTGGTAATATATCTACTTCTGGTAAAGGCGAGACAATCAAATTAAAACTGGTAATAACAAAACAACTGGGATTTGAAATATTTTGTAATCGGACCCATAATGTTGTGCTTGCCGATAATAATTGGTTGCTCGAATTTAAAGTTATACTATTAGTATTGCTATTTGCTCCCGTTTCCGAGGAGTGAAAAGTGAGGATGTTGTATGAGGTGTTTTGGGAACCAGTAATGGACGCAATTTGTGACGTTAAGTTAAAATTAGCTTTCAAAGGAGTTTCAGATAAATTTCTGGAGCACAATGTATTATCAATAGGAATATTTGCAATTAGTGGCGATGCGACAATCAGCAATTGAAAAGATCTAATTTCATAGCACAACGTGTTAGGGTTTTGAATTCTGACAAAAATTTGTTTGCCACTTTCCGTACTCGAAATAGTCTGAAGAATTGAGATTGCGGCAGTATTTCTCCTAGCATCTGAATCAGTAAAGTGATACGTGATAATTGTATTTGCGGGTAAATCATCTAAAACACCAGTTGTGCTAGTAGATTGGTTAACTCCAGCCAGAATGATTGAACTGTTTTTACTGAGATTAAAATCATAAGAGGAAGGCCCTGAATCACACATATAAATGTTGGGAACAGATGTAATTACTCCGATCTTCGGAAAAATTTCTATCGTGATATCATCTGTGACTTCGCTGCAACCGGGTTCTTTGTATGTAACACTGTAAATATGAATTCCAGAACTAACCAGTGGAATAACTGTGTTGAGGTCTAATGTTACCCCTGTTTGTGGTGGTGAGAATGCTACTCCTTGTTTTTTCCATTCGAAAGTAGTTCCGGAATCTAAACCTGCGGCGGATAATATTGGTAACGTGTTTCCCGGACAAATTGCAGCATTGTTTGCCGTTATATAATCCCGTCCTACAACATCTTGCCCGATATTAAAACTATTGGCTTGTAGAAAAATAGCAGAATCATAACCCGTATTATTTCCTCCGTCAGCAATAACTAATTTAATGCGATACACGTGCGTAATGTCTAACCCAGTTGCCGAAGCTAGCATTGAAACTGTTTGTCCGTTGAAATTTATGGCAGGGCCAAATCCACCTCCGTTAAAAGCACCAAAATAGTTTGGATTGGCGGAAGGACAGTTAGGATTGTAAGCCGTGTCTCGTATGGTTTCAACAGATACCGGGATGGCTGTGCTTGGTATTACGGCTAAATTTACATTAGCACCGCCGGCTGTTACATCTTTTAAAAGAAAAGCAAAAGCATCCGAGAAGCTGCATTGGGAAGTCCCATATTCTTCAGAAGCAAAAAGAAAAGAAAAATCGAAATTGGGTGTTTTGGGTTGAAAATCAAATTCAATAAAACTGGCATTTATTGAATTAAGAGTTATTCCCGACTGCGAAAGTAAATTAGCTTCCAAATCTAAATCGCCTGACCATGCTGGAATACCATCGCTTAAAATAGTTGTATTGGGTGCCGGAATTTTAGTAACATCTCCCGTACTTAATACAACTCCGTTGGAAAATGGAAAGGCAGAATTAGTATTTTCAAAATAGCCTATTCCGTTGGACGATCCGTAAAATGTTCCTGTTCTTGAAGTTACATTGGTACCCTGAACACATGGCGAATTCACTAGTACCTGATTCACCAATTGGTCAATCGTGTATTTTGTAGTATTTACGGTAACTGCTTGGGAATGAATAGCATATGAAGCCATCAACAATATAAAAATAAGAGTCTTTTTCATGTCTTATGTTGTTAATTTGCAGAGTAAAAATAGTGAAAATTGAATTATCATTTTTAAAAAATACTAAATTTTTGTTAACTCAATCCTAAATATAGCAGTACAACGGCTTTTTTTATTTGTTAGTGTTTTTAAGACGTAATTGAGTAACTTTTCTAACCAAATTAAGGAATTAGAATTATCTTTGCACTTTTAAATTTACATCATGACATTACAACAGATTCTTACGCCCTCCATTAAAAAAGCTGTAAAAGCTTTATTTGACGTTACTATTGATAAAGCTGAATTTCAAACTACACGCAAGGAATTTGAAGGGGATATAACGATGGTTATTTTTCCATTGTTGAAAGTAGTGAAAAGCAATCCAGTGGAATTAGGGAATAAAATAGGAGCCTATCTTGTTGAAAATTTAGTTGAGGTAAATCGGTTCAATGTAGTTTCCGGATTTTTAAATATTGTTATTTCAGATGATTATTATTTAGATTTTTTTGGAGAAATAAAAGATGACGTTAAATTTGGTTTTGTAACGCCTTCGGAAGATGATAAAGCGGTTATGGTAGAGTATTCCTCACCAAATACGAACAAACCCTTGCATTTAGGTCACGTGCGTAACAACCTTTTGGGATATTCAGTGGCGGAAATCATCAAAGCTTCCGGTAAAAAAGTGTATAAAACTCAAATTATTAATGATAGAGGAATCCATATCTGCAAATCAATGTTGGCTTGGCAAAAATTCGGAAACGGACAAACTCCAGAATCAACAGGTTTAAAAGGGGATAAATTAGTTGGGAATTATTATGTTGCTTTTGATAAAGCATACAAAGAAGAAATAGCGCAATTAATGAGCGCCGGCAAAACGGAAGAAGAAGCTAAAAAACAAGCGCCGATCATTTTGGAAGCTCAGGAAATGTTACTAAAATGGGAAGCTGGAGATGAACAAGTAATTACCCTTTGGAAAACCATGAATCAATGGGTCTATGATGGTTTTGCCAAAACCTATGAAAATCTTGGTGTTGATTTCGATTGTTTTTATTATGAAAGCAATACGTATTTGTTAGGGAAAGATGTGGTTCAAATTGGTTT
The DNA here is from genome assembly GCF_049896865.1 of Flavobacterium sp. DSP2-3-1. NCBI lineage: Bacteria > Pseudomonadati > Bacteroidota > Flavobacteriia > Flavobacteriales > Flavobacteriaceae > Flavobacterium > Flavobacterium sp. DSP2-3-1. The sequence continues at coordinate 20,938 of NZ_JAFCVD010000012.1, read as the reverse complement.
GGATAGAGGCGTTTTCGAAAAAGATCCTGACGGTTCCGTTTGGATTGATTTAACAGACGAAGGTTTAGACCGTAAAATTGTATTGCGTTCAGATGGTACCGCGGTATATATGACACAAGATATTGGCACTGCCATTCAGCGTGTAAAAGATTATCCGGATGTAGGAGGAATGGTGTATACCGTAGGAAATGAGCAGGATTATCACTTTAAAGTGTTGTTTTTAATTCTGAAAAAACTAGGTTTTGACTGGTCTAAAAATCTATTTCATTTGTCGTACGGAATGGTTGATTTACCTTCGGGGAAAATGAAAAGCCGCGAAGGAACGGTTGTCGATGCCGATGATTTAATGCAGGAAATGACAGATACAGCACAAAAAATTGCAGAAGATTTAGGAAAATTAGATTCCTATTCTGCTGATGAAAAAGCAAAATTATACAACACGATTGGTTTAGGGGCTTTAAAATATTATATTTTAAAAGTAGATCCAAAAAAACGAATCCTTTTCAATCCGGAGGAATCGGTAGATTTTGCTGGAAATACTGGACCGTTTATTCAATATACGTATGCCAGAATCCAGTCGATTATTCGTAAAGCAAATTTTGATTTTTCGAATAAATCAAAAATTACAACGCTTCATGAAAAAGAAAAAGAATTGGTGAAACAATTAGAGTTATTCCCTGACGTTATTCAAAATGCTGCGCAGCATCACAGTCCTGCTTTGCTTGCTAATTATACCTATGATTTAGTTCGGGAATACAATTCATTCTATCAGGCGGTTCCTATTCTCGGTGAAGAGAATTTAGAAAAGAAAATTTTTAGAGTTCAATTGTCTAAAAAAGTAGCCGATACTATTGCTGCTTCATTTAAATTGTTGGGAATTAATGTTCCGGAAAGAATGTAATTTTTTTGGCTTATTTTTTGTGAAAACAATGTTTTTTTAATACATTTAGTATCAAATAAACACTTTAGTCATGAAAAAACTGTTTTTATATCCACTTTTGTTTGGTGTTTTTTTGCTAAATGTAGCCGGAACTTGCTGTGCTGACGATCCCGAAATAGTGTCTAATGCAAAAAATGATTTGGTAAAAGTAAATGGTATACTAAGTGAAGGCACTTGGAAAGTGAGCTATTTTATTGATAAAAATAGTAATCTAACAAGTGAATATTCAGGATTTAATTTCACTTTTGGAACGAATGAAATTTTGACTTCTAACGATGCTGCCAATACGTTTTCTGGGAAGTGGTCTGTCGTAAAATCAAACAATATCAATAATAATCCAAATGATGATTTGGATTTTGATATTTCATTTTCAAGTTCTGAAACATTAATGAAGTTATCGGAGCAGTGGGATGTTACTGAAATTGAAGAAACTAAGGTTCGGCTGAAAAGTAAATCGGTCAATGTGGATGGAATCAATTATTTGACTTTCAAAAAAAAATAAATTTATGGTGTTTCACGATTTCGTAAAACTTTAAAAACAGTCTCAAAAAAGACTGTTTTTTTTATAATATTATGAATACAACTTCAAAATCAAATGCTTAAATTTGCATTTCAAAATAAATCAATACTATGTTCGATAATTTAAGCGATAAACTAGATAAAGCCTTTCATGTACTTAAAGGTCACGGAAAAATCACCGAAATAAATGTAGCCGAAACGCTCAAAGAGGTGCGGAGAGCTTTACTTGACGCGGATGTTAACTTTAAGATTGCCAAAGATTTTACCGCCAAGGTAAAAGAAAAAGCGATTGGTCAGGATGTATTAACGACACTTCAACCGGGACAATTATTGGTGAAGTTAGTAAAAGATGAATTGACAGAATTAATGGGTGGTGATGTTGCCGGAATCAATCTTTCGGGAAATCCGTCGGTTATTTTGATGGCAGGTTTGCAAGGATCAGGGAAAACTACTTTCTCAGGAAAACTGGCAAATTACCTTTTAACAAAGAAAAATAAAAAACCATTATTAGTAGCGTGTGATATTTACCGTCCTGCGGCAATTCAACAATTATATGTTGTTGGAGATTCAATAGGAGTTGAGGTTTATTCAGAGCCAGAAAATAAAAACCCTGTTGAAATTGCTCAAAATGCAATCAAACATGCGAAAGCGAACGGATTCAATGTAGTGATTGTCGATACAGCTGGTCGTTTAGCAGTCGATGAGGAAATGATGAACGAAATAGAACGCGTTCATAAAGCCATTCAGCCGCAAGAAACATTATTTGTTGTGGATGCAATGACAGGTCAAGATGCTGTAAATACAGCAAAAGCCTTCAATGAAAGATTAAATTTTGATGGGGTTATCTTAACCAAATTAGATGGAGATACTCGTGGTGGAGCTGCAATTTCGATTAAATCGGTTGTTAATAAACCCATTAAATTTGTAGGTACAGGGGAAAAGATGGATGCGATTGATGTGTTCTATCCAATTCGTATGGCTGAAAGAATTTTGGGAATGGGAGACGTTGTGACTTTGGTAGAAAGAGCTCAGGAGCAATTTGACGAAGAAGAAGCAAGAAAAATCCAAAAGAAAATTGCTAAAAACGAATTCGGTTTTGATGATTTCCTTTCTCAAATTCAACAGGTAAAAAAAATGGGTAATATGAAAGATTTGGTTGGAATGATACCAGGTGCATCAAAAGCCATGAAAGATGTTGAGATAGAAGATGATGCTTTTAAACATATTGAAGCGATAATCCATTCGATGACGCCAATTGAAAGAAGCAAGCCGGCGTTAATCGATGTAAAAAGGAAAACCAGAATTGCAAAAGGTTCCGGAACTAAAATCGAACAAGTGAATCAGTTGATGAAGCAGTTTGACCAAATGAGCAAGATGATGAAAATGATGCAAGGACCTGGAGGAAAAAACCTGATGAAAATGATGGGCGGCATGAAAGGCGGAATGCCAGGAATGAAATAAAAATGAGTCAAAAGCCGAAAGTCTTAAAATTGTAATGATTTTAAGACTTTCGGCTTTAATACATAAAACTAAATAACAATGCAACTACTAGACGGAAAAAAAACAGCGGAAGATATTAAGAGTGAAATCGCTGCAGAAGTACAAAAAATGAAAGACAATGGGGAGAAAGTTCCGCATTTAGCAGCGCTGATTGTTGGAAATGATGGAGCGAGTTTAACCTATGTGGGCAGTAAAGTAAAAGCTTGCGAAAGAGTAGGTTTTGAATCTACCTTAGTGAAAATGCCAAGTACAACTACTGAAGTTGAATTGCTAAAAAAGATAAAGGAATTAAATGAGAATGAAGCTATTGATGGATTTATTGTTCAGTTGCCGCTTCCCGAGCAAATTGACGAGCGGAAAGTTTTGATGGCGGTTGATCCAAGCAAAGATGTGGATGGATTTCATCCTGAAAATTTTGGAAAAATGGCGTTAGACATGACTACTTTTATTCCTGCAACTCCTTTCGGAATTTTAGAATTATTAGAAAGGTACGGAGTAGAAACAAAAGGAAAACATACTGTAGTAATTGGTCGCAGCCATATAGTGGGAAGACCAATGAGTATTTTGATGGGAAGAAAAGGATTTCCTGGAAATTCAACGGTAACTCTAACGCACAGTTACACTAAAAATATTGAAGAAATAACCATTCAGGCGGATATCATCATTACGGCTCTGGGTGTTCCTAATTACCTAAAAGCGAACATGGTGAAAGAAGGAGTTGTTGTAATTGATGTGGGTATTACTCGTGTTCCTGATGAAACTAATGAAAAAGGATATGTAATCACCGGTGATGTTGATTTTGAACAAGTAAGTAAAAAATCATCTTTTATTACTCCAGTTCCGGGTGGAGTAGGACCAATGACCATTGCAATGTTGTTGAAAAATACACTTTTAGCAAGAGAAATGAAAAGAAACAAATAGAGAAAATAGTTTTGATTAAAAGCCTTAAACACACGTTTAAGGCTTTTTTTATCTTAAAAAACGCTTAAATTTATCATGATTGATGCTAAAACGGAATTTAAAGAATACTTTTGCATCACTTAAAAATGACCTTTAAAATGGACGATTATTATTCGGAAATATTAAACTAATACAGCTCTTGCACTGTTTTCAAGACGCTGTAAATAAACCTATAGAATTTTGAAATGAGAGCTTTTTACAAAAATAATAACGGGTTAATTGCCATTCCTGAATGGATTCCTAACTGTTGGATAAATATTGAATGCCCTACCGAAGCAGAAAAAAAATATTTACTCGACGAATTACAAATTCCTGAAGCATTTTATAATGACATTGAAGATATTGACGAAAGACCAAGGATAGAAATTGAAAATGGTTGGACTTTAATTATCATGCGAATTCCTGTAAAGAGCAACGATGTGAAGTTGCCTTTTCATACGATTCCTGTCGGGGTTGTCTTTAAGGAAGAAGTTTGCATCACCATCAGTTTCCATCAAACGGAAATGATTACTGACTTTGTAACCTACACGAAACGCAAAAATATCAACATAAAAGATAACTTCGATTTAGTGCTGAAGTTATTGCTGTCGTCCAGTGTTTGGTTTTTGAAATACTTAAAGCAAGTCAATCAAAAAATAAAATTAGCCGAGGACAATTTAGAGAAGTCAATAAAGAATGAAGAATTACAAGCGTTGCTTCAAATAGAAAAATGTTTGGTATTCTTTATGACATCGTTGAAGGGGAATGATATTTTGTTACACCGAATTAAGAATATAAAATCCCAAAAAGAGCATTTTGATTTGGATCTGCTGGAAGATGTGGAAATTGAATTGCGTCAGGCGCAAGAAACTACGAATATTTACAGCGATATCTTAACGGGGACTATGGATGCTTATGCTTCTGTGATTTCTAACAATATGAATACGATTATGAAGCAGATGACTTCGATTTCGATAATTCTTATGATTCCAACATTGATTGCAAGTTTGTACGGAATGAACGTTCCCAATGATTTACAAGACAATCGCTATGGAATCTGGATTGTCATTTCTGGATCCGTTTTGTTATCTGCTTTTGGTGTGTTTTTGTTCAAAAGAAAAAGATGGTTTTGATTTTTTGATTACCATATACAATCTTATTTTTTTCATTTTTGATTGAATAGTTTCATAATCTAAAGCTTTAGACAAAAAAAGTTGGGATTGCATCCGACTATTTCCCTTCTCTTGAAATTTCAATGTATTGTCCATCTCATTTATTTTGGATAACATAATCTCTGCGCCTTTCATAATTGCAATTTAGTGCGGATAAAAATGTAGGCTCTGCCCCTTTATTTACAGCGATATTGTAATCCGTGATTGTATTTCCCTAATTCACAAAACTGCAAAAAAGAATCGTTCCCTAAAAATACCAAACCATTTGATTGAACTTTTAAATAATCAAAAATAGTTTTTCTTCCCCTCCTTTAAAGGGGTCGCGGGAGAGAGAGGATTCCCTATTTCAACTTTTTTATCAATTTAGCTTCATCAGCAAATTTTCGTATTTCAATTTTTGGGGAGCCCAGCAGTTGGATTTCTGATTTATCAGCCGCATCAATAATCACGGCTGTTTCAGTAAATAGACTGCAGTTGGAATAACTTTGGGTCGTTACATCCGCATTTTTTGTAGTCAACTTGTTGCCAGTAAATGAGGCATTGTTGTCCAGTCGAAGCATAGTATTTACAGCGTTTCCTTCAAGAGTAGCACCTGATTTTTGGTACATATCCACTTTCAAATCGGTAGTGTTAACTAAGGCTTTCAGCGATGCATTTTTACTTAATTCGATTATAGTATTTTCTGATTTTAAATTGAGTTCTATTTTTGATTTATCGTCTGCCTGAAGTAAGAAATCCTTGGTGTTAACGTTCAAAAATAATTTGGAAACATCATGGGCTTTTAAAGTAATGGTTTTCAATAAAAGTTCCTGTATCGCATTGACGGTCGATTCATCTTTTGAAGTAATCAGATTCAAATCATTCGTATACGTCACTCGGACTATCATTTTTTTATAGTTTGTGGCTTGCTTTGTAGTATAAACTCGCAATATTTTATCACTTAAATCTAAAGAAATAATGTCATGTAAGTTTTCGTCGGCCTCGATTTTTAATTCTGTTTTTTCTCCTCTTTCCAGATGAACTTCGAGATTGTCTTCGACTATTAATGCTTCAAAATTACCAACTTGTCTTTGTTCCACAGTTACCGTTTTTGATCCTTTTATTTTTTCCTTATTTTGTGCCAATGTCAATGTGGTTGATAAAAGGAGCAGGAGTATAGCCGTATATTTTTTCATAGTCATTTGGATTAGAGTCTACACAAATATAAAAAAATCATCCGCTTGTGATGGATGATTTTTTGATTTTAGTAAAATGATTTTTTTTATGGACAACTTCTTTCTTAGCGCATTTTCTTTATGCCTTGGTAAACAAGAATTCCTGACCCTCCATTTTTAAGGTAAATTCTGTTTTATTCTCCTTAAACTGAATTTCAATCCCTCCTTCCTGATCAGCACCAAACGTATCTTTACCAATAGAGTCAAAATGAATTGATGTTTCGCCTTCTGGAGTTACTACAAGTATTCCATTATCTTCGCTAAAAGCTAATTTTACTGAAATCTGTTTACTTACAAAATCACCCAAATATTCATCTAAAATAACTGCTTTTTCCAGCTCACTTTTCTCTGAACTCCACACGTTATTTGTTGTATTTGTATCAGGTAAAGTGTGATCTGGATCTAAAGTAATGGTGTCAATCTCTTCAGTAGAAGCATGTTTAAATGACCAGGAAGTATTGCGTTGCCATATTTCTACCGGTAGTTGCACACGACTAATAGTTCCGCTTTTGGTTTTAATTTCTAATACGACAGGCATAGCCATTTTTTCCAGATTTTCGATGTAAATAAGCGCTCCCAATTTAGGATCATTTTTTAAATACTTTATCTTAGAAATGCCTTGGTCTAAACTCCAATTGTTTACAAACCAAGCTCTCCAAAACCAATTTAAATCTTCTCCGGAAACATTCTCCATAGTTCTGAAAAAATCATCTGGCGTTGGATGTTTAAAAGCCCAACGTTCGGTATAAACTCTAAAGGCTTTATCAAAACGTTCTTTGCCTAGCACCTGCTCACGCAACATAACTAATCCTGAGGACGGTTTTTCGTAAGCGAGTAATCCCATATTATGTTCTTTCATCCCGTCTGGAGCGGTCATAATAGGTTCTAATTTCGGATTGGTTAACATATCTGCCATTCTTTGCATATCTGAAGGTCGTCTGGGTTTATATTCTCCCTTATTGAAATCTTCGGCACTCAATGAGTTGATGAAAGTATTAAATCCTTCGTCCATCCAGGCAAATAAACGTTCGTTAGAGCCCACAATCATGGGGAACCATCCATGTCCAAATTCATGATCCGTAACTCTCCATAACTCTTTGCCTTTTGATTGCCAATCACAAAACACAATTGCGGGATATTCCATTCCGCCTTCGTTTCCTGCTACATTAGTTGCTGTGGGATAAGGATATTCAAACCATCGTTTAGAATAATTTTCAACCGATGATTTTGTGTATTCTGTTGAACGACTCCAAGCATCTTGACCACCGCTTTCAACAGGGTAGGCTGAAATGGCTAATGATTTTTTACCACTTGGCAAATTAATTTTTGCGGCATCAATAATAAACGCTGCCGAAGATGCCCAAGAAACATCGCGAGCATTTTTTATTTTAAAATGCCAATTTAAAGTAGATTCTCCAATAGGTCTTGAAGCAATATTTGTTACTTCTTCCGCAGAACGAATTGTTACTGTTTTGTCGCTTTGAGAAGCAGTTACCCATCGTTTTTGCTGTTCAGCAGAATATACCTCAGATGCATTCATTAATTCACCGGAGCTAACTACGATATGATTTGCAGGAGCTGTTATGGTTACATCAAAGTCACCAAATTCAAGATAAAACTCACCAGCGCCTAAATAAGGTAAGGTATTCCAACCTTTGACATCGTCATAAACACACATTCTAGGGTACCATTGTGCCATTGTAAATATCTTGCCGTTTTTGGTTTCTAAAACCCCCATTCGGTCTGATCCGTAATCTGGAGAAATAAATGAAAAGTCAATTTTAAGTTTAATACTTCCTCCATTTGGATTCAAATCCTGAGGAAGGAATACTTGCATTCGTGTATCAATTATTTCAAATTTGGCTTCCGTTTCGACAGTCTTTCCATTTTTCCCAGAAACTATTTTGATCGATTTTATTTTGTGACCGCCGTCAAAAACTTGTCCTTTATCTCCATTACGACTACCAGTTATTGGAATTACGGTTTTTCCGCGAGAATTGTTTTTAAATAAATTCTGATCTACATTCATCCATAAAAAAGAAATTTTATCTGGACTGTTGTTAGTGTAGGTTAAAATTTCCGAGCCGATAACTTCATTGTTTTTATCGTTTAATGTGGCTGATAATTTATAATCGGCTTTGTTTTGCCAGTACTTTGGACCGGGCTGTCCACTGGCGGAGCGGGAATCGGTACCGTTTTTAGCGTAAAAATTAGGGCCAAAAGTATCGTGATAATTGTATTTTGATACGGCCTTGCTCGATAGGGTAGTAGCTGGATTCTGTTGCGCCTGTAGCGTCGTAGCTCCAAAAAATAATGCGGCAAAGGATGCAGCCTTCAAGAGATTGTTTTTCATGATTTTATTGATTTTGATTGATGATTGGTAAAAGTGCTGTATTGTTTTTTTAGGAAGTGACATTAATTTATAAAATGCCCACTTGTTTTAAATTTTACTGTAAATAAAGAGTTGATTAGGTCTTTTTGATTAACTAAAGCGAAAAAAACACCCATGATTGGTGGATGTTTATTTTTAAAATTTGAATTTTTTTTTACTGTCTGCTAATACTGCCTCCAGAACTGGTATTCTTCTGAATTGATTTTGGTTGTATATCGTAATTAATATCCCCTCCGCTGGATGCTTTTGCAGTTAAGCTGACTATAGGATGAACACTTATGGAAGCTCCACTGGAAACATCGGCACTAACTTCATTTGCAAATAATTTATCAGCGTTGATTTCGCTACCACTTGATGCAGTCGTTTTCATCTGTAATGCTTTCCCATTAATCGTGATGCTACTTCCGCTACTGGTGTCACAAGTAATATTGTCAGATTCAATACTCACATCGATGGAGGCGGCACTAGAAGTATTTAATCGGATGTTTTCCCCTTTCAGTGTATTCTTACTCGTTATCGTTGCACTACTTGTGGCCTCTAGCTCATCAATAATTGGCATTTTTACAGTAACTTTTTTAGATCCTATATTAGAAAAATAATTTTTATTACAAGAAATAATAAGGGTTCCATTTTCTACTGTGGTGGTAATGTGTTTTTGTAAATTATCATCAGCTTCAACCACTATTTCCGTTTTATCTGATTGCTCAATAACCAGGTCTATGCCGTTGTTGACTTCTATGCTTTTAAAATCACCTTCAACATTTCGTCTCTCGGTGGTTACATTTCCACTTCCTTCTATTGAATTCAATTCGATAGTGTGGTTGCACGAAGCGAGTAACAAAGCACTGAATACAACCAGAATGAATTTTGTAATTAATGTGATGATTTTTAACATGACTAATTCGTTTTAATGATTATACCGTCTTTATTTATTTTCAATCCTTTATTGTTATTGTTTGATTTTATAGTATCATTTTCTATTGAAACTCCGTCGTTGTTAATGGTAACTGTCACATCTGTACTGTCGTTTTCAGTATCACTGTCCACATCATTGTACTCGTTTTCATTTGCAGGACAATTTAAACATTTTATTTGAGAATTCTCAACTTTGTAAATGTAATTACCTGAACTGTAGTGCAAATTAAAATATTCATCATCAGATCTATCATAATTTTGTATTGAAGTATCTGGTTTTAATAGTGTTCCTTCAGGTAAGTATAATGTTATTTCTATTTCTTGATCTCTGTATTTATTTTTTAAATCAGTAAGTAAATAGTTGTCTAAAATCAATTGATTGCCAATTATTTTATAACCGTATTTAATTTGTTCAGCTCTTTGTTTTGCTTCTGATAATGATTTTCCTCTCGCCTCTTTTTCAATCTGAAGGTAAGGCAGTTTTTTATCTGTTTTTTCGATTTTGATACTTACTTCATTCGAATAAATAATATCAGTTCCGGTAGAATCTTGTGTTACCATGAAATCATTACGGTCTTCCACATTTTTAGCAAAATAATCATTGTGTTTGAATTTTATGTAAAGCGTATCATTCGGATTCAAATTGATAGTTTCTTTCTTAACCACTCGTCCATCAACTGCAAACGCACTGGCTTGTTTTATTCCAATTGATATTGCTAATGCAACTGCGATTAACCAAAGAGCCAGCAAGGTGTATTTAGCAATGTTTCCTATTGATTTCATATTAGGGGCTAAAAGTTTAAAACCTAATAATGCTAGAAAAAAGAACGGAATTCCAACGGTAAAGAACATTAAAAGTCCAAAGGCCCATATTGGATAATCTGTAAAATTCCCCGCTTCTATAAAACCTTGCCATGGGAAATCAATAAATGCACCTGAACCTAGGGTAAAAATTCCAATTAAAAGAAAAAATAATACAGTTACTCCTCCAAGTATTAAAAGTACTCCTAAGAACTTTGCGAAAATCTTGAAAACAGTCATGATGAAATCACCAAAAGAGCTTCCTATTTTCCCGGCACTTGTTTTTATTTGATTGCCATATTTGTCATAATCGACATTTTTTATTTTATCAGAAACATTTTCAAATTCCTCACGCACTTTTTTTTCAATGTTGGAAATCGTAACAGGTTCACCGGTCATTTCCAGTTTCTCTGTAGTACTGAGAGCCTCTGGAGTCACAATCCAAAGAATTATATACGCCAGGATTCCAGTTCCAAATCCAGCAAAAACCAATAAAATAAGTACGATTCTGATCCAAACGGAGTCAATACCAAAATAATGCCCCAATCCTGAAGCAACTCCGCCAATCATTCCTTTTTCTTTGTCACGATATAATTTTTTTGTAGCTCTCGTTGCGGTGCTGTTATAGGTATTTGTTCCTTTCAATTCATCTTCAATGATATAATCTTCCGGTTGACCCATAACGGCAATCACTTCGTCTACATCGTTTAAACCGATAACATATTTATCCGTTTTTTGCTTTTCGTTTAATAATTCCGAAACACGCATTTCAATATCTTTGATGATTTCATCGTGTCCGGATGAATTGGATAAAGAACGTTTTATCGCGTCAAAATAGCGTGTCAATTTTTGGTATGCATCTTCATCGATGTGAAAAAACATTCCGCCTAGGTTTATATTTACAGTTTTGTTCATGACTATTGTTTTTGGTTGGTTATTAGGTTTACGGCATCGGATAATTCAGTCCAGGTACCATTTAATTCGTTTAAAAAAGTTTGTCCAATTTCTGTCAGACCGTAATATTTTCTTGGCGGTCCTGAAGTGGATTCTTCCCAACGGTAGTTGAGTAATCCATCGTTTTTTAGTCGTGTCAATAGCGGATATATGGTTCCTTCCACAACTAATAATTTTGCATTTTTCAAAGTGTCCAATATTTCCGATGTGTAGGCATCTTTTTCTTTTAAAACAGATAGGATGCAAAACTCGAGAACACCTTTTCGCATTTGAGCTTTCGTGTTTTCAATGTTCATAATTTCTTTTTTTTGATTTTGTGTTGATTAAACCGTTCATTTTTTGATTGTTTTGCCAGTTCGCCTTTCTGGCTCGGATGATGATTTGTATTTGTGAGGAACGAAGCAATCTCCTATTGCCTGATACTCTTTTAATTTTTTTGGAGCTAATTCCTGCTTTCCATTTCAATCTTTTATATTTTTAAAGAAAAAATATAAAAGGATTTCCATTGCAATCAGGGCTAGTTTGTTCGCTTTATGTATTACGTTTTTTCTCTTTTAATCTGATTGCTTCCTTATTTAATGAACGGAATCGTTATTGGATATTTGTATCTTTCTCCGTTTGATGTTTTGATCGAGGCATAAATAATTAAAAAGAATTCAGCCACTTTCAAAAGTCCGAAAATCAAAACGCAAATTAATCCAACCGTTAATAGTGCAATGTTGTCTTCGAAGTTGAAATTCGAAAATGTAATGTCATTATGATGTACCAATGATTGGAAAGAAACATTTTCGAAAGCTGAAATAAGAAACGAAGGAATCGCAATCATAATCAGCACTAAGGAGTAGAGTAATAAACTCAATTGAAAATTCAGAACTTGTTTTCCGTGATGATCTACAAATTCGGATTCCTCTTTTTTGGTACTCCAAAGAATTATTGGAAAAATATAATTTCCAAAAGGAATGAAATATTGAGTAAGTGAACTCAAATGTGTAAATGTTGCGATGTTTTTTTCAGTAGTTGTTTCCATTTTTTTTGATTTTGATGATGATTAAAACTTTCAGCGCAATTACTAAATATGTTACCTAGTAATTTCTTATGCAAATATATATCTAAAAGACAGTATCTTGTTTCACATAGTACCTAAAATTAACATAAAATTAACAAAACAATTTTATATGTACGCATACTATTTTTTTGTATTTTAGCAAAAAAACCATTGATTATGAACCCGCCAGGATTTAAAAACCCAATAATAAGAAGCAATGGCAAAATTATATTTCTTTAAAAAATAAACAGTTACTACTTATGAATCTTACCGCATCAAAACTTAATAAATTTCTATTGTTCAAATTACCGTCGGCATTTATTTGTGGTGTACGTGTAAAAACCATTGATGAGAAAAAATGTGTGGTGTCTGTAAAACACCGTTGGATCAACCAAAATCCATTTAACTCGATGTATTTTGCAGTACAAGCCATGGCTGCTGAACTTGCTACAGGAGCTTTGGTAATGTTTCAAATTCAAAAAAGCGGGAGGAAAATCTCAATGTTGGTAGCCAATAATAAAGGTAATTTTACGAAAAAAGCGACTGGCAGAATAACTTTTACTTGTAATGACGGGCATTTGATAGAAAAAGCAATTCAAGAAACCATAACCACTGGAGTAGGACAAACTTTCTGGATGAAATCCATAGGAACCGATGAAAAAGGAATTCAGGTATCTGAAATGGATTTTGAATGGAGTGTAAGGGTAAAATAAAAGCGGATTCCCTCACGAAATATTTCAATAAAAAACGCCTCTAAATTTTAGAGGCATTTTCTGTTAGATAAAATAAGAATCTTTTAGATTAACATTTTTTTCCACTTGCTTTAGCCATTGTGGCATCGCATTTTTTTCCTTCAGCTTTGCATTTTGTTTTGCATTTTTCAAGTTCTGCTGCAGTCATATCTTTTGACTTTGAGTCTTTTTTTGTACAACAGGATTCTTTTTTCGTTTGATCTTTAGTTACAGTTTTGACTTCCTGTGCACTACCATTTAGGATAAGGAATACTATTGCTACAAATGTTACTATTTTTTTCATTATCTAAATTTTAAAATCGGTTTCTATTTTACATCGAATATCAATTCAAATATAAATAATAATTCAAATTAATCGATACGATTTACATTAATATGTATTTAATTGTATTTGATTTTTTCGCAGAAAAAACGAATTAATTAATAATTATCTTTTTGCTGAGAACTCCTGTTGACGTTTTAAGTAGTGCAATGTACACTCCTGAACTTATTTTTTTTATAGGAAGCTGGATGTTTTCCTGACCTTGATTTTCAATCTCCCAATTGGCAACGGCCTGTCCAAGAATATTAAATAAGGTGACATCTTGAACTGTTGTATCCAGTAATTTATTATTGATTACGAGCGTATTTTTGTTTTGTGAATGCAGAATTACAATATCATTTGTACTACTGATTTCTTCATTTGTAGCAAGGGTTTTATCTTTAAAACGCAATGAAAATCGGTTGTGGAATTCCCCTTTAGGAATATTGATTTCAAAAGTTTTATTCCTGATGTTATGGTACATTTTTGTTTCGTCATCATACACAAAAATAGGTTGGTTGGTTTCAAAATTTTCTGCATCATCAATCATGAATTTTATGGTTCCTTCTATGTCGCTTTTTACCCCAATAGGGAAGGAGGATTCCATATCAAAATAGCCTTCTCCCTGAATTACCAGTTGATCGGCTCCGTTTAAAAAATACATATCGTTAGGGAAGTTATCCAGAATATATCCGTCATAACCGTAATCAATTGCGCTGGTCGCTTTCTCCTGCATGAACGCTAACAATACTTGACGATGGAAATTATTAGTAGAATTGAATCCCAAACGAATTCTTTTTAACGTGTCTTTTTGTATTGGATCATTGGTATTTGTATCCCATGCGTTTTCAGCTTTGGCTTTAGCTTTTATTTTAAAAAGGGTATTGGAAGTGGAATCAATTTCCCTCTGAAACGCCCGTTGTCCATTATTAAAAATTACTGTTCCGCCACCGCCTGTTTTTCCAAAGACAAAAAATCCTTGTCCCACTGGAATATGTTGCTTTGGAATTTTATTACTCAACCCAACACCACTGATCAAGTCTGGCACTACAGGTGGTAAACCGCCTGACAAATTGAGTACGGCGTAGCCACCTAAGTAATCTTTTAATACATGTGTATTATTATTGGAGGAATGTTCCCAAAAATAAATGGTTCCATCTAAACCAACGTCTTGAACTCGGTCCACTGAATTCAGATTGTCGTTTATAAAAGCATACGCATTTAGGGCGGATGGATAAGGATTTCCGGTCAGCAACAATTGTTCGGCACTGACGGTATTGGTCAATATCGTTCCATTATTCGGTTTTCCTACAAAGGTGTAATTTTGTGTACCCGATGCCGCGCCGCTTCCTTTTAAGGTGAACCCTTGACCTACACGTAACGGGCTGGTTTCATTTATTTGGACCCAACTGGCATAAGCACTGGCGTAATTGTCAAATTTATAAAGCCAGTAACGTGCCAGACTAACAGGGCTTGAAGGAGCTCCGTTGTATCCTGCAATCCATGTAATATTTGCTGGTGTTGCTGGATTTGTTCCGTCTTTGAATACCCCATTTACGGTATAGTTCGTGTTGTTAGCCATGGTATTTACAGGACTTACAGGGGAACTCCAATAGTTATAATTGTACAAATTGGACTGTCCTTGCTGATCTCTTTCGATAAAACCTGTACTGGCCACGTCTAAGGTACTCTCCGTTGTTTGCACCAATTGTGACATTCCGGTTAAGTCGATTGTTCCGTCTAATTTTAGATACCAGTCATTTTGTATCTTGGTATTGTTATTCATAACAATTTTTTTTTCGGTAGCTACCAGCATTCCTAAATCAATGTTGTTGGCCGTTTCGGTGATATCATGTTGAACCTTTACGATGGACCAGTCATTCTCCATAATGTCATTTCCTCGAATTTCTTTGGAAGGGCTATTGACTGCTGTTGCAAAACTTCCAGTTCGTTCCGTTAAAAAAGGTAATGGAGCTTGTTGAAGATAAATATTTTTATGATTGTAGATTTTTGTTCCACTAATATCAATTGTAGGAGTTGTCAAATCATCAATAATATCATCTTTATAATTGTCCATTCTGTAATATCGAAGTACGTTTGCAAAAGGCAGGGAAGCAGGAGTAGAGGCAATGTTTTTAGGCACGATCGTTCCTCTAATTTGTGAACTATTATCCTCAATTTCCTGATACACCATTCTTTGTAAATGTGGATCCGTCAGCGCAATATTGAATACACGTACTTCATCTATTTTTCCTTTAAAATAATTTGTGTTTGCAACTGGATTTTTTCCTAAAGTGAGAACTGATGGATCAGCAGCGATACTTCCTGACGCGGCTTGGGTTGCCACCAAAGCTCCATTAAGATATAGTTTCAAATTATTTCCGTCATAAATCGTGGCTACATTGTACCATTGAGAAACATTCAGCGCTGTAATAAAAGTCGCTGTTGTCCCATTAACTATTGCTTCCAGTTTTTTGGCAGCAGTAACGCGAATTTGAAATTTATCCTGACCCACAACAACACCATCTGTTGAAAAAGCAGGATTCAAATTGATCCATGCCATTAAAGAAGCATTGGTTAAACCACCAAGAATAGAAGTACTTTGTCCGTAATCGTTTCGACCATCAAAATCAAGAAATAATTTGGTACGCAAATCCCTAGGAGAACCAAAATATGCGGTATTGGTATCAAAAGCATCCATAATTCCGTCTTTATCAATATCAGTAGCACCGTCAATAATACCATTACCGTTACTGTCCAAAATTTTGTAATCATAGATTAACAACGTATTTGAGATATCAAATATTAGTCCGTTAGATTTTACATCAATATAATTCGGAATTCCATCACCATCAGTATCCAAAAGATAATTCAGAAAAGGAGCAACTGTACTTCCTTGTCCCAAATTCCCGTATTGATTGACTCCGGTACCGTAATCGTAAATGTCTAGTATTCCATCGCCAAAAAGTTCCGAAGTTCCGTTGCCGTCAGTGTCTTTGCTCCTAAAAGTTTCCGTATCTAATCCGTCTCCTGTCGCGTCTCCGTTGATATCCCCATCCCCATTAACAAAGCTTGCAGCTGCACTAGTATTTCCTGCACCGGATTCATCCACATCAAAAACACTATCATTATCACTGTCTAAATCCAAGTAATTTGGAATGCTGTCTCCATCCGAATCAAGTGCTACTAATGCCGCGCTTGGCTCGGCATTGTCATGCAATCCATTTCCGTTTGAATCGGCCCAAGCCACAGCAATCTTACCTTTACCATCGCTTAAATTTCCTAAACCCACTTCAATAATGTCTTCGATTCCATCATTATCGGCATCCAAATCAAACATATCCGCAACGCCATCATTGTCTAAATCACATAAGGTTTGTGAGATAAGTATATCATCTAAAGCGAGATCATTACCGCCACCCCCGGGAGCATTATTTTTGAATCGGATGATAAAAGCATTGATGTTTCCCAGATTAACGCTAGTGGTGAATTGTTGCCAGACTCCTTGAGAACAGCTATTGTCTAAAGTATTAGAGGAACATCTCCCAATGTCTCCAGTATTGAAAGAAGCTAGCGGATTATTGGACAAATCAAAAAATTCAACGGTTATATTGGGCAAAATTGAATTAGGGTACGTAGATGATGCCATGATGTTTAACGCCCAAAAACTGTATGTTATGGGCAGATTTGACAATATGCCTGTAATTGTAGTTTCATAAAACACACCCGGTTCAAAACTGGCATTAAATACTGCCATTCTTCCATTAATATCTCCTGTGGTATGATCTTCTCCATTGTACCAAGCTAAATCGCCATGAATATTTTCAGGATCGCTCGCTACGGCTCCCGTGATTTTGGAAACCACTGTGTATTCTCCATCATCTAATATTTTGCTTGTTTGAAAAGGACATGTTGCTGTATTAGAACCAACTATTCCGTCCTCATAACAATAGGTTGTTGTTGCATTATAGGCTGCAGTAAAGTCTGAAGTTCTACCGCCTGTTCCAAAGGTTTCATTAAGAAACTTATAATCTACTTTACGTCCCTTTGAACTATTGCAATTTATTTCCTCGGTAGCGTCCATAATACCGTCATTATCATCATCAATATCAAAATTGTCGTAAACGCCATCTCCATCGCTGTCAAAAAAGGTTTGGATCCCCACTCCTTTAATCGCAAAATTGTATGGATTTTCATCAGAGTCATTGTTTATAATTGAAATTGTGGCAGTTTTTGTTCCTACAGTTTCAGGGTCAAAAGCAATAGAGAATGTAGAACTTGCTCCTCCAGCAATTGAAGTACTAGGGCTTGCGGTAAGTGTAAAATTAGCAGCATTAGTTCCAGAAATAGTTATGGAGCCAATAGATAGGGCAAGATTCCCTTTATTTTGAATGGTGTATTTTTTTGTGATAGTTCCCGTACTGGTTTCCATTGACCCAAAATCTGTCCAATCTGTGGGACTCGGAGTGACGTCATCGTCAGTTATAGCTATAGTATTTCCAAGAATGTTTATTTCTTGAGGCGCCACCCAAGTAATAACTATTTTTCCATCAGCGCCAGAACCGCCTGTTCTGTTAACTGATGATGTACGAAACGCACCACCACCGCCACCGCCAGGAATAATTCCTGGTAATCCATTATTACTGGTATTTGTGCCTGAGCCACCATTTCCTCCATTCAAAGGAGCTGTTGCTCCGGTTTGATTTGTAGCAGTAGTACCATTAGAAGCTGTCCCTGCTGATGAACCACCTCCTCCGCTAAATGTTCCACCATTACCTGTTGCACCGCTACCGCCATTAAAGCTTAAATCGCCAATACAACCTGAAGTTAAGCCTCCGATTGCTCCAGTTGTTGTATTATCTGCTACACTATTACCCCCTTTTGCTCGTAAAAGAATTGTTGGGGCAAGTGAAGAAAATGAAGAATCGCCACCAGATGTATTTGATGTGCTTCCAGTACCTACGATATAAGTATATTGTTCTCCAGGTACGACGGATACTGTTTTTTTAGCATAAGCACCGCCGCCGCCGCCGCCGCTAACTCCATTTGTTGTTCTAGTACCTCCACTTCCCCCTCCTCCCCAAGCTTCAACTTTTAAGCTGGTAACACCTGTGGGAACTGTAAAAGTTCCAGAAGTGCTGTATGTTTGTGTTGTTTGGGAATAACCGTAAATTATAATAAATAGCAGATTGATTGTAAAAAACAGCTTTTTATTTATTGGAGTAGTTTTCTTCATAATTCAATCACAGTATTTAATTAATTATGGTTTAATTTTTCGTTTTAAAATGTTAAGCGCCGTAACATAAATATTTTCGAAAACTAAATTTAAATTAATCATTTGAAATAATCGGTTTAAATACAGATAAAGTCGATGAAATACATAAATAATAAAAAAATGTAAGTTTATTTTTAAATTAATATAAAAGTCATTTTACTGTTGTGTAATATTTAATTAAAGAATGAAACTACCATTTTTCAGATGATTTTATTTCTATTTTTTAATAACATTCCTGCTTTCGATTTGCTTGTATCAGGACTGTATTTTACAAAAAAAAATACTTTCCGATTAAAAGAAATCTTTTTGAAATTAAAGCGGAGTAAAAATTATTTTACGATAATTTTCTTGCTAATGTTTCCTTTAGCTGTTTTGAGTTTCACAAAATACACAGCTGAAGTTTTGTCCTGAATAGGTATTTTAATGTTGGACTGCTCTTATTCCTTCACATCCCATGTAGAAATTAATTTTCCCTGAATGTTGTATAATGAAGCAGTTAACACGTTGTTATTATTGGCATTATTTTTAATATATATCACATTATTTGAACGTAGAAAGAATACGGTAGTAGCGTTATCATACATTTGATCTTTTGTAGCAAGACTTTTATCGGTGAAACGTAATGAGAAGTGCTCGTTGAAGGTTCCTTGCGGAAGTTCTATTTCGTAGACTTGCTCTTTGATCCTACTGTAGGTATTAGTTTCGTTGTCATGAATAAAAATATTGTGACTTTCGTCAAAATTTTCTAAACCATCTAAAACAAATGATATTTTTCCTTTTGTGTTAGATTGAACACCAATAGCGTAGGAGGCTTCTATATCAAAATAATCTTCACGTTGTATTGTTCGCTCATTTTCCCCGTTCAACAAATGCATATTATTTGGAGAATCATCGATATTACAGGCATCGGAACCATCATTCATCTCATTATTTTCTTTTTCATCCATAAAAGCTGAAAGTACTTGTCTGATAAAATTTTGATCGTAAAAATTGAAGCGTAAACGTACTCCATCGTATGTGTCATTTGCTATTTTAGCATCACTTTTATCAGTCCAATGATTTGAATCTTTAACTATTGAATGAATTCTATACACAGTCTGCGAAAGGCTGGCATTATCCTCTTTAATAAATTTTCGTTGCCTATTATAAAAAGTTACAGTTCTAGCAGATTCAATTTTTCCAATTACAAAGAATCCTTGTCCTACTGGAATATATCTTTTCGGAAGTAATTTTGAGGAAGATCTAGAACCACTTATGAAATCAACTCTTGTAGCACTTGGTTTTACACCTCCAGCTTTATTATAAACTTTACAGCCATCTTGGTAAACACCTAAATTGTGCGTATTATTGGTTGAGTAATGTTCCCAGAAATAGATTGCTTGGTCTTTAGCTCCATTGGTAATAGATGTTTCTACAGAACCAATGTTATCATTAATAAATTTATTAGCGTCCAATGATGATGAATACGGATTACATAGCAATAATAACTGATCGGAACCAGCAATATTTGTATTGTTCCGTAATCTGGTTTTTCTGTAAAGGTGAGATTTTGTGTTCCTGAAGTTTCTGGCCCTTGAAAAGTAGATCCTTTATAATAACCAAAATTTCACCTGTCAAAGCCATACGTTTCGACTAGATTTTCATTTGTGCGTTACCGTTTATAAAAGAGAGGCAATTATCTTACAGGGTAATTGCCTCTTTTTATATAAACGGTCGGGCTATTCGCTTCAAGTCCTCGTCCCGCCAAAAAAAGGCGAGACTGTGGGCTTTCCGCTGCTATCCCTAACGCAAACCTATGTAATCTATAGCTTTTTGTTGTTTTTACGATATATTATAATACCTTATATATAGGAGTGAAAAAGTAACAGTACAATTTTGTACAATATAATGTATCGGACAAAACCATTAGTTAGCTTAATCATGTTTTTGAATAATAGCACGGAAGTAACATCTGAAGTCGCAAAGCGTAGTCATAAATAGGAAAAAAGGCAATAAAGCTTGAATTCATCAAGATTGTATAAATAGTAATGGATAGTAAAAAGCGATCTGTCCGCAATGAAATAGGGGATTTTGACAAGAAAAGGAGTTTAAGGTGTATTAGATTGTAGATTTGTTTAAAAAACTTGTTCTTTCAAAAAACATGATATCAGTTAGTTAAAGATAAAGTTAAGAAAAGGTCAAAAAAAAGTGTTTAAAAAGCTTGAATAACCCAATAAAGG
>NZ_JAFCVD010000011.1:0-164734 GCF_049896865.1 Flavobacterium sp. DSP2-3-1 | reverse complement strand
GATGCGCCTACCGTTTTCCCTATCGGAAACACAACCGTAACTTGGACTGTAACAGACCATGCAGGAAATACCGCTACTTGTACTCAAATTGTAACGGTGGTAGACAATATCAATCCAACCATCACCTGTGCACCGCCGGTAACGGTGCCTGTGGACGTGGCTTCTTGTACTGCGGCTAAAGCCAATGTAACTCTTGGAAATCCAACTACTGCTGATAATTGTGAGGTGAAATCTGTAACCAACGATGCGCCTACCGTTTTTCCTATCGGAAACACAACCGTAACTTGGACTGTAACAGACCATTCAGGAAATACCGCTACTTGTACTCAAATTGTAACGGTGGTAGACAATATTAATCCAACTATCACTTGTGCAGCGCCGGTAACGGTGACTGTGGATGTGGCTTCCTGTACGGCGGCTAAAGCCAATGTAACTCTCGGAAATCCAACTACTGCTGATAACTGTGGGGTGAAATCTGTAACCAACGATGCGCCTACCGTTTTTCCTATCGGAAACACAACCGTAACTTGGACTGTAACAGACCATGCAGGAAATACCGCTACTTGTACTCAAATTGTAACGGTGGTAGACAATATCAATCCAACCATCACCTGTGCACCGCCGGTAACGGTGCCTTTGGATGTGGCTTCCTGTACCGCGGCTAAAGCCAATGTAACTCTTGGAAATCCAACTACTGCTGATAACTGTGAGGTGAAATCTGTAACCAACGATGCGCCTACCGTTTTCCCTATCGGAAACACAACCGTAACTTGGACTGTAACAGACCATGCAGGGAATACCGCTACTTGTACTCAAATTGTAACGGTGGTAGACAATATCAATCCAACCATCACCTGTGCAGCGCCGGTAACGGTGCCTGTGGATGTGGCTTCCTGTACTGCGGCTAAAGCCAATGTAACTCTTGGAAATCCAACTACTGCTGATAACTGTGAGGTAAAATCTGTAACCAACGATGCGCCTGCCGTTTTTCCTATCGGAAACACAACCGTAACTTGGACTGTAACAGACCATGCAGGAAATACCGCTACTTGTACTCAAATCGTAACGGTGGTAGACAATATTAATCCAACTATCACCTGTGCAGCGCCGGTAACGGTGCCTGTGGATGTGGCTTCCTGTACTGCGGCTAAAGCCAATGTAACTCTTGGAAATCCAACTACTACTGATAATTGTGAGGTGAAATCTGTAACCAACGATGCGCCTACCGTTTTCCCTATCGGAAACACAACCGTAACTTGGACTGTAACAGACCATGCAGGAAATACCGCTACTTGTACTCAAATCGTAACGGTGATAGACAATATCAATCCAACTATTACCTGTGCACCGCCGGTAACGGTGCCTGTGGACGTGGCTTCCTGTACTGCGGCTAAAGCCAATGTAACTCTTGGAACTCCAACTACTACTGATAACTGTGAGGTGAAATCTGTAACCAACGATGCGCCTACCGTTTTCCCTATCGGAAACACAACCGTAACTTGGACGGTAACAGACCATGCAGGAAACACTGCTACTTGTACTCAAATCGTAACGGTGGTAGACAATATCAATCCAACCATAACCTGTGCAGCGCCGGTAACGGTGCCTGTGGACGTGGCTTCCTGTACTGCGGCTAAAGCCAATGTAACTCTTGGAAATCCAACTACTACTGATAATTGTGGGGTGAAATCTGTAACAAACGATGCGCCTACCGTTTTCCCTATCGGAAACACAACCGTAACTTGGACTGTAACAGACCATGCAGGAAATACCGCTACTTGTACTCAAATTGTAACGGTGGTAGACAATATCAATCCAACTATAACCTGTGCAGCGCCGGTAACGGTGCCTGTGGACGTGGCTTCCTGTACTGCGACTAAAGCCAATGTAACTCTCGGAAATCCAACTACTGCTGATAACTGTGAGGTAAAATCTGTAACCAACGATGCGCCTACCGTTTTCCCTATCGGAAACACAACCGTAACTTGGACTGTAACAGACCATGCAGGAAACACCGCTACTTGTACTCAAATTGTAACGGTGGTCGGAGAAATTATAGCTAATGATGACACAGGAATACAAATAAATGGAGTAGCAGGTGGAATATCAGTAAGTAATGTTTTAATAAATGATTTACTAAATTGTAAAGAAGCTAAAACAGAGGATCTAATAACAACTTTTGTTTTTTCTTCGAATGCTGGAATCACGCTTTCTGGTACTAATGTTCTTGTTGCTCCGGGTACGCCTGCCGGTACCTATACATTAGTATATCAAATCTGTGAAATACTTAATCCAACCAATTGTGATACTGCTACGGTTATTGTTACAGTTTCAGCTCCTGCTATTGTCGCTAATGATGATACCGGAACTGCTGTAAATGGCTCAAACGGCGGAACGGCGTTCACTAATGTCTTGATTAATGATACCCTAAACGGAATTCCTGTTTTGGCTTCGCAAGTGAATACAACTTTTGTTTCTTCTTCAAATGCTGGAATCACGCTTTCTGGTACTAATGTTATTGTTGCTCCGGGTACGCCTGCTGGAAACTATACGTTGGTATACCAAATCTGTGAAATACGCAATCCAACCAATTGTGATACTGCTACAGTTAGTGTTACCGTTTCAGCGCCTGCTATTGTCGCTAATGATGATACGGGAACTGCTGTAAATGGTTCAAACGGCGGAACGGCTTTCACTAATGTCTTGATCAATGATACCCTAAACGGAATTCCTGTTTTGGCTTCGCAAGTGAATACAACTTTTATTTCTTCTTCAAATGCTGGAATCACGCTTTCTGGTACTAATGTTATTGTTGCTCCGGGTACGCCTGCTGGAAACTATACGTTGGTATACCAAATCTGTGAAATACGCAATCCAACCAATTGTGATACTGCTACGGTCAGCGTTACCGTTTCAGCGCCTGCTATTGTCGCTAATGATGATGTTTTTTCAATCGAAAATTGTACATCGTCCGGATTGTTAGGAAATGTATTAATAAACGATCTGAATAATGGTAACCTCGTCGTAGCTTCAGCGGTAAATATCACTTTGGTTTCTGTACAAAATCCAAACATTCAATTGGATAACCTTGGAAACATCATAACATTAAACGGAACAATTCCTGGAACTTATGTTTTAACGTACCAAATATGCGAAAAATTAAACCCTAAAAACTGTGATACCGCTACAATAACAATAATTATTAAAGATAGTACTGGACCCGTCTTTACATCATTGCCAGTGCCATCAACCATAAATTGTAGTGCTACTCCAAATTTTGCTCAAGCAACAGCAACCGATACATGTAGTTCTGTGACGTTAAAATTCGCTGACACAATTGTTCAAGGAAGTTGTATTGGTTCATACACCTCAACAAGAACTTGGACAGCGACAGATTTAGCAGGTAATTCGACAACTGCTTCTCAAATCATCAGAGTGCAAGATACTAATGGTCCAACTACGACAACTGAATTTGTTGCGATTATCAATGTGAATTGTGAAGCTATTCCTTTGAAACCCGAACTTATTTTTGCTGATAATTGTTCAACGGCTTCGCCAGCAATATATACCGAGACAATCACTAATAGTTCTCAAAACTCTTATTCAATTATAAGAAAATGGTCTGTTTCAGATTCTTGTGGAAACATTTCTATATTTACTCAAACGGTTAATGTATCTGTGGCAAATAGCGAAATATCCATTGCAAGCTCTGCATGTAGTGGAGACTCTTCAGCAATCAATATCTTTAATTTATTACCTGCCGGAACACCAACAAACGGAACTTGGGTAGATGTTGATAACACACGAGCATTACAAGGAAACATCCTATACCCTTTTGGATTAAGTTTGGGCAACAAAGTTTTTGAATATCGAATCAACAACGATAATTGTCCAAGAAAAATAGTACTGACTATAAATATTAACGATGATTGTATTGTTTTAGGATGTGGTGACATAAAGGTACACAATGCTTTTTCACCAAATGGAGATGGTATAAACGAAGTGTTCGTTATCGATAATATTGATGATACTGCTTGTTATCCGGAAAACACTGTTGAAATATATAACCGTTGGGGTGTATTAGTTTTTGAAACTAAAAATTACAATAATCAAACTAATAATTTTGAAGGTATCTCTCGTGGAAGATCAACTGTTAATCAGTCTTCTGGTTTACCGACAGGAACCTATTTTTACATCTTAAATTACAGTACTATTGATGCGAATGGTAAAGTAGAAATGAAAAAATTAGACGGGTATTTATACCTTACTAAATAATTTTGAATTAATGTAAATCCTGAGGACAGTTAAAAGTCTTCAGGTAAAAAAATGAATTAGCCCTATTCTTTAATATAAATAGTGTTGAAATTTTTCGAAACAGATCTTTTGAATCTAAAAAAAGAAGTAGTTCAATCACAACAAAAAAATCTACTATGAGAACAAAAATATTTTTAATATTGTTAATGTTTACATCATTTACTGGTTTTGCACAACAAGATGCACAATATACTCAGTACATGTACAATACCATTAACATCAATCCCGCTTATGCAGGATCTAGAGGAGCAATGAGTATTTTCGCCATGCATCGTACACAATGGGTAGGGTTGGACGGTGCCCCTGTTACAAATGTTGCCTCAATCAACACCCCGCTAAATGATACTAATCTTGGTTTAGGAGTTTCTTTTATTAGTGATAAAATTGGACCCACAAATGAAAGTACAATTTCTGCTGATTTCTCCTACACCATTCCTATATCGGAAGATTATAAACTATCATTTGGTTTAAAGGCAACTGCAAATTTATTCAATTTAGATATTTCAAAATTAAATCCTGTTGATTCCTATCCACTTGATCCCACGATGCAAAATATCGAGAATAAATTTTCGCCTAACATTGGAGCAGGTTTATATCTTCATTCTGATAAAGCATACGTTGGTATTTCCATTCCAAATTTTATTGAATCAGACCGTTATGATGATAATGAAATTGCAATCTTTAGAGAAAAAATACATTATTATTTAATAGGCGGTTATGTTTTCGATATCAATAGTTCATTAAAATTTAAACCTGCATTACTAACTAAAATGGTTTTAGGGGCGCCACTACAAGTTGATGTTTCTGGTAACTTTATGTTTAATGAAAAATTTGTAGTGGGAGTTGCTTACAGATGGAGTGCAGCGCTCAGTGCCATGGTTGGTTTTCAAGTTTCTGATGGAATGTACATAGGGTATGGATATGACAGGGAGACAACCCGATTAAGAAATTATAATTCTGGTTCTCATGAAATATTCTTGCGCTATGAAATATTTAAAAATAATGGTAAAATTACAACTCCAAGATTCTTCTAAAACAATTAATATGAAAAATAATATACTCTTTTGTATAACATTAATTATTGCGTTTTCATTTAATGTATACCCGCAAAAAGAAAAGGTAAAAATTGCAGACAAAAAATACGACAACTATGCCTACATTGACGCTATAAAAACCTACGAAAAAGTAGCCGAAAAAGGATATAAATCGGCAGATATGTTTAAAAAATTAGGCAATTCCTATTACTTCAATGCTGAGTTAGAACAAGCGGCCAAGTGGTATGGTGAATTATTTGCTGTATATACTACCGACTTGGAACCTGAATATTATTTCCGTTATGCGCAATCGTTAAGATCCATTGGTCAAAATGATAAAGCTAACGAACTATTGGAATTGTTTAATCAAAAATCGGGAAACGATAGCCGCGGACGTCTTTTCATGAAAAATGTGAATTATCTTGACGCTATAAAAGCCAACTCTGGAAGATATAAAATTGAGGATGCCGGAATAAACTCTATTTATTCCGATTATGGGACGGCATTCTTTTCAAATGAAATCGTGTTCGCATCAGCAAGGGACACGGGAAGTTTAGGACAAAGAAAACACAAATGGACAAATCAATATTTCACTAATTTATATGCCGCCAATTTAGGGGAAAATATGATCCCTGAAAAACCACAAAAGTTTGACAAAAAAATAAATTCTAAATTTCATGAGTCTACCCCTGCTTTTACAAAAGACGGGAAAACAATGTACTTTACCCGAAACAATTATCTCGATGGCAAAAAAGGAAAAGATGCTAATAAAATTACTTTAATAAAAATATATAAAGCCATTTTAGAAAATGATTCTTGGTCAAATATAACTGAACTTCCTTTTAATAGCGATAATTACAGTGTTGCACATCCTGCGTTAAGTCCCGATGGCAAAACATTATATTTTGCATCTGACATGCCGGGAACAGTTGGTCTATCCGATTTATATAAAGTACAAATAAACGATAATGGAACCTTCGGTATTCCGGTGAATTTAGGAAATACAATCAACACTGAAGGAAGAGAAACTTTTCCATTTGTAAATGATGAAAACGAAATTTACTTTGCATCAGACGGACATCCCGGCTTAGGAGGTTTAGATGTTTTTGTTTCGACTATTAATCCCAATGGAACTTTTGAAGAGGTACAAAATGTAGGTGCTGATATTAATTCTCCAAAAGATGATTTCGCTTATTTAATAGATACAAAATCAAGAAGAGGTTTTTTCACCTCAAACAGGGATGGTGGTCTGGGATACGATGATATTTATAAATTTTTAGAGCAAAAAAAAATCACATGTCAACAATTATTATATGGTGAGATTACTGATCTTGCTACAGCAGAATTACTTCCTGATGCTAAAGTAACTTTATTTGACAATCAATTTAATATCCTTAACACAACTATTTCTGATGATAAGGGTAATTATTCTTTTACTGTTGAATGCGGCAAAACATATTATGTAAGAGCTCAAAAACCTGAATATACAACTAAGGAACAGATGATTGTAATAGCGAATGAAAATGGAAAAACATACGTGCCAATAGCATTAGAAAACGCGAAATGCAAAGTAACAATTGGTGATGATTTAGGTAAATGTTTTAATATAAAAATGATTTATTTTGATTTAGATAAATCAAACATCCGACAAGAAGCAGCGTTTGATTTAGAAAAAATATTAGATGTTTTAAACCAAAATCCAACAATGAAACTTGATATTCGTTCCCATACGGATAGCAGGCAAACATTTAAATATAATGAAGCATTATCTGATAGAAGAGCTGTATCTACTATTAATTGGTTAATCAAAAATGGCGTAAATGCAAACCGATTGACTGGAAAAGGATATGGTGAAACACAACTGGTAAATAAATGTGCTGATGATGTAAAATGTACTGAGGACGAACACCAATTGAACCGAAGAAGTGAATTTATTATTACTGCTTTGTAAAAAACGATCATGGTTAAACCTAGCAGGCTGCCTGATAAAGGCAGCCTATTTTTTTAGTTATTTCATAAATCAGGATTTGATTTAATACCACTTTCATGTTAATCAAGTAATGCAAAATCTAAAGCTTTAAAGGGATTAACAACTATATAAGAGCATATTTGGTTAATCTTTGACATAAATAACAATATTAAAAAAGTCCAATGAAAAAGAATTCATTGGACTTAAAAAAAAATACAAATACAATTTTTTAAATATTTCAAATAAGGTTAAATATGTGAGATATTTTAAAATATAAAAGACTGTCTTTTGGGGATAAGACAGCCTTTTAATTATAAAAAACTCAACTTATATTTTTGCAAAAATATTTGTGTAATACTTTTTACCAGTTGCGGGATTCTCTTTAATAGCGATTCCAAAATGTGTAAAATTACCTTCAATATTTTCTTTGTGACCAGGACTGGCTAACCATGCATTTAAAACGGCTTCCGGCGTGTTGTAATTGTATGCTATATTTTCACTCACAGACGTGGCACCCAAGGTTTGCATTATATTCTCTGATCGGGCTGAAAAACCATTGTGGTTTACAACATTATTAGCAATCATATAATTACTATGTTCTTCAGATTTGTACGACATGTGATTAATATTTTGCAAAGGATTTAAACCTTTGCTAACTCTGTGTGCATTGATTAATTCCATTGTCTTCAATTCAATAGAGTTGTACGAGTAATTAGCTACTTTTTGGAGACTTACAGTAGTAGCTTCAACTTCGGAATCTTCTGAAGAACAGGAATTCATAGTACATATTACAGTAGCGAGCAATAATGCACGAAGTAATTTTAGCTTCATAATTTTAGCAGGTTAGGTTTAAAGTAGATTGTGGGGCAAACAACTTTAATATATAATACTATGTTTTTTGTTTCTTACTCAAACGTAAGCATTTTACCGTTTAAATACCAAAAAAAATCGATGAACTACATTATAAAAATAATTAAATGTGTATATTTCTTACACTATGGAGCCAAACGGTCAATTTTCCAAGAATAATCTTGTTGACTTGTATAACGAATTCTGTCATGTAATCGATTGGGTCTCCCTTGCCAAAACTCTACTTCTAAAGGAGTTACTAAAAATCCGCCCCAGTGTTTGGGTCTCGGAATTACGACACTCTCAAAATCTTTTTCTAACTGCTTCAGGTTTTCCTCTAAATATTCTCTGGACGGAACTACTTCACTTTGAGTAGATACAATTGCTCCCAATTTACTTCCGTTTGGTCTGGATTCAAAATAACTGTCAGAATTTATTTCCGATGTCCTTTTTGCTATTCCTTTTATGATAACCTGACGCTCCATGGTATGCCAAAAAAAAGACAGGCAAACGTTATGATTTTCAGCAATAGCCTTACCCTTTTCTGAATTATAATTGGTATAAAAAATAAAACCTTCTTCATTAAACTTTTTCAATAAGACAACTCGGGACTTCGGAAAGCCATCTAATCCAATTGTTGCCACTGTCATCGCATTTACTTCGCTGTCGCCACCAAGATCTTCTACTTCATGAAACCAGCGATTAAACAAGTTAATTGGATCCTCCGGAATATTGGATTCTAACAATTCACTCTTCTCGTATGATTTTCTGTAATTACTTAAGTCATTCATAATTTTGTTTTTTAAAAATGTTAGATCATTTGATGATTCAATTCAATTAAAATAAAAAATCCTATTGGCAATTTTTACAATCTAAATTAATTTCTGTATTTAAAACTCGAAGCTTTTTCCATCATCGCCTAAGAGCACTTCAGGAAAAATAGTTTCGGCTTCTTCTTTAAACAATTGGATACTTTCATATCGAGTAGAATAATGTCCTAAAATTAATTGTTTGGCATTTGCTTTCAAAGCAATGGTTGCCGCTTCCTTTGCTGTAGAATGTAATGTTTTTTTGGCCAGATTTTCCTCAGATTGCAGGAAAGTAGATTCATGGTACAGTACATCTATATTTTCTATAATTGGAATTATTGCTTCATTATAAACTGTATCCGAACAAAAAGCGTAATTCTTTGCCGGAATAGGATCAAATGTTAAGTTGTCGTTTGCTATAATTCTTCCGTCTTCTAACGTGATATCTTTTCCGTTTTTTATTTTTTGGTAATAACAACTTTCTATTTCATAATTTTGAACGGCATCCAAGTTTAGTTTTCGATCACCTATTTTTTCTTGGAACAAAAAACCGTTGGTGTACACGCGATGTTTCAATGGAATGGTTTTCACCAAAACCTTGTCGTCTTCAAAAATAATCTCGCTTTCAAGAGATTCCAATTCATGAAAAAATAAACCGTAATTGGTCCAGGAATTAGACAATCGCAATTGCAGCTTGATAATTTCTTTGATGCCCTTTGGACCATAAATATGCAAATCCGTAGTTCGGTTCAGCAAAGTAAATGTTGATACTAAACCCACTAATCCAAAAAAGTGGTCCCCATGCAAATGGGAAATAAAAATATGGTTTATTTTAGAAAATCGGATTTTATTCTTCCGCAATTGTACTTGCGTTCCTTCCCCGCAATCAATCAGAAAAAGTCTGTTTTTTATTTCTAAAATCTGAGAAGTAGGATTGGTAAACGTTCGGGGTGTTGCGGCATAGCAACCAAGGATTGTTAGTTTCAAGTTTTTGCTTATTCGGTTATTTCTTATTTTTCTTAAATCAATTAAACGGTTAAACATAACCGAATAAACCAATTTAAAAACCTAAATCTCTTTCAATCTCTTCCATTTCTATGATGTCATGCGCTTCTAATAGTGAAGGTACAACTGTTAATTTAGAAGGTACAGCGTTGTAATCAAAATCTGAAGTGACGATAACAAATGACTTTTTAGCTTTTTTATGTTGTTTTGATAACGGCAGAAATAACTTAATATCATTCGATGACAAATCTTTATGCAGCAAAAGATCAATTATTATGTTGTGTTTTTCGAATGTTTTATATTGGTGGGTAACCTTCATTAAAAAAGAAGTAAAATCGCCCTGAGTATCTCTAATTGTTATCGTATGTCCTTTTTGATCTACTTTCATTATATTAAATTTCAGAGACTGCTTAAAGGCAGAGTAGTTTATAAATAGCTAATTTACAAAGTATTATGTTTATTTATTGAATTTTTGAAGCCAAAAGATAAATAACTGCCATTCTTATTGCCACACCATTTTCTACTTGGTTTAAAATCACGGATTGGTTTGAATCAGCCACTTCACTTGTAATTTCAACACCACGGTTAATAGGTCCAGGATGCATGATTATAATTTCTTTATTAAGAGAATCCAAAAGCGGTTTATCAACTCCATATTGCTGCGCATATTCCCTTGTGGATGGGAAATAATTGACATCCATACGCTCATTTTGGACGCGCAACATATTCGCAACATCACACCATTCTAATGCTTTTCGTAAATTAGGTTCCACGGTAACGCCAAGTGATTCAATATATCTTGGAATAAGCGTTTTAGGCCCGCAAACTTTCACCTCAGCCCCTTGCATTTGCAAAGCATAAATATTGGACAATGCAACTCTGGAATGCAAAACATCGCCTACAATAACTACTTTTTTTCCGGCTACTTCACCTAGTTTTTCCCGAATGGAATAGCTGTCTAATAATGCTTGTGTAGGATGTTCATGTGCGCCATCTCCCGCATTTACGATACTGGCTTTTACGTTTTTGGACAAGAAATAAGCGGCCCCGGGATTAGCGTGTCGCATCACTACCATGTCTACTTTCATCGAAAGGATATTATTTACGGTATCTATTAATGTTTCTCCTTTTTTGACAGATGATTGCGCTGCCGAAAAGCTAATAACATCTGCTGATAAACGTTTTTGCGCTAATTCAAAAGAGAGTTTTGTTCTGGTACTGTTTTCGAAGAAAATATTGGCGATGGTAATATCTCGTAACGAAGGCACTTTCTTAATGGGTCGATTGATGACTTCTTTAAAATGATCGGCAGTTTCAAAAATCAGGTCAATATCATTCTTGTTGATGTATTTTATGCCTAATAAATGATTTACGCTTAATTCTTTCATTTTTGTTTACGATTATAGTTTTTAATAGTTAGCGTTTGTTTTTAATCTAACTTGTAATTAAATACACCCCATCTTCACCTTCATTTTCTTTCCAGCTCACTTTAACTTTTTCATTATTTATCGCATCAACCTGTCTTCCTCTATAATCCGGTTGAATGGGTAAATTGCGACTGAAACGTCTGTCTATCAAAACCAAAAGTTCAATTTCCGATGGTCGGCCAAAAGATTGAATAGCAGTCAACGCAGATCGAATGCTTCGTCCAGTGAACAAAACATCATCTATGAAAATGACTTTTTTATTTTCGACGATAAAATTAATTTTGGTTTTATTGGCTTCTAATGGCTTTTCGGTTCTTCTAAAATCATCCCTGAAAAAAGTAATATCCAGATAACCCAACTGAATTTCAGGAGTTTGATATTCTTTTTCTAAAATTTCTTTTAAACGCTCCGCCAAAAAAACACCTCTTGGTTGAATTCCAACTAATATTGTATCTGAAAAATCTAAGTGTTTTTCGATTAATTGACAGGCCAAACGATGTAATATGATAGTAACTTCTTTTGCAGTAAGTAATACTTTTTGACTCATAGTAATTTTATTGTTTGGTTGGACAAATATACAAATTCCAATTTATGATTTTATAATTAAAAAGAGAGAAAATGCTAATTCCAATAATTCTATAAAAACAGTATATTCATATTAAATAATTTTACAACAATCAATAAAAATTCTATAACAGAGACCCGCAGTGATACCCTAATTTTACTTTTTAACATTTAACATAAAAAACATAAAATCATGCAAAAAAGACTCACCAGATTATTGATGCTTTTTATAGTATTAATATCATTTTCAAGTTGTTCAATAATAGAGGGGATATTCAAAGCTGGAGTAGGTGTTGGTATATTTATAGTTGTTGTCGTTATCGCTATTATCATTTTTATCATTAGTAAAATTTTCGGTAAGAAATAATGATCGTTTAATTAAACTCGAAAATCAAAAACTTCTTTTAATAAAAATATCCCGCAATTGCGGGATATTTTTAGTCTTAAATATAAATTACTCTTTACACTACATACATTTTAGCTCTCAATTCCTGAACTTTTTCATCATCAAGGTAATCATCAAAAGTCATGTAACGGTCAATCGCTCCATTAGGTGTTAATTCAATTACTCTATTGGCAACCGTTTGAGAAAATTCATGATCATGAGTGGTGAAAATTACAGATCCCTTAAAGTTTTTCAAGGAATTATTAAAAGCCGTAATCGACTCTAGGTCCAAATGATTGGTAGGTTCGTCCAACATTAAAACATTAGCTCTTTCCATCATCATTCGAGACAACATGCAACGCACTTTTTCTCCTCCGGATAATACTCTACAGGTTTTCAGCGCTTCTTCACCAGAGAAAATCATTTTTCCAAGGAAACTACGAATATTTACCTCATCACGTTCTTCTTCCGTTTTTACCCATTGACGCAACCAGTCTACAAGCGTGTAATCACTCTCAAAAAATGAATGATTTTCTACTGGCAAATACGCCTGGTTTGTTGTAACTCCCCAGTCATAAGTTCCGGAATCCGCTTTTTTATTTCCGTTCAAAATTTCATAGAAAGCTGTTGTAGCACGTGAATCTTTGGAGAAAAGAACGATTTTATCACCTTTGGCCATATTCAAATCTACGCCTTTAAACAAAACATCTCCTTCAATCGAAGCGCTTAAATTCTGCACATTCAAAATTTGATCTCCTGCTTCACGCTCTTGGTCAAAAATAATAGCCGGATAACGACGACTTGATGGTTTTATCTCGGAAATATTCAATTTACTAATCATTTTTTTACGCGAAGTAGCTTGTTTTGATTTGGCTACATTCGCACTAAAACGACGAATAAATTCTTCTAATTCCTGCTTCTTTTCTTCTGCTTTTTTGTTTTGTTGCGCGCGTTGTTTTGCTGCTAATTGACTTGATTCATACCAGAATGTATAGTTTCCGGAATAATGATTTATTTTACTGAAATCGATATCAGAAATATGCGTACAAACGGAATCCAAAAAGTGTCTGTCGTGAGAAACGACAATTACGGTATTTTCATAGTTAGCTAAGAAATTCTCTAACCAAGCAATGGTTTCAAAATCCAGATCATTGGTAGGTTCATCCATAATAAGTAAATCCGGATTTCCAAAAAGCGCTTGTGCCAAAAGGACACGAACTTTAATTTTTCCCTCAAGATCTCCCATTAAAGTATAATGATATTCCTCTGAAATTCCAAGATTTGATAACATCGATGCCGCATCGGAATCAGCATTCCATCCATTCATCTCTTCAAATTGCACCTGTAACTCGCCTATCCTGTCCGCATTTGAATCATTGTAATCTAAATACAAAGTATCCATCTCTTTTTTAATCGCATAAAGGGTTTTGTTTCCCATCATAACGGTCTCCAATACGGTGCTTTCGTCAAACATATTGTGGTTTTGGTTTAAAACCGACATACGTTTTCCTGGTTCCAAATGAATATGTCCCGAAGTTGGATCCATTTCACCGGCAATTATTTTAAGAAAAGTAGATTTTCCAGCACCATTGGCTCCGATAACTCCGTAGATATTACCGTGAGTGAAGGTAGTATTTACTTCGTCAAACAAAATTCGTTTGCCAAACTGAACTGATAAATTATTTACTGTTAACATGAATATTTATTTTATAAAATTTTTGCAAAAATACGAAAAAAATACTGATTTACTGAATTCCCAAAAAATCGATTTTTAACGGTTTTAATTTATGGATTAGAATAATAGTTTAAAAAAAATCCTGACACAGTTGTCAGGATTTCAAAATTCTTATTTGGTAAAAACAATATTACATTTTCTTGTTTACAGCAACTTTTTCAAACTGCCGTAAACTGCTAATTCTACATCAGCAAGACTTCTGGTATTGCATTTTTCTAATAAATCTTCCAATACCGTTTGACTAACTTTCTGTTTTTTATCTATTAAAAGCAACAACTGTTCCGATACATCACTCAAACTTTTAGACAAAGGCAATAGCGGTTGCACAAGCGGTGCATTTGCACCTAAAGCAATTAAATCGGAATTTAAGGTAATCCATTTCTTAAAAAAGTCAGTTACAATCCCTTTATTCTCCTTGCTTTTATCCGATAAATAATTTTTTACAGCAGCATTAAAATCTAGTGCTTCCGAAGCATCAGCATTACAAGCATCCGCAAATAAGGTTAGTGGAGAATGCATGCGGTATTTCTTTCCGCCACCATTGCGTTTGTAATTTTTCAGTGGTTCACAAAGATTCGAAAAATCATTCAATGCACGCGTATCTTGATTGTTGCTGATGTTTCTTAAAATCACTTCTTTGTTTCTAATGTGCGTAATTCCGAGTTCTTCTAATCTAAAAGAAATTGTTTTCAACCTTTTGCGTAAGCTGTTCATATTTGTAACGGATTCATCAGACCATAATCGCTCGGCTATCGCGGCGGTTCGTGGCCAAATTCTGGAATCTATATTTAATGGCGTTACGAGTTCGCTCCACATTGCGGCTTCTCCTCCTAAAACCCTTGCTTTTTCCTCTGGACTAAGAATAATCTTTTTGGGTATGGGATCATTCAAATAATGACTTTCTAAACCAAGCATCAAATCAATATAATACCCATTGGACAACACAGTATTGTAACCGCTCTTTGCGGCTTTGATCAATGCTCCGCCGGCTTCTTGACCTTCATTAGTTCCTCGCCAAGCATGAATTATGGCGTCTTTTGACATGTTTTCAGTCATTATTTCTTCCCAACCCATTAATTTTTTGTTGTATTCTTTCAAGATTGGAATCAACTTCATATTAAAATAAGTTTGCAAATCATGGTTGTTGACTAAATTATTATCTTTCTTAAATTGCTGAATAGCAGGATTTGCATTCCATTCTTTTCCATTATTTTCGTCACCGCCAATATGAAAATAACTACTCGGAAATAATGTACACACTTCGTCAAAAATCGAACTTATAACTTCGTATGTTTTTGGATTTGTAGGGTCTAAAGTCGCATTAAAAATTCCTGAATTTCTTTGCACTTCATACGTAATTTCCCCCTCGCCTACTTTACTTCCTATTTCCGGATAAGCAGTCAGCAACGCCGATGCGTGTCCCGGAACATCTATTTCAGGAATAACCAGAATCCCTCTTTCATCAGCATATTTTACAATATTTTTGATTTCTTCCTGAGTGTAAAAATTTCCATCTGAAGCTAATTCTGTCAATTTAGGATGATTTTTCAATTCAATTCTCCAACCTTGATCATCCGCCAAATGCCAATGAAAAACATTCATTTTCATCGAAGCCATAGCGTCCAGATTTCTTTTGATAACATCTACCGGTTGAAAATGTCGGGCCGCATCAATCATCAAGCCTCTCCAGGTAAAACGCGGCGAATCCGAGATTTCAACAACCGGAAAGTAATATGATGTACTATTATTTTGAAGCAATTGTAATAACGTCTCCAAACCATGCAAAGCCCCTAAATCGCTAGTAGCATTAATGGTTATTTGATTAGAAGAAATTTTCAATTCGTAACTTTCATCTTCATTTATTTCTATTTTTCCGTTGCGAACACAATTTATTTGCAATTCCGCTTCCGGACTTTCGTTAACTTTTGTCAAAAAACTTTGCTCCAGAAACAATCCCGTTCTGCCATCCAATCGTCGTACAAAGTTGGTTGCGCCTATAAAAATTCTGGGATTAGGATTCCCGGTAATATTCACTTTAAAATTTTTGCTTAAAGCAAAAGTGCCAGTGGTCAACTTTATATTTTGTGGCCAAGGCATTAGGTTTAATTGCTCGGTGGTGATTTGAGCATTCGAAACAAAAGTTACAAATAATAGGATTAAAAAGTATTTCATAGTTTGCAGGTCTTCAATATATTCTTAATAGTCAAAACGTTTAAAAGCTTCGATGGCTTCATACTCTGCCAATCCTAAATCATCATACAATTTTGCAGTATGTTTATTGCGGTCTTCGGCACGCACCCAAAATTCTCTGGAATCATTACCTTGAAACATCACGCGGTCTTTTTGCGATTGATGGTACAAAATAGCGTGTCGTTTTAACATTACTTCCTCCGGACTTAACGGAACGGCCATGTCTATTTCATGTATTCCCCACTCATGCCATGCGCCGCGGTATAACCATAGCCAACAATCATTCATAAACGGTTGTGGTTTCAAATCGGCCATTGCCGCAAAAATAGCGTTAAGGCAAACTTCATGCGTTCCGTGCGGATCCGCAAGATCACCGGCCGCAAAAACCTGATGCGGTTTTATTTTTTCTATAATCGCTTTTATAATAGCGATATCTTC
This sequence comes from Flavobacterium sp. DSP2-3-1, assembly GCF_049896865.1. NCBI lineage: Bacteria > Pseudomonadati > Bacteroidota > Flavobacteriia > Flavobacteriales > Flavobacteriaceae > Flavobacterium > Flavobacterium sp. DSP2-3-1. The sequence goes on along the minus strand of NZ_JAFCVD010000011.1, from coordinate 148,015 downwards.
CGCATGGATTGGGTTTTTCTTTATTAGCCCCGTCTCATAAAAAGGCATATCCAGAAAATGGATATTCGATTCATTCAATCCAATGTACCGCACTGCTGCGTACGATTCTCTGCGTCTGATAAGTCCTTTTAGCTTTCTAACTTCTGGGGAATCCATTTGATTTTCTGATTTATTATTCAAAAAATCAATAACCGAATGAAAATCAATTTTTGTCGCTTCATTGTCAACAAAATCATTACAAACTTCCGCAAATTTCAGAGCTTCCTCATCTGTAACCGCAATATTACCTGAGGTTTGATAAACGACATGAATATCATGTCCTTGTCGTATCAATTTAGAAAAAGTTCCTCCCATGGAAATCACATCATCATCCGGATGCGGACTAAAAAGGATAATTCGCTTCTTTGCGGGATTTGCTCTTTCAGGTCTATTGGAGTCATCCGTATTGGGCTTTCCTCCCGGCCATCCCGTTATGGTGTGTTGCAATACATTGAACATATTAATATTCAAATCGTATGCAGAACCTTCTAAAGCCAGCAAATCAGACATGCCGTTATTGTTATAATCCCTGTCGGTCAATTTTAGTATGGAGCGATTTGTCTTTAAACACAGCCAAACAATCGCTTTACATTTTAGTTCCAATGTCCAATTGCAATCTTGAACGAGCCATGGTGTTTTGAACCGGGTTAGTTCCGAAGCTGCCGATTGATCTAAAACAAAAGTGGTATTGTCATGATTTTGCAAGAAGGTTGCCGGAATATCAGGACTGCTATCGCCCTGAATAGTTCTCTTTATTATCTCAGCTTTATTTTGGCCCCAAGCCATCAAAACAATTCTTTTGGATTTAAGAATTGTTGAAACACCCATGGTAAGTGCTCTTTTTGGTACACTTTCGATTCCATTAAAATCAGAAGAAGCATCGACTCTTGTAATGTAATCCAAAGTAATTATTCGGGTTCCGGAATTGATGTGAGAACCCGGTTCATTAAAACCTACGTGACCTGTACGACCAATTCCCAGCAATTGAAAATCAAGGCCACCAGCAATTTTTATTTTATTTTCATAATCGATACAATATTGTTTGAGCGCATCAGCTTGCACTGTTCCATCAGGAATATTTATATTTTCCGGTTTAATATCAATGTGATTGAACAAATGCTCGTGCATGAAGTGATGATAACTATGGTGGTTCTCTTTCTTCATGGGATAATACTCATCCAAATTAAAAGCGACTACATTGCTAAAACTAAGGCCGTCTTCTTGATGCATTCGAACCAATTCTTCATATACCTTAATCGGAGAAGAACCAGTTGCCAAACCAAGAATACAAGCTTTGTTTTCGGTTTGTTTGGATTTAATCAATTGAGCAATTTCGTGAGCAACTATTAAAGATGCTTCCGAAGCGTTTTTGAAAATTTTATTATGAATTTTTTCAAATCGTGTTTCCTCAAATTTTCCGGCACTTTCATAACTGATATCCGTTTTTCTTTCTAGATCACTTTTCATATTGCGTTTTTTATACTGATTTATAAAGATAGGTTTTTTTAAAAGAGCAGAGAAAAATCAACACCCTACAATTAAATAATTACTTTTGGATCCCAAAATTTATTGAATCACGGAAATCATAGCCCGTTTTTACCAATTTAGAAAATATCAAACCGCATTTCTTATTTCTACTTGTTTTAGAAATAGCAAAATGTTTGAAAAAAAAGCAGGCAAATTCAACAAAAAATGGTTATTCAATAATTATAACAATATTTAGTCTAAATTATTTTTTTTTAATTTACTTAACAAATATATTTACGGTCTTACAGTTATAAAAGTATTTTACAATCATCACTAACCAATTTATACTTATGAATTCAGAACAAACAAAGTCTAACAATTCCGCGCTTTACACGCTTATAACCGTATTTTTCTTTTGGGGTTTTATTGGAGCATCAAACGGGATTTTCATTCCATTTTGCAAAGCTAAATTTGGCTTAGATCAATTTCAAAGTCAACTTATCGATTTTGCTTTTTATGGTGCTTATTACATCGGTGCATTATTGCTTTTTATTTTTAGCAGCATCGCCAAAAAAGATATTCTAAACGGTTGGGGATTCAAAAAAGGAATTATTTACGGATTATTGATAAGTACTTTTGGAGCTCTGCTTATGATTTTAGCGGTAACACAAGGAAGTTATTTGTTTATTCTTGGTGCATTATTCATTGTAGCACTTGGTTTTTCATTACAACAAACATCGGCACAGCCGTTTGCCGCTTCACTGGGTGAACCACATTCAGCATCAAGCAGGCTGAATCTTGCCGGAGGAATTAATTCATTGGGCACCACAATAGGACCGATAGTGGTTTCTATCGCCTTATTTGGCGTTATTGCTGGTGTAAATATTGAAGAATATGCTAAAAAACCAGATTCATTGGATTCAATGAGAATCCTGTATGTATTTGTTGGAGGGCTGTTTTTATTGGCAGCGGCTTTATTCCATTTTTCTAAAAAGTTACCGGCTGGAAAAAGTGATTCTACTTTTGAAACCGCGAACAAAGCAATGAAAACCCAAATTGCCATCACTGTAATTTTGGTCGCTATATTTGCGTACATCTTTTCCCGTTATGAAGAACCTGAATTTATTACTCGTTTTATTGAGAATAAAGAGAAAGATTACTTAGGATTAGCCTTAACAGTTTCCACACTTTTAGTGGTTGTTATTGGATTATTCTTTGCAAATACCACGGCTCAAAAAAATCCTGAAGGATGGGGAGCCATGAAATACCCACAATTAGTTTTGGGAATGTTAGCCCTTTTCGCTTACGTAGGTGTCGAAGTAACTATAGGGAGTAACCTTGGTGAATTATTGGTCACCGCTGATTTTGGTTCTATTTCTGGACCAGCTTTAGCACCTTACATGTCTATGTACTGGGGAAGTTTAATGATCGGACGTTGGGCAGGAGCCATTACGGTTTTCAACCCATCATCACAATTAAAGAAAATTTTACTGATCGTAGTTCCTTATGTAGCTTTTGGAGTGGTATTAGCTGCTAATGCTATTTCCGGACAAGATGTAACGCCTTTATATGCTTATGCATTTGTAATTTTATTTCAAATCGCTGGTTTCTTTTTAGGAAAAGACCAACCGTCTAGGACCTTAATGATTTTTGGTTTAATGGGAATGACAGCCATGCTTATTGGTTTATTCACTACTGGAACAATAGCTATTTTTGCTTTTATGAGCGGTGGATTATTCTTAAGTATTATGTGGCCTTCTATATTCTCATTGGCAATCGCCGGATTAGGAAAATACACGTCTCAAGGTTCTGCCTTCTTGGTAATGATGATTCTGGGTGGTGGAATTATCCCACCGTTACAAGGAAAACTAGCGGATATCATCGGAATTCATGCTTCTTACTTTATTCCAGTTTTATGTTTTGCATTCATAGCATTCTACGGATGGAAAGTAATTGGAATTCTAGAAAAACAAGGAATCGGAAAAGAAATAGAAGTTGGTGGAGCACACTAATTTCAACATAAACTAATCAAAACCAAACCAACAAAAAAACTCCCATTTTGCTAAGCATAATGGGAGTTTTTATTTATACCGAAATCAACAATCGGTGATCTCAATCTTAAATCTATTTATTTCCTTTCTCAAAATCGGCCACAAATTGCGCCAATCCGATATCAGTCAATGGGTGTTTTAATAAGCCGTAAATGGCAGAAAGTGGTCCGGTGATCACATCAGCACCAATTTTCGCACAGTTTACAATGTGCATCGTGTGACGTACTGAAGCTGCAAGAATCTGAGTTTCGTAACCGTAGTTATCATAAATTAATCTTATTTCTTCAATTAAAGCCAAACCGTCTGTAGAAATATCATCTAAACGACCAATAAACGGAGAAACATAAGTAGCTCCCGCTTTAGCAGCCAATAAAGCCTGACCAGCCGAGAATACTAAAGTTACATTTGTTTTTATACCTTTCTCCGAAAAGTATTTAGCCGCCATCACTCCCTCTTTAGTCATCGGCAATTTTACCACGATTTGCTCGTGTAAATCCGCCAACTCTTCACCTTCTTTTATCATTCCGTCGTAATCCAAAGCATTTACTTCGGCACTAACATCACCATCAACAAGATTACAAATGTCAACATAATGTTTCAAAATGTTGTTTTTTCCTGTGATTCCTTCTTTTGCCATTAATGTTGGATTAGTTGTAACACCATCCAAAACGCCCAACGCCTGTGCTTCCTTAATCTGAGCTAAATTAGCCGTGTCAATAAAAAATTTCATATTATCTAATTTAATTGTGTGTTTCTAATTCTTTGGGCGTGACCCAAGGGTCGGGCTTTCCGCTTCAATCTTTTATTTTTAAAGAAAAAATAAAAGGATTTTCACTGCAATCCCTCACGCTCACAAATTTCGTGCAAAATTACAACTTATAATGGTTCATCAACATTTTTTCATATACTTTATCAGGAAGTATTCGTTTCAAAACAATCGAAAACTTTTGCATAAAAACACCCACTTTATAATGAATTTTAGGTTCCGGAGTTTGGATTATTTGATATACCGCTTCGGCCATTTCATTAGGATTACTGCCGCTGTCCACATGTTCATCCATTGTTTTCAATGTATTTCCGTATGGAGTTTCGTAAGCCGAACCTTTTAGAACCGGAGCATGAAAACGTCCCGACGCAATATTTGTCGCAAAATCACCCGGAGCCACATTGGTAATACGAACACCAAAAGACTTCACTTCCATACGCATCGCTTCTGTAATGAGTTCTAATGCTCCTTTTGAAGCGGAATAAACACTTCGATACGGCAAACCCATATAACCCGCAATGGAAGTCACATTGATAATTAATCCTGATTTTTGCACTCGCATTTGTGGCAACACTGCTTTCATCACTTCAATTGGGCCAAAAAGATTAGTCTCAAAATTATTCTTAATTTCATGCATCGGAATTTCTTCTAATGGTCCCGTAATCCCAACTCCAGCATTGTTAATAACAACATCCAATCTTCCGGAGGTCTCAATAACTTTGGCAACAGCCGCATGAATCGAATCCGCATCCCGTACATCCAAAGCCACTAAAGGAAAAACCGAATTTAAAATTCGTTCCGGATTTCTGCTGGTTCCATACACAACAAAACCTTTATGGTGCAAAAATTCGCCAATAGATTTTCCTATTCCCGAAGAAGCTCCTGTAATTAAAACTACTTTTTTCATGATTGTTGATGTTTGGTGTACGAAAGGTCCAAAAATAAAAAAATCCTCCCGAAGGAAGACTACTTTTGTAATAAATAAAAAAAATGGCAAGCGACCTACATCGCACCGCTCAACCACGTACCCTTGCTATGTTCCCATCCTGGGGGAGTCTGCAGGAGCTGGTCGTGTAGGACTTGCCGGTGCAAATATACAATCTTTTTATATTTTTACAAGAGCTTTAATCATTAAAAATAACGTTGTATATTGGGGTATCCAAAATTAAAACTATGAAAAATTATAACTTCCTATCTATCATTTTATTAGGAATCACTTTAACAAGTTGCAACGAAACAAAAAAAGGTGCGAATACTTTATTTTCCTTTGATAATTCCAAATTTAAAGAACAATATAAACCACAGGAAGCTCTTTCTTTGGAAATTCTGAATTCTAATAGCAAAACTATAGATAGCGTTGTCTATTATGTAAATGACAAAAAAATTGGTTCAAAAAAAGGAGTTGACAAATTAACTTTTCAATTGAAAGAGCAAAAATTGGGTTATCAAAACCTAAAAGCTTTAGTTTTTTACGAAGGGCAAAACGCAGAAGCTACTACAAGAGTAGAATTAGTTTCTAATATTCAGCCAAAATTATTAAAATACACCATCCTAAATACGTATCCGCACGATATTCAAGCATACACGCAAGGATTAGAATTTTACCGAGATACGCTGTATGAAGGAACAGGAAACGGTTCAGGTCCATCCGGAAAAAAAGGGATTTCCAGCTTAAGAAAAACAAATTATAGAACGGGAGAAGTTTACAAGAAAGTCGAATTAGCTGACAACTATTTTGGTGAAGGAATTACGATTTTAAACAACAAAGTATACCAACTGACTTGGCAAAATAATGAAGGGTACGTTTACAACGCTGATACTTTCAAAAAAGAAAAAACGTTTAGCTATTTCAAGCCCATAGAAGGTTGGGGATTGACCAATGACGGAAAATATTTATACCAATCCGATGGAACCGAAAAAATTTGGATTATTGACCCGACCACATTTAAAGAAGTAGGTTACTTAAACGTTTATTCTTTTGAAACAAAAATAAAAGCAGTCAATGAGCTCGAATGGATTGACGGGAAAATTTATGGAAATGTGTACCAAAAAGATGCTATCGCTGTCATCAATCCGAAAAATGGAGCCGTAGAAGGAATAATTAATCTCGCAGATTTGACTACAAAAATTGCAAAATTAGAAGATACTGACGTTCTAAACGGAATTGCTTACAACCCAAAAACAAAAACCATTTTTGTAACCGGGAAAAATTGGGACAAAATGTTTGAAATCAAAGTTTCTGAATAATTATCAGGTAACATGACTACATTAATCATCAATATTAAAGAGTTGCTTCAGGTCCGGGATTCTTCAATTTTAAAAGTATCAGGTGCTGAAATGGCAGTTCTACCAACAATCAAAAACGCCTATTTAATACTTAAAAATGGAGTTATTTCTGATTTTGGTTTTATGGAGGATTTGCCCAACGTAAATCCAGAAAAGTGCATTGACGCAGACGGAAAAATGGTTTTACCGTCTTGGTGTGACAGTCATACTCATATTGTTTATGCCGGCAATCGGGAACAGGAATTTGTAGATCGAATCACTGGTTTTACTTATGAAGAAATCGCCAATCGTGGCGGTGGAATTCTAAATTCAGCTAAAAAACTGAACGAAACTTCTGAAGAAGAAATTTACCAACAATCCAAAGTGCGACTAGAGGAAGTCATGCGTTTGGGAACTGGAGCAGTTGAAATCAAATCGGGATACGGATTAACCGTTGACGGTGAATTGAAAATGCTTCGAGTGATTCAGCGATTAGCTCAAAATTATCCAATCACCATAAAAGCAACTTTTCTGGGTGCTCACGCTTTCCCATCGGAATACGCAAAAAACCATCAAGGTTATATCGATTTAATCATCAACAAAATGCTTCCTGAAATTGCTGAAAATAAACTGGCGGATTTTATAGACGTTTTTTGTGAAACGGGTTATTTTACTGTTGAAGAAACCCGAGAAATTATGGAAGCCGGAATTAAATTTGGCTTAAAGCCAAAGATTCATGTCAATCAGTTCAACTCCATTGGCGGAATTCAAGCTGGAGTAAAATACAATGCGCTTTCCGTAGATCATCTTGAAATTATGAAGCCGAAAGATATTGAAGCGTTGAAAAATACTGAAACAATGCCTGTTGCATTACCTTCTTGTTCTTATTTTTTGAGTATTCCTTACACTCCAGCACGAGAAATGATCACGGCTGGACTTCCAATTGCGCTCGCAAGCGATTACAACCCTGGTTCCACTCCATCCGGAAACATGAATTTTGTAGTGGCAACTGCATGCATCAAAGTGAAAATGACTCCCGAAGAAGCCATAAATGCTGCCACGATAAATGGAGCTTACGCCATGGGAATTTCTGAAACCCACGGAAGTATCACCTTAGGTAAAAAAGCAAATCTAATTATTACGAAACACATTCATTCCTATTATCAATTACCGTATGCTTTTGGCAGTAATCTGATTGATACCATAATCATAAATGGAGAAATTATTTTATAAAAAAATAGGATAAAAGCCTATTGTTTGTGCACATCTCAAAAGAACATATAGCCTTGGATAATAGTGTAAAATTGTTAACGAACAATCCAAAAAGTTGTTACATCTTATTTTCTTTCAAATAGGTGTAATTTACACCCAAGCAACCTAGAAATTAAGTATGTGCACCGTTTTAAGTAGAAATTTAACATGGATTTTCAATTTTGGGTTTTACCTTCTGACAATTGTATTTTTAATTCCAAGCCATTTATTTCTTTTGCTGAAAAGAAAATCCTTAAATTCATTTCTTCTTTCGTTGCGCAGGCTATTTGCATGATAAATAACTTGAAACTAATCTCTAACATCATTAAACATAATTTGCGCACTGCTTTGCCTTGAAATATTCACTTTTTTGTAAACGAAGTAGTTTTTTTATGATTGTGAGAATTTCTTCTACAATCTGACAGCACTTTACTATTTAATACAATATAGCAGACTGTAATCTTCCGCTTTTTTAGCGAGGAGTAATTTCTGGTAAATTTTAATTTCCAATCTTTCATTATTTCTTCGGCCGTAATAGCATATATTTACTACTACCTAAACGATTCTTGTTTGTAGATTGATTGTCAACTTATGACTATTTTTTCAAAACGAAACCTTATTTTGACAGTTTGCTGACGCATGTCATTCTTCGAAATATGATTCTTAAAAAACTTTCCTATTGTCCTATTGACTATTAATAGATACGCAAAAATCTTATCAACAAATCGAAAATCTGAAATCTAAATCTAAAATTATATTTTACCTTTGAGCTTTCAATAAAAACAAAGATTATGGTATATAAATTTAGAGTGATTCTAGACGCGGAAGAAGATGTTTTTAGAGACATCACAATACTTGAAGACGATACTTTAGAAGATTTACACAATGCTATTTTCAATTCCTTTGGTTTTGACGGAATGGAAGTGGCGTCTTTTTATACTTGTGATGAAACTTGGAACCAAGAAGAGGAAATTTCACTTTTTGATACCGGAGATGTTCCAGGCGAGCAAAAAATCATGAGCGATTATCAATTATCAGATATTTTAGATAAGGAAAACACTAAAATCTTATACGTTTATGATTTCATCAATATGTGGACTTTCCTTGTAGAACTTGCTGCTATTGAAGATCAGGTGATTGGAAATTTATATCCTGAAACTATTTTTTCTCACGGAGAAATGCCGGACGAAGCGATGGAAAAAAACTTTGAAACGGATAATGCCGATGATTACCACAGTGGTTTTGAAGATGATTTAGACCAAGATGATTTGGATATGTTTGAAGGCGATGACAGTTTTGAGGACTACGGATTTGAGGAGAATTGGAATTAAAAAACGAGACGATAAAGAATCAAAAGTCACGATAAAAGATCTTTTTTCTACCTTTCATCTTGGTTCTTTTATCTTAAAAAATATAAAACATGATCAACTTATATAATACGCACATCGAGAACTTATCCATACACAGAGTGGGTAATAAAAGTAGAAATGAAGCTATTTTTCTATCGGAACAACCTTTTAGTTTGAACGATGAGATTGTGCCTTTGATGAAAGAATTCTTCTTTAAACCTTTTAGAGAAAAAGAAGAAAATTATTTTCAATTTGCTCATGAAATTGATTTGGATTACAACGACATGTTCAAGTTTGCAACAGAAGTTTTTGATAATCCGGGTGCTATTCATGACGTTTCTAAAAAAATCACTACGCACTTATTTGAGCAGTCCAATCACCCGCATATCAAGAATGGTGAAGTTTATGTTACTTATTTGACAAACGTCAGTATTGATAATAATATAGTGGACGCGATTGGAATTTTCAAAAGTGAAATTCAAGCTGACTTTTTGCAGTTTGAAGAAAAAGCAACGCACTTGGAAATGATTCTGCAGCAAGGTGTTAGTCTGAATAAGCTGGACAAAGGTTGTATCATCTTTAATTATAAAAAAGAGGAAGGATATAAGATCCTGACTGTTGACAGCAACCGCTACGATGCCAGATATTGGCTGGAACATTTCTTATCAGTAGATGCTTTTGAAGATGAAAACTTCATTACAAAGAAATATTTAAAATTTTGTCAGAATTTCGCTAAAGATGTCGTTTTTCCTGCAGAAGACAAGAAAGAGGAAGTGATGTTCATGAACCGTTCGGTAAACTATTTTGCCAAAAATGATCAATTCGAAGAAACTAATTTCCTAAATGAAGTTTTAGACAACCCAGACTTAATTCCTGAGTTCAAAAATTACAAAATTGACAAAGGCGAAAAATACAGCATTGAAGATGTAACTTCTTTTCCTATTGCAAATGCAGCAGTTTCTGATGCCAGAAAATCAATCAAAAACGTCATAAATTTAGATACACACATCCAAATTAAAATGGATTTCATCAATCCTGAAAGCGCTGAAAAATATGTGGAAAAAGGTTGGGATGAGGAAAAACAAATGTACTATTACTTAGTTTATTTTAATAAAGAGGAAAAAAGTTAAATATCAGTGTTCAGGCGCAGGTTATACATCTATAAATATTTTAATCTCCAATTACGAAAGTAGCTGGAGATTTTTTTTGAATTACAGTTATCGTGTAGGCCCATTTACTCATCAACAAAGATGTAATCTACTGTTTATGATATATTTATATCATAAAGATATTGTATTGTTTCAAAGGAAGACAAGTAGTGTCTTTTGAGATTAAAATTATAATAACTATGCAAGAAAGAAAGTTTATCTTTGAACAATTTTTCAAAAAAGTCTTTGGCCTATTCTACTAAATTTATGGACCTATTTTATACAACTAAATTATGAAATTATTTTCGGATAATTGTTTTATTACTTTCAATAAAGCAGGTTTAATAGTACTCTTGTCGGGATTAATGTTGCAGTCATGCGCCACTCATCATGCACAATTTGGACAAAACATCAAAAAACCAACTGCTCTAAATGCAACAGACAGTTCGCAAATTGCACACACCTTTTATTTAATTGGCGATGCTGGAAATACCAATGAAAAAACGGCACAGCAGATGCTTGGTTCTTTGGGAGACCGATTAAAAAAGGCTTCAAAAAATGCTACTCTTTTATTCCTGGGTGATAATATTTATCCGAAAGGATTGCCCAATACTGAACTTACGAACGAACGAATTATTGCCGAAAGTAAACTGACAAACCAACTGAAATTGTCTAAAAATTTCAAAGGGCAAACTATTTTCATTCCTGGAAATCATGACTGGTACAGCGGAATTGAAGGATTGGGACGTCAGGCTAAATTTGTATCCGAATACCTCAACGATAAAAAGTCGTTCCTTCCCAGAAAAAGTTGTGGTATTGATGATTTAGAAATAAATGAAAATGTAGTGCTAATCACCATTGACAGCCAATGGTTTCTGGAAGATTGGGATGACAGTCCCACTATTAACGATGATTGCACCATCAAAACTCGTGCAGCTTTTTTTGTCGAGCTGGAAAATCTTTTGATTAAAAACCAAGAAAAAATAGTCGTTTTAGCACTGCATCATCCATTAATGAGCAATGGCTCTCACGGTGGACAATTTTCAGTGGAGAAACAACTTTTCCCTTTAGAACAAAAAATTCCACTTCCAGTTTTAGGTTCGTTGGCTAATTTTTTCCGAAAAACAACTGGAGCAAGTCCTCAAGATATTCAAAATAAACAATACACCATTTTTATTAAAAGAGTAAAAACCATATTGCAAAATCAAGATAATGTTATTGTTGTTTCAGGTCATGACCACAATTTACAATACATTGAAAAAGATAATATCAAACAAATTATCAGTGGTGCTGGTTCTAAATCAGAGGCTGCAAAAGCAATTTACCCTAATGATTTTTCTTATGGCCGCAATGGATATGCCACATTAGCTGTTTATGAAAATGGTTCTGCAAAAGTTTCTTTTTACGGCAAGGAAAATGACAAAGAAAAACTGATTTATGAGCAATTGGTATTGGATCAAAAAGACGATTACATAACCAAAGTATTCCCAACCACATTTCCTAAAACGACCACTGCCAGCATTTATACAACGAAACAAACCCAAAAATCAGTATTTTATAAATTCTTTTTTGGAAATCATTTTCGAAAATATTACAGCCTCCCGATAGCGGCAAAAACAACTACCATAGATACCCTTTTTGGAGGACTGCAACCCAAACGTTCTGGAGGCGGTAATCAGTCAAATTCATTACAACTTATTGACAAAAAAGGGAAGGAATATGTGATGCATGCCATGAAAAAAAGCACTACGCGTTTCCTGCAAACAGTAGCTTTCAAAAATCAGTTTATCCAAGACGAATTTGAAGATACCTACGCTGAAGATCTTTTATCTGATTTTTACACCACTGCACACCCTTACACTCCGTTTGCTGTTGGGAATTTAGCAGCAAAAATTGGCGTAGCGCATACTAACCCAGCACTGTATTATATTCCAAAACATAGAGCACTAAAAAATTTTAATGCAAATTTTGGAGATGAATTGTACCTTGTTGAAGAACGACCAACGGACAGCCAAATTAGCGTGAAAAGTTTTGGAAATCCAATTGCCATTATCAGCACGGAAGACGTTATCAAAAATCTTCACAAAGACGAAAAATATTCGGTTGATGAAAGTGCCTATATCAAAGCTCGACTGTTCGACATGCTTGTAGGAGATTGGGACAGACATGAAGATCAATGGAGCTGGGGCGAATATAAGGTAGGTGAAAAAGTAATTTACAAACCTATTCCGCGAGACCGAGATCAGGCGTTTCCAAAGTATGACGGTGCGTTACTGTTTGTTTTAATGAAAAAGGCACAATTGCGTCACATGCAACCTTTTAAAGAAAAAATGTCAAATGTCAAATTGATGAACCGGGAACCTTATCCCCTAGATCTCGCTTTTATAAAAATTGCCGATGAAAACGAGTGGATTAAACAAGCAAAATATATTCAGGAAAACTTATCGGATGCAGCTATTGATGGTGCGTTTACTAATTTGCCAAAAGAAGTTCAGGACGAGACAATCAGTGATATCAAACGCAAACTAAAATTAAGACGAAATGAATTGCATCGTTCTGCCTCAACGTATTATTCCGTGTTGCAACACACTGTTTTGCTTGTTGGAACGGATAAAAAAGACAAATTTGTCATTCAAAACAACGAAAAAAATAAGCTTAAAATTCAAGTGTATCGTATAAAAAGCAGTGGTGAAGAATTGCAATACATTAAGAATTTCACCGCGAAAAAAACAAAAAAAATATGGATTTACGGCCTAGATGATGATGATATTTTTGAAGTAATAGGAGCTACAAAATCAGGAATTAAAGTGCGATTAATTGGAGGTCAAAATGAAGATTCGTATGTTGTTGAAAATGGCAGAAAAATAAAAATCCATGATTTTAAATCAAAAAACAACACGTACACATTAGATTCTAAAACCAAACTTTTATTATCTGATGATTATGAAACGAATTTGTACGATTATAAAAAACCAAAATACAATTCCTTTTCAGCGCTGCCTAATATTGGTTTTAATCCTGATGACGGTATCAAATTAGGAATTGTCAGTGGTTATGTTGTTAATGACTTTAAACAAAATCCTTACACCCAAAAACACAGTTTGAAAGCCAATTATTTTTTTGCCACAAAAGGGTATGAACTTATTTACACTGGTAATTTTCCTAAATTATTTGGCAAATGGGATTTAGATTTTGAAAGCCGATTCACGAGTCCGAATTTTACCATTAATTATTTTGGATACGGAAATGAGACAGTAAATAATGATGATACTTTTGGAATGGATTTCAATCGCGTTCGCATCAAAATGCTGAAAGTTATGCCATCCATAAAAAAAGTTGGAAAGTACGGAAGTGCAATTCATTTTCAAACTAGTTTTGAAAGAATCACCGTCGAAGAAACGATGAATCGATTTGTAGACATTTCTGCCAATATAAATCCTGCTGTTTTTAAAAACCAACAATTTGCAGGAGCAACTTTAAAATATAGTTTTGAAAATTACGATGTTCCCTCCTTCCCGACTATGGGTATGGGATTTTCTATTGCTGGTACGTGGAAAATGAATTTAGAAAATACCAAAAGAAATTTCCCCGCAATAGAAAGTAAACTTAATTTCAACCATAAAATTGATGCCAACGGAAAATTAGTTTTAGCCACTATCCTGAGAGGAAAAATGGTATTGAACAACAATTTTGATTTTTACCAAGGTGCCAACTTAGGTGGTGACTATGATTTGAGAGGTTTTAGAAATGAACGCTTTTTAGGGAATCAATCTTTTTACCAGAGTAGTGATGTACGCTGGAATTTGGGCAAAATTAAGCGAAGCATCATACCCATGTCATACGGAATCTTAGGTGGTTTTGATTACGGTAGGGTTTGGTTAAAAGGCGAAAATTCCGAAAAATGGCATCAGTCTATTGGTGGAGGAGTATGGCTCAACGGACTAAATGCGCTAACGGCACGACTGACTTATTTTAAAAGTGCCGGTGAAGACGCGAGAATTGCTTTTGGTTTAGGATTTGGATTTTAACATTTTTATAGTGACTTCATAGACATTTCCTCCGACACTTTTGGTTCTTTCATCGGCAATCAACAAACGCTCATTATCGATGAAGCAAGCCGCTTCTTTTTGGGAAAAATGATTCAATTCCAACACTGTTTTTGTTCCATTTAAAAATTGATCTTTTTGAAAGTTTTCAAATAAAAAGAGATTATCATGCGTTAACAAAGCAACTTTTGTTTCATCCGGGCTTATCGTTGCACTTGTAATAGCGCAATGATTGTACGCGCTACAGGTTTTGAATTCCTCCATTAAAACGGCTTGATGAAAACCGGGCGTATTGGGAATTTTATACAAAAATGCGGTTCCGACAAACCCTTTACTACGGTTTTTAGTAAAAAGATAAAAATTGTTTTTAAACTCAAAAAAACCTTCCACGTCATAAAACATTTCGGTTTTTTTAGGAGGGAAATTTTTTTGTTCCGGATAGGCAAATGAGACTTTGTAAACCGGATTTGTACTTTCAGCAGTTAATGCGTTTTTATCGATTTTATAAATAGTCAAATCCATTCGTTCATTATCATTGTTGCCAAAATCTCCAATATACAAGTTTCCTTCGACGTCTTTTGTAATGTCCTCCCAATCGATATTCGCCGTGTTTTCAATGGTAATCGTTTTCTCGATTTGGCCATTCGAATCTATCCCATAAATTGCATTGGTATTCCCATGGTCTTCCAAAGTCCAAAGTAAATTGGTATTTGGAGTATACACTATTCCGGAAACTTCTTTTAGTTTATTGGGCAGCGCATAAAGTGTTGTTAAAGAATCCGATTCTTGCTGACAAGCAAAAAGTATAAAAACAACTAAAAAGGAGGAATATTTACTCATGTTATTTATAGTACAATTTATTTCTGAAGAGGTATCATTCAAATGTAAGGTCTTTTAAATTTTTCTTTTGAATAAGGTACTGCTTTTAAAATTTCGGGTAATAAATTCAAAGGCTGCACTCATGATATTTCCCATTGATTTTGCCTTTTTAAAATTCAAATCATTAGTATAACGGTAAAGTTCCATCTGTAATTGTTTCAAATGAGATTCTGGCGAAAGTTCATCTTCACCCATAATTTCCAATAATCTATTGATTCTGTTTTCAGCCGAAAGAATTCTTTTGGCCAGTACTGATCGTTCCTCATCTTTGTATTGTTCGATAGAACTGTTTTGAAGTTTATCTTTGACCAACTTAACCATCGGATAATTTTCTTTAAAAAACTGAGGACGATACACTTTGAAATTCCCTTCGTAACACTGTTGGTCAAAATCGATGGCGCGTATTTTATAAACGACATGATCAAAATCATGTGTAGGAACGATCACATAATTATAGGAACGCATATCGCCCAATAATCGAATCATACAGCGCTCATTGAACTTTACAAATTCTTTGGCTATTTGCGATTTTTCCGTTTCAGTACAATCTGCTAGCAAGGTTTTTATGAAGACGTCTCCTGGAATTCCCATGATATGTTCTTCTATCAAAGTGTCTTGGTACACTAAAAAATTTATTTTATCGGGTGACAGTATGTGTTCCAGCTCTAACCCATAAACGCGGGAAGCATCCGCTTTCTTGATGTAAAAATGGGTGTAATTGTCATTAAGAATATTTCTGACTTTTATTCGGAAAGGCTTGGAATTTCCAAAAGTGCAATAATCAATAGCATCTACATTTAGGAATTTAATAATTCCCAAATTTCCATCAGAATGCAACAGCGAGTAGATTTTTTTTAGATTTAAATCAATTTCTTCCCTTTCATACTCATTATAATAGACTCTAATCCACAAGGTGTCCTCATCGTTTTTATCATACACTGTTACAGAGCCTGCAAAGCGTAATAAATCATCGTAAAAAACAGAAACTTTAGATAATCGATCAAATCGTTCTAAGTACTCCAAAAGGGAATCATTTATAGGATAGGATGGTTTTTTGAAAAGCATTATTGGCTCACTCATTTGGCAAAATTTAATACAAAATTACAATAAATTAAGCTGTTGAATTGGAATAGTTTAGAAATATAAAGTTCCATATACCAGAACAATTCTTAGAGGAAAATATTTAAAATTTATGCATAACAAGGTTAATGAGCTAATTTAAAAAGTAATAAACTCAGTAAATTTACTTTTCTCTAAAAATGTTAAATGAAATAGAAAACTTACTATTGCAAAACGGAAAATCCTTCCCATCGCGTTTGTTAATATTTAATTAATGGATACGATTTAATCTTTTTAATCTTTGTTTAACAACAATAAAATCAATAAAAACACACAAACAGTTAATTTTAAGAAAGTTCTCATAAATAATTATAAAAATATAGGGAAAATATCTATATTTTTGTTAAAAAAATAAATTCCTTGATATAAACTTTATATTTGAAAGCCTCGCTATTTTTAAATATTTAAAATCTACAAATGACAGATAAACTTGACCTCTATTTCAAGGCTGCACAATCAGCTAAGATTGGTATTTGGAAAATGAATTTACTGACTAATCATATTTTTTGGGATGCAGTTACAAAATGTATTCTTGAAGTTTCTGATGATTTTGAACCTGTAAACGGTAGCGGAATAAATTTTTACACGGAAGGTGAAAATAGAGATAGAATTAAAAGTCGTATGGAAAGTGCTATGCACCAAGGAATTTCTTTTGAAGATAAATTTCAAATTACCACAGCTAAAAATAATATCAGATTCATCGAATGTATTTGCCAAGTAGAAATCATTGATGGAAAACCTGTAAATTTATTAGGCACTTTTCAGGATATTACAAATGAGCAAAATTTAATTAATGAACTGCGGTTAAATGTAGAAAAATTTTCGTCTATTTTTTCTAGCGCCAACGACGCCATTTTTATCATTGACACTTCAAATGGAGTTATAACAGATTGTAATCCACGATCATCCGACCTTACCGGATATGATCTTTTTGAATTAAAGGGTTTACACAATTCTGAACTTTTCCCGGAAGAATTTAGAAAACAAGTCCGTTTTATTTTAAATTATAATTTATACAGGAATGAATATACCGTAGACGAAACGTATATAAAAACAAAAGGCGGAAAATCAATACCTGTAGAAATAGCTTCGGGTAAAAAATTTCAGGTAGATAACATCACCTATCTAGTTTGTTTCATTAGAGATATAAGCGAAAGAAAAAACGTCGAAAATAAATTAAATTTACTTTCGCTCGCTGCCTCCGAAACAACAGATACAATAGTAATTGCAAATTTAAACGGAGACGCGGTTTGGGCAAATCAGGCTTATTTAGATCTTACAGGTCTGAATATGGACGAAGTAATAGGCCGAAAACCAGGTTCTTTATCCACAGGACCTGAAACTGACTTGAAGACCACCTTGTTAATGCAAAAAGCAATCAAGAATAAAGAAAGCATAAAAACCACGATACTCAATTATAATAAAAATAAAGAAAAATATTGGTTTGAGTTGAATATTACTACAGTATTCGACAGTGATAATAATTTCATAAACTTTGTGGGCGTAGGCCGAAATGTGACTTTAAGAATTGAAAAAGAATTAGAACTCAAAAGATTGTTAGAAATCACTAGTTGTCAAAACAATAAATTATTTAACTTTACACATATTGTTTCCCATAATATTCGGTCTCATACCAGTAACCTCTCTATGATTGTTGATGTTATAGAAAATACTGACAACATTGAGGATAAACTTTCTTATTTTGATTTATTCAAAGAAGGAACTAATAAACTGTCAGAATCAATAGAATATTTGAATGAGATTATATGCATTCAGCAAAATACAAATATTGAAAAAAAAGGGATTCGCTTAAAACACGAAATCGAAAAAACAAAAATGGCATTAAGCTTGGCCATAAAAGAGAGCAAAATAATCATTACTGATACTATTCCCGAAGATTTAGTTGTTACTGCCATTCCCGCTTATTTAGACAGTATTTTAATAAATTTGTTTACAAATGCCATAAAATACAAGTCACCTGAGCGAACTGCAACCCTTTCAATAGGGTTCGAAATTATTGAGGATTGTATTGTTATACATTTTAAAGACAATGGGTTAGGATTAAATTTAGAAAAAAACGGCCATAAACTCTTTGGAATGTACAAAACTTTCCACGGTAACGAAGATGCGAAAGGAATTGGATTATTTATTACTAAAAACCAACTGGAAGCTATGGACGGCAGAATTGAAGTTGAGAGTGCAGTGGGTCAAGGTTCTAATTTTAAAATTTATTTAAATGAAAAATAAATTAACATACATCATAGATGACGACAAATTAACCGTAAAACTAATGAGTATCCTCATTTCTAAAAATGATTTTTGTGAAGAAATAGAATCGTTCTATAACGCTCAAGATGCTATTACTAAATTAAAACAAAATGCGGAAAATAATGCAATTCTGCCGGATGCAATTTTACTGGATCTAAATATGCCTGTCATGGATGGATGGCAGTTTTTAGATGAATTTATTTCATTACCATTAAAGAAAGATATTCATATTTTCATAATGACTTCCTCCATTGACCCAGTTGATATTGAAATGGCCGCGAAATACAGAGTGGTTAGAGAATATATTATGAAACCTATAACTACCCAAAAATTAGATGTTTTATGCAAATTAATCGGTGATTTAAACTAAATCTTATTAATTAGTAACAAAACGCTTCCTTGATCGTCCAATATAAAAAAGTAAAAGATGAACTCATTGGAAACGATACTTTCTATCAAAAATCTCAACAAACGATATGGTGCTCTTCAAGCGCTAAAAAATGTTTCTTTCAATATCCACAAAGGTAATGTATACGGAATTCTAGGTCCTAATGGTAGCGGAAAATCAACTACTTTAGGGATCGTACTAAATGTTGTCAATAAAACTTCCGGAGAATACAGCTGGTTTGGTGGTGCAATGAAAACCCATGAAGCACTAAAAAAAGTGGGCGCAATTATCGAAAGACCCAATTTCTATCCGTATATGACGGCTAAGGAAAACTTAGAATTGGTCTGCAAAATTAAAGGAATTAGTTACACTAAAGTCACCGAAAAGTTAGAGTTAGTGGGCTTAACAGATCGACAACACAGCAAATTCAGCACTTTTTCTTTAGGAATGAAACAGCGATTAGCCATAGCTTCTGCATTGCTGAACGATCCTGAAATTTTGATTCTTGATGAGCCCACAAATGGTTTAGATCCCCAAGGAATTCATCAAATTAGAGACATTATCAAACAAATTGCCGCGAAAGGAACGACTATACTACTTGCGTCTCATTTATTGGACGAGGTAGAAAAAGTGTGTACACATGTTTTAATTTTAAGAAAAGGAGAGATTCTATACACGGGATTAGTTGATGGTATGTCAGCAAATGAGGGATTCTTTGAATTACAGGCTGATGACAATACGAATTTAATTGAAGTTGTTAAAATGCATCCGGCAGTTAAAAATGTTGCGAACGAGGATGGAAAAGTTTTAGTGTATTTGAAAGATAATTTAGAGGCTAAAGAATTGAATCGTTTTCTTTTTGAAAAAAACATACTATTAAATCATTTGGTTAAACGAAAAAACAGTTTGGAAGAACAATTTTTAGAATTGACGAAAAATAAATAATACCGTCTCGTTTTCTCACAACCTTAAAATCATAAATATCAATCTAAAAATGAAAAGACTCCTTTCTATAGAACTTCAAAAAATCTGGAAAAATAAAGCAAGTCGGATTTTGACTTTAACATATTTTATTCTCTTAACCTTCATTGCATTAATAGCCTCAATAAAATTTGACTTGGGTATTTTTAAGTTTCATTTGGCAGAGATGGGAATATTTAACTTCCCTTTTATTTGGCATTTTAACACTTATATCGCAGCGATATTAAAATTATTTTTGGCTATCGTAATCGTGTCCATGATGGCAAACGAATATAGTTATGGAACTTTGAAACAAAATTTAATTGACGGAATGAGTAAAAGAGAATTTATTCAGTCTAAATTTCTAACCGTCATTTTATTTGCAACAGTTTCTACGCTTTTTATCTTCATAATGTCACTTCTTTTAGGGTTAAGTTTTTCTTCTTATACTGAATTCAGCATTGTTTTTTCAAATTTAGAATACCTGTTGGCTTATTTCCTTAAATTAGTTGGTTTTTTCTCCTTCTGTTTATTTTTAGGAATACTAGTGAAACGTTCCGCATTTGCGTTGGGATTTCTTTTAGTTTGGAATATTATTGAAGGAATTATCAAAGGAATTTTGACTTTCAAAATATTCCCAAATAGCAAAACTGCGGCTTCAATTATGCAGTTTTTTCCTTTAGAATCCATGTCCAATTTAATAGTTGAACCGTTTTCTCGATTGTCAGTGGTAAAAAACTTGGGAACACAAATTGGTTTAGACAACATAAAAGATTATGGTGTACATTATTCCTCCGTTGGTATTGTTTTGTGCTGGACCGTAATTTTCATTTTCCTTTCCTACCGATTATTAAAAAATAGAGATTTGTAGTATTTTATATCTCTACGAGCGGTGCGAGAACAATACTGTTTTGTCTTTTCATTTTTTGAATTTCAATTAATGCACCCTCACAATCTATTACAGTAACCGACTCGCGAACAGCAACTCAATTAGTTCAAAATGTTTTGGTAAAACGTTACTTCGCAGACATTTATAGCGCTTTAGCTATTAGAAATGAATATTCCGGCAGTCAAAAAAGTTACGCTTATTTTACGGATGTCAGTGATTTTCCTTTTAAAGAAGAAGCTTTTTTGAGTGCTTGGAGCAGATAGAATTCCGAATCTTATTGAAAGGTGTCAATCTAATAAAAGAAAGAAAATCTATGAATTTAATGTCGAAACTGGATCTAAAGCCACAAAAATGTATTTACAACTAATTCATCAATAAGATTTAGTCCATCTCAAAACAATTGTTTTTTTCTTTATCAACTCGACGTAGTTTGTTACGAAAGATTATAAATGCATAAAGCGCAAAAACTACTCAACAATGCAAACCAATTGCGCAATGATTAAAATATTTTTTACGAAAAACTAAAATACTAAAATTAAACATGAGCAACAATATTATGCTGAACAACTTAAAAGAAACCTTTATTGATTTAATCTCTTTTCTGAAAAATCCTGTAGACGAAGCGGGTCCCGAATTATCAGTAAATAAAAAACTTAAGACACTAATTTCTTTATTAATTATTGAAATTCCTCTAATGGCAGTTTTGATACTTCTGATAAGTGGTTTGGAAACATTGGAACTTGTTGATCCAGATAACCACAAAATTCTGGATATGATCAATTCGTATCCAGTTGTATTGTTATTAGTGTTAACCGTTGTAATTGGTCCTTTAATTGAAGAATTAATTTTCAGGCTATATCTGCGTTATAAAAATAATTATGCGCTGCATTTTTTAATTTCATTCGTTTCCCTCACGGGCGTTCGGAATGAACAAAAGGCAGAAACGTTTTTGATTTCTCTTTGGAAAAAAAGATACAAGTTCATATTCTATTTTTCTGCTGTAATTTTCGGGTTGATCCACATCAGTAATTTTGAATTTTCGTACACGATTTTACTTTTATCACCAATATTGGTGGCACCACAAATAATTTTAGGTCTCATTATCGGCTATGTAAGAGTTCGCAATGGATTTGTTTCAGGACTACTGATGCATTCACTTCACAATGCTTTCTTTATCGGCATCCCGTTATTTTTCATGTTTAACGATACGGAAAAACTAAACGCCGAAACCAGTTTATATTCGATAAAAATCGAAGAAACCAATGATATAGCTATTCCAAGTACCAAAAAAAACTATTCTGACAGCATTGTTTATAAAAATGTAAGTCTGAAAACTACCTTAACCTATTTATTGAAAACAAATGAAATATTGCTGAAAACCAATGATAAAGAAATGTTAGACAATACGCTGAACTTAAACTTTAAAAACAAATCGAAAGACAGTTCTCGAACCAAAAGTATTGCCTTGAATCAATTGGCTAAAAGCTATGATTTTAAAATCAAAAAAAGTACCAAAGCAACTGAAGTCTGGAATCTAGAAGTTATAAATCCAGCGCTATTACTGAAATATAAATCAAACAAAAACGCTTATGGAAACATGATTACTATAAATCCAGAGGAAATCATCATCAAAAAATCCAAAATTAATGCGCTTATCAATGCTCTGATGCCAAAAAGCAATAAAATGATTTTGGATAAAACAGGTAGCAAAGACAATTATAACATTACACTTAAAACGAAGGATTTTATAAGTATAAAAAAGCAATTAAAAGAAAAATATGGACTTTCCTTGGTCAAACAAAAAATAAATTTAGAGCACATTATGATTGAGTTTCAAAAGCCAGAATAAATTCAATTCTTAAGTACAACTCCTTCTCCAATTGCAGCTAAAAAACAAGAGTTACCAAAGCTCTGCAACGCTTTGCATTAAATAATTACTCCAAAAACTTCGTGATTACAGCATAAAGCGTTAATGGACTCAAATAAAAACACCTAAAAGTAAAAATATTTCCCAATTTGAATTTTTAAAACCATTCAAACACTTATTTTTGCGCTATGGCAAAGAAAAATACAGACAAAGTTGTCTTTCATCAAATAAAAGTCCTTGATGCTGGTGCAAAAGGCGTTTCGGTAGCAAAGGCTCCCGATGGAAAAGTAGTTTTTATCCCGAATGTAGTTCCGGGTGATGTGGTTGATGTGCAAACTTTCAAGAAGCGCAAAGCCTATTACGAAGGTAAAGCGGTTCATTTTCATGAATATTCCGAGCATCGTATAGAACCTATTTGCGAGCATTTTGGTGTTTGCGGTGGTTGTAAATGGCAGAATATGAAATACAGTCAACAGTTGTATTACAAGCAAAATGAGGTGAAAAATCATTTGCAACGCATTGGGAAAATAGAACTTCCTGAATTTGAACCGATTCTTGGTTCAGAAAAACAGTTTTTTTACAGAAACAAAATGGAGTTTTCTTTTTCGAACAGCCGTTGGTTGACTGAAAAAGAAATTGACAGCACCGAAGATTTAGGAAACAGGAATGCGCTTGGTTTCCATATTCCGAAAATGTGGGACAAAATTCTCGATATTAATAAATGTCATTTGCAGGAAGATCCATCGAATGCAATTAGAAACGAAGTGAGAGATTTTGCTAATGCAAATGGACTGACTTTCTTTAATCCAAGAGCTCATGAAGGTTTATTGAGAACTTTGATGTTGCGTACATCTTCGACTGGTGAAATCATGGTTTTGATTCAGTTTTTTGAAAACGACAAAGCCAATAGAGAATTAATCTTAGATCATCTTTACGAGAAATTCCCTCAAATTACTTCGCTGCAATACGTAGTGAACAACAAAGCGAACGATACTTTATACGATACTGATATTAAATTATACAAAGGAAGAGATTACATTTTGGAAGAAATGGAAGGGTTGAAATTTAGCATTAATGCAAAATCTTTTTACCAAACCAATTCTGATCAAGCCTACGAATTGTATAAAATAACGCGTGATTTCGCCGGTCTTACCGGAAATGAAATTGTTTATGATTTATATACAGGAACGGGAACTATTGCACAGTTTGTTTCTAAAAAAGCAAAAAAAGTAATTGGTGTAGAAAGTGTTCCTGAAGCGATTAAAGATGCTAAACTGAATGCAGAACGCAATGAAATCAAGAATTGTGAGTTTTTTGTCGGCGATATGAAAGTGGTTTTCAACGATGATTTCATCGCACAACACGGTCATCCTGATGTGATTATTACCGATCCGCCAAGAGATGGAATGCACAAAGATGTAATTGAACAAATAATGAAAATTGCTCCTGAAAAGGTGGTTTATGTAAGTTGTAATTCGGCTACACAAGCGCGTGATTTGGCTTTAATGGACGAAAAATACAAAGTAACTCGTGTACGTCCTGTGGATATGTTTCCGCAAACGCATCACGTGGAAAATGTTGTACTTTTGGAAAGAAGAAAATAGTAGTCCGTTTGCAGTTTTAAGATTCCAGAAAGTGTAATCCACAACACTAAACACTGAATATTATTGTATGAAAAAGATATTTTTATTGTTATTGTTTTTTGCTTTCACTTTCTCCAGTTGTGAGAAAGACGACATTTGCGATGCAAATACTCCCACAACGCCACGATTGGTGATTAGTTTTTATGATTTTTTGAATCCTTCAGTTTTAAAAAACGTATCTAATCTGAAAGTTGTTGGTGAAGGAATGACCGATGGAATTCTTTTTAACGGCAGCCAAACAACCAGCGGAAATACCATTTCAATTCCGTTAAAAACTGTTGGAACAAGCACAACCTATAGTTTCACATTAAATTCAGGAAATCCTAATCGTGCATTGGTTGATGAAGACATTATAAAATTTAATTATACCACACAGGAACTTTTTGTTTCCAGAGCGTGTGGTTACAAAACAATTTTCACATTAGATCCAACAAATCCATATACGCATACCGATGCAACAGCAGAAAATCAAAAATGGATAAAATTTATATCGGTTGAAAAAAGTAACATCGAAAATGAAAATGAAACACACATTAAGATCTTTTTTTAGTATTTGTCTCCTATTGTCATTGAATTTGGTGCAGGGGCAAGAGACTACTCCTGTCAAAAGCGATCCAAAAACCACCAAAACAGACCAGATTATTCCTGAAGCACCTATACCATTAGTAGAAATTAAACCAGCTTTGAAAAAGAACGATTCAATTCCTGTAAAGACCGATCGTTATGGCGTACGTGTGGGTGTTGATTTATATAAATTGACACGCGCTCTTTATGACAAAAATTATAAAGGAATTGAATTAGTGGGAGATTATCGATTGACTAAAAAATATTTTTTGGCTGCAGAATTAGGGAATGAAAATAAAACTACGGATGATGATCGCGTCAATTTCACTACTAAAGGTTCATACATAAAAGCGGGTTTTGATTATAATGCTTACGAAAATTGGCTGGATATGGAAAATATCATTTCTATAGGTATGCGTTACGGTTTTAGCACATTTAATCAGCAATTGAACAGTTACAGAATTTACAATGCGAATCCATATTTTGGAGAAGTCCCTGTAATTCCTTCTGGTAAAAAGTTTGATGGATTGTCCGCTAGTTGGATTGAAGTCGTGGCAGGAGTAAAAGCCAAAGTATTTGATAATGTGTTTGTGGGTTTTAGTCTTCGATTGAACCGATTGGTAACCAATAAAGAACCTGAAAATTTCTCCAACTTATATATTCCAGGATTCAACAGAACCTACGATGGTAGTTTTGGAGTAGGATTCAATTATACAGTAACTTATTTTGTTCCTATTTACAAGAAGAAAGTTGCTCCAAAAAAAGTAGAGAAAAAATAACCGCCAATTCGCTAATTTTTATTTTTGGTGAAAATTAGTGAATTGGCGGTCAGTATTTTAAAAGTAGAATGTCTTAGGATTTTTAAGCTATTCAATTTCCTTAATTCCTTTCATGAAAATCCACTTCATGAATAATTTCTCTCCATCTTTGGTTTTTACCGCATGAAATTTTGGCGATAAGAGTGTCCCAATGAAAAATGCAGTTAACGGAATCCAAAATCCGGTTAAATTAGTATAATGTTCCACTAAATACCTGGCGGAAATAAATAATATTGCAAAACATCCAAGTTGATATATAAATGCTCGTATTTGTAATTTGGTCATAATAAATTATAAATTGTGAGTTATGAATTATAAATTTTTAGTTGATTACTCCTGACCATCTTCTAAAGTCTGATTCGTAGAATCTGAATCCTGAACAGCCTGAAATTTCGTTCTTTTACTTCCTTCATACATTTCGTATTTGACCAAACGTGCCTCTAAACCAGCATTAAAAAGTTTAATTTTTCTCGAAGGTTTCAGTCCTACATATTTCAGTGCTTCCAAGTTCGCTGTAATCATCCAGGCATTCGTTCCAGGGTAATTTTTCTTTAAGGTATCCCCAATATTTTTGTAGAATTCTTCCATGTGAATATCCAGACGCTCATCATACGGCGGATTGAAAACAATCTGCAGTTTTCCTTCCGAAGTTTTTTCAGTGTCAAAAAAGTTCTTTTCTTCAATAGAAATATACTCGTCAAGATTGGCGTTTTTGATGTTGTCTTTGGCCTTTTGAACCGCACTTGGTGCTTTATCGTAGCCTTTTATGGTGTAATGAAACTCACGAACGCGTTTTAATAAACTGTCGGAAATACTATCAAACAAATCATTGTCCCAATCGTTCCATTTTTCAAAAGCAAATTCTTTACGGTTGATGTTTGCCGGAATGTTGCAGGCAATCATGGCAGCTTCGGCTAAGAACGTTCCCGAACCACACATTGGATCCAAGAAATCTGTTTGACCGTCCCAACCGGAAAGCAATAGAATTCCTGCTGCCAAAACCTCGTTTATAGGAGCAATATTCGTTGCGGTTCTGTACCCACGTTGGTTCAATGCATTTCCTGAAGTATCCAATGCAACTGAAACTTGGTCTTTATCGATATGGATGTTGATTCTTAAATCAGGATGTACTTTATCAATACTTGGACGTTGTCCGGTTCTTTCTCTGAACTGATCGACAATCGCGTCTTTACATTTTTGGGAAACAAATTCCGAGTGATTAAAATATTCCGAATGTACTGTGGTATCAATCACAAAAGTCTGATTGGCAGTCAGTAATTTAGACCAATTCACCCCAGAAATACCTTTGTATAAAGCCTGTTCGTTATTTGCCTTGAAAAAATAAATAGGTTTCAGGATTTTCAAAGCGGTACGCAAAGACAAATTTGCTTTGTACATAAACCCCTTATCTCCTTTAAAACTAACCATTCTCACACCTTGCTCTACGCTTTGCGCGCCAAGGTTTTGCAGTTCTTTTGCTAATATTTCTTCAAAACCAAAAAAGGTTTTGGCAACCATTTTATAATTATTTTCCATTTGCCCCCTCTGTCCCCTAAAGGGGAAATTGTTATCGTTATATTCGGCAAAAATACACTAAATTTGCATTAATCGAATTAATTGAAAAAGAATAAATGTCTGCAACACAAAATCCACCGACTGAAAATCAACTGAAATCAACTGGAAACTGGTACACTTCCTGGTTTGACACTCCATATTATCACATCCTTTACAAAGATAGAAACTATGGAGAAGCTCAGGTTTTTATGGATAATATTACCCATTACTTAAATCTTCCTGAAAACGCAAAAGTACTGGATTTAGCATGTGGTAAAGGCCGCCATTCTATTTATTTGAACCAATTAGGTTTTACGGTACTTGGAGCTGACCTATCTGAAAACAGCATTGCCGAAGCCACTAAAAATACGAATGAAACCCTTCATTTTAAAGTACACGACATGCGTGAACCTTTTGAAGAAAAATTCGATGCCATTTTCAATTTATTTACCAGCTTTGGTTATTTCGAAAATGACGAAGACAATCTCACTACATTAAAGGCCATCAAAGAAAGCCTGACGGAATATGGTTTTGCCGTGATTGACTTTATGAATGTTGCTCAGGTCATCCAAACGCTTATTCCGGAAGAGACAAAAACGGTTGAAGGCATCGATTTTTATATCAAACGTTATTTAAAAGAAGGTCATATTTACAAAGAAATTGACTTTGAAGATAAAGGCCAAAAATTTCATTTTACTGAAAAAGTAAAAGCTTTAACATTAAAAGATTTTGAGGAATTAATGGAAGAAGCCGGAATTTATCTATTGGATATTTTTGGTGATTATAAATTAAAAAAATTCCATAAAACAGATAGTGAACGCCTAATCATGATTTTTAAGTAAATGAATTACCTTTTACCATTACTTTCCGTAATCATCGGATATATTGTCGCCTTGAGTATCCGACCAAAGAACAAAATCAACCTAAAATTGCTGTTGGCTTTCAGTGGTTCTTTCTTACTTTCATTGACGGTAATGCACTTATTACCTGAAATTTATGAAAGTGCGAACCGAAACATCGGACTCTTTATCATGCTGGGAATATTGTTCCAGATTATATTGGAATTTTTCTCAAAAGGAGCGGAACACGGTCACGTTCACGGACAGGAAACAATGACGCAAATCCCTTGGTTATTATTTATTAGTCTTTGTATACATGCGTTTCTGGAAGGATTTCCCGTAAGCCATCATCATGATTTAGCGATAGGAATTGCCATTCATCACTTGCCTATTGCTATCATTCTGACTACCTTTTTTACCAATGCCAGTTTGAATAAAAAAGCCATTTTTTTCTTCATGATCACCTTTGCAGTGATGACGCCGCTGGGAACCATTTTATCTGATTATCTGCCAATATTAAACGTTTATTACACTGAAATCACAGCCATAGTAATAGGAATTTTATTTCATATTTCATCCACCATTATTTTCGAAAGCAGCGAAGGACACAAGTTCAATATCGCAAAGGTTTCGATGATTGTAATAGGAATTGCGTTGGCGTATTTTATATAATTTTATAATTTGGGCGTGACCGCAAGAGTCGGGCTATTCGCTGTAAATGAAATTGACCGAATTCCGACTAAAATAAAAGTAAAATGAGGTAATCTTTTTTCATTTCGCTAAATCTACATGATAAAAAGGATTTCCGCTATTATCCCTCACCGAAGAAAAATAAATGCACGGACAACTCGCGAGTTTTCCCTTCAAAAAAAACATGAATATGGAATTCACGAAAACCACCGAACAATCCTCGAAATACGAACATTTAGAAAAAATGTCGGTTCAAGAATTGTTATCTAATATCAATCAGGAAGACAAAACCGTTCCGTTTGCCGTAGAAAAAGCTTTGCCAGAAATAGAACGTTTAGTCACTGAAATCGTTGCCAAAATGAAACTCGGCGGACGATTATTTTACATTGGCGCCGGAACCTCGGGGCGTATTGGAATTCTTGATGCCTCGGAGTGTCCGCCAACCTTTGGCGTTCCTTTCGATTTAGTAATTGGGATCATTGCCGGTGGTGACGCCGCCATTCGTAAAGCCGTAGAAAATGCCGAAGACAACGCAACACAAGCCTGGATTGACTTGAAAGCTTTCAATATAAATGAAAATGATATTGTTCTTGGAATTGCCGCTTCAGGCACAACTCCTTATGTCATTGGAGGATTACAAGCTTGCAATGAAAATTATATTACTACAGGAAGTATTTCTTGCAATGCCGAAAGTCCACTTTCGAAAACGGCAAAATTCCCTATTGAAGTGGTTGTAGGACCCGAATTTGTAACCGGAAGCTCCCGAATGAAAGCAGGAACGGCACAAAAAATGGTACTCAATATGATAACAACCGCCACCATGATTCAACTGGGAAAAGTGAAAGGCAACAAAATGGTCGATATGCAACTCAGTAACAGCAAACTCGTGGATCGCGGCGTAAAAATGATTATGGGTGAAATTCCCGTTTCCTACGAACAAGCCGCTGACTTATTAAAAAAACATGGTAGTGTGCGAAAAGCAGTCGATTATTTTACAGCTCAATAAACAGATTACAGGCAAACATTTTTGAGTACATCAAAAAACTTTAAACCATAAATTAAACAATGGCAACCAACAAAGAACTATTATCCAAAGGAATCAAATATTTATCAGGAGCTTTACCGTTGATCTTTATTGGTCCGACCTTAATATATAATGCCTTTATGAACAAACAGAATGTGTGGCATTATGCGATTTTAGCCATAGGAATAATTGCTTGTCTGGGGGCAATGTATTTGATGTTCTTGGGTTTAAAAACAATTATGAAAAGCTTATTTAATGACTAATGGAAAACTTAATTCACGTTCATAAAACATTTGAAAAAATAGTTTACATCGATAAAAAAGTAAACAATAGAGAATTTGAGGATTGCATTTTTAAAAACTGTGATTTATCAAATAGCGATTTCTCTTATAGCACATTTATGGATTGTGAGTTCATTGATTGTAATTTGGCCATGACTAAATTATCCGGAACTAGCTTAAAAGGTGTACAATTCAACAACTGTAAATTGCTGGGAATTCAGTTTGAGGAATGCGATGACTTCTTGTTCAATGTAAGTTTTCAGGAATGCGTTTTGGATTATTCTTCGTTTATGAATAAAAAAATGCCAAAAACAAAATTTAATTCTTGTTCGTTGCGAGAGGTCAGTTTTGTTGGGACCAATCTTACGAGTGTTGTTTTTGACAACAGTAATTTAAATGGTGCTGTTTTTAACAATACACAATTAGCCGGCGCCGATTTTTCGAAAGCAACTGATTTTAAAATTGATCCTGAATTCAATCCGATGAAAAAAGCAAAATTTTCGACACAAGGAATTATTGGTCTTCTGGACAAATACGATATTAAAATACAATAATGCATTACCCCGGATGGAAGTGAAAACCCGCAAGGCTTAAAGCTATTTTTTCTTGACTAAAAAGAGCGACCAAAGGAAGCTCCTTTTTTGTCAATAGAAAAAAAGATTTTAGACTTGGGAGTTGCAACGTACAGCTGGATTAGGTCCTAAAAAAATAAATAATTTAAAAATGAAAAAAATAACATTCCTCCTCCCACTATTGCTACTGTTGTCATGCTATGATGCGGAGCGCAATTGCAAAGATTTCAAAACCGGTAAATTCAAATTTGAATATGAAGTTGACGGTATCCAGAAAACAACTGTTTTTGAACGTAACGACAGTATAGAAATAGAAACTTTTGAAGGGAAGATTGACACCGCTTCGATACGATGGGTAAACGATTGCGAATATGTTTTACTGAAATTACATCCAAAAAACATGGCAGAAGAAAAAGCCATTGGCATGAAAATCTTGACAACCACAAAAAATTCATATATCTTTGAATTTGGTATGGTGGGTTCTGACGCTAAACAAAGAGGAACGGTTACAAAGATTGCTGACTAAATAATATAAACTATAATAAAATAATCATGGAAGTATTTTTAAATCCGGATGCGTGGATTGCCCTTTTAACATTAACATTTCTGGAGATTGTGTTAGGAATTGACAATATCATTTTCATATCAATTGCCACTGGAAAATTACCTGTCGAACAACGTAAAAGAGCCACAAAAATCGGAATGTTTCTTGCCATGTTCATGAGAATCGCGCTTTTGTTTGGTATTAATTTATTAATTCAAATGAAAGAACCTTGGTTTCATATTGATTTCAGTTGGTTTTCAGCGGGAATAACAGGTCAAAGCCTTATTTTACTGGCGGGTGGATTATTCTTAATTTACAAGAGTACGAATGAAATTAGAGAAAAAGTAGACGAAAAAGGGCATGAAGAAAAAGAGTTAGGAAAATCGGCCACAAAATCGTTTCAAAATGTACTTTTTCAAATTATAATGATTGATTTAGTTTTCTCTTTTGATAGTATTCTTACCGCGGTAGGTATGACTAACGGCGTTGAAGGTGCTTTGTATATTATGATTACCGCTGTGGTTATTTCTGTATTAATTATGATGCAATTTGCTGTTCCTGTTGGAAACTTTGTCAACAAGCATCCTTCAATTCAAATACTTGGTTTATCGTTTTTGATTCTTATTGGAATGATGCTGCTTACTGAAAGTGCTCATTTATCGAATGCTTTAATCTTTGGAAGTCACGTTTCACCAGTACCAAAAGGGTACTTGTACTTTGCGATATCATTCTCATTATTAGTTGAAGTACTAAACATGAAAATGAAGAAAAATAAATAATAAAATTTTTTATTTAATAAAAAAGCTCCCTTGCGGGAGCTTCTTTTATTCTAAAGATAATGTAATCTGACCGTCATCGTCTAATTGAATACCCGCATCATCAGCATCCGTTTCTCCTTTTACTTCTAAATCCTCAGGGATAATCTCAACAGGGATTTCATATGGTAACGATTCAAGCAGGTTTACTTGTTTCAGCTTATCGGTTGTCAATTGATTTCCTAAAGCTCTAAATCCTTTTACGGAAATAAATGATTCTATGTCTACCGTTATAGTCTCTTTTTGAACTCCTTTTATTTTTGTAAAAATTAATTCTGCTACCGGACGATAATCTGTTGATACAATCTCTAATTGTGAATTAGGATGCTCCGTGATAAAACTTTCTTCTTTATTTTCGGTTTCCACCAAAAAACGTTTGATGTAATACCGCTCTTTATCGCCATCATAATAAATAGCTGAAATTGGTTTCTTCGGAACCCATTTTTCCAAAACTACCATATCTTCATCAAAATGAGTAGATAGTTCCGGTGTAATTACTTTTATTTTCCCGGATTGCGATATGACTAAAATTTTATCATTTGGTCTGAACTCCCCCAATAACTCCCCTCTTGCATCTACGTTTAAGCGCTGCACAGTGTCGTCAAACCAGACTTTTCTTGGCAATAAAGTAGAAATTCCTTTCTCCTTCAGTTCTATTTTTTTAATTGGATATTTAGTTACCAAATTTCCTTTGGAAGCCCTCCCTTTTATCGTTAAACTGGCAAAATCAATATCGAATTTCAGTTTTTTGACACTTCCTACCTGACGCAATAAAATCGTAATAACTTCCGCTTCTCCATTTGGATTACATGAAAAATACACTACTTGAGAACCTGCCGTTTCATTGGTTAAATCATACGCTTTGTCTCGGGTCACTCCCGAAACATTAAATCGTTTTATATACGAAGGCCCGGATTTTCCATCACGGTAAATCATGTTATAAATGGTACGCTTGTCGCTTTTGTCAAAAATAGCAATGTGTATAATATCTTTTCCCACAAAGGTCTTAGCATCTACTTTTGTAATCATCATTTTCCCGTCACGCAGAAAAACAATTACATCATCAATATCAGAACAATCTGTAACGTATTCGTCTTTCTTCAAGCTAGTACCCACAAAACCTTCTTCTTTATTGACGTATAATTTAGTATTTCGTAAAACTACTTTGGTCGCTTCGATATCATCAAAAATACGGAGCTCCGTTTGACGTTCCCGACCTTTGCCGTACTTCTCTTTTAATCTAGTGAAATAGGCAATCGCAAAATCAATCAGATTTTCTAAATTGTGTTTTACTTGTTCAATATCCCCTTCCAACGATTCGATTTTATCCTGCGCTTTATTACTGTCAAATTTGGAAATACGCATAATTCGGATATCCAATAAACGCAAGATATCTTCTTCGGTAACAGCTCGTTTTAAGTGTTTTGTATGCGGTTTCAAACCATCATCAACCGCTTTCAGTACGCCTTCTCTAGTCGTTTGCTCTTCAATGTCACGATAGATTTTATTTTCGATAAAAATACGTTCCAACGAAAGAAAATGCCATTGTTCTTCCAATTCACTCAATTGAATTTCGAGTTCGCTTTTCAGTAATTGAACTGTTCTGTTCGTTGAAATTTTCAACATTTCCGAAACCCCAATAAACAACGGTTTGTTATCCTCAATCACACAACCTAATGGTGCTACCGAAGTTTCACACGCCGTAAAAGCAAACAATGCATCAATCGTTTTATCTGGAGAAACACCCGGGAAAAGGTGAATTAATATCTCAACCTCAGCTGCGGTATTGTCCTCAATTTTCTTGATTTTGATTTTACCTTTCTCATTTGCTTTCAAAATACTGTCAATCAAAGTGGTCGTATTTGTCGAGAACGGAATTTGGGTAATGACTAAAGTATTTTTATCCAGCTGCCCAATTTTGGCACGTACACGTACACGTCCGCCACGCAATCCATCATTGTAATTGGACACATCAGCAATGCCTTGTGTCAAGAAATCCGGATATAAGGTAAATGGTTTTCCTTTTAATATTTTTATGGACGAATCAATTAACTCATTGAAATTATGAGGCAACACTTTCGTGGAGAGACCTACCGCAATTCCCTCTGCTCCAGAAGCCAATAATAATGGAAATTTTACAGGCAGATTGTTGGGTTCTGCACGACGACCATCGTAAGAAACACCCCAATCCGTAATTTTTGGACTATAAATAACCTCCAGAGCAAATTTAGACAAACGCGCTTCAATGTAACGGGAAGCCGCAGCACCATCGCCTGTTAAGATATTCCCCCAGTTTCCCTGACAGTCAATCAATAATTCTTTTTGTCCAATTTGTACCATCGCATCACCAATACTCTGATCTCCGTGAGGATGATATTGCATGGTGTGTCCAACAACATTGGCAACTTTATTATAACGGCCGTCATCTAATTCCTTTAAAGAGTGCATAATTCTGCGCTGAACCGGTTTAAAACCGTCCTCAATCGCCGGAACTGCACGTTCCAGAATCACATACGAAGCGTAATCCAGAAACCAGTCCTTATACATTCCCGTAACTTTGGTAATGGTATCGTTTCCGTCTTCTTGATTATCGTAAAAATGCTGGCCTCCCGTAGAAATTATATCTTCAAAAACATCTTCTCCAACTGTATTTTCTTCTTCTTGACCTTCCGGTAATATGTTGTCGTCTTCTTCGTCTTTCATTATCTCGATTCCGAAATTAATTGTATTAAATCCTCTCTGCTTGGCAGAATTGTTTTGTATTTACTGGCAAAAATTTGCTCATTATTTTCTGGTAAAGTATATTCTACAACCAAATCACTTTTGTTTTGGCATAAAACAATTCCTATTGTTTTATTTTCGTCTTCCAAACGCATTTCTCTGTCGTAATAATTGACATACATTTGCATTTGTCCTAAATCTTGGTGTTTTAATTCGCCTATTTTTAAGTCAATCAGCACAAAACATCTAAGAATTCTGTTGTAAAAAACCAAATCGATTCGAAAATGTTTATCGTCAAAAGTAATTCTGTTCTGTCTTGCGACAAAAGTAAAACCATGACCTAATTCTAATAAAAAATGTTCTAGTTTACTGACAATTTCTTCCTCTAATTCCGATTCAGAATACTGATGCAATTCTGGTAAACCCAAAAATTCTAAAATATAAGGATCTTTGATAAGGTCTTTTGGTTTCTCTATAATCTGACCTTGCTCCGAAAGTTTCAAAACTGCTTCTTTGTCCCGACTTAAAGCCAATCGTGTATAAAGAGCTGAATCATATTGTCGTTTTAATTCCCGAACACTCCAATTGTATTTCTCAGATTCTATTTCGTAAAAACGTCTTTCTTTTTCATCGTCAATTCGCATTAAGAATGAATAATGAGACCATGTCAATTTAAAAAATGACGAAAATGTTTGATAATCAAATTTATTTAAATCCGCAGACACCGTCTGCGTTTTTTCAGATTTGAATTCCGCAGTCAGTGATTGCGTATTTCGAATTTCTAAAATCCGCAACACTGTAGCGGATTTTGAATAAATTAAATGAAATTTTCTAATTCTTTCTAAAACATCAATTGAAAATCCTTTTCCAAACTCAATAGTCAACTGTTCAGAAAGTCCTTTTAGTAGTTGCTTTCCATATTCAGCTCGTTCTTTTCCGCTTTGCTCTTCTTCAACAATCATTCTTCCTATTTCAAAATAGGTATACACCATTGTTGTATTTACGGTGCGTAAAACCTGTTGACGGGCATTTTGCAATAGCGCGATTACTTGTGAAAATAAAATTTTATTTTGTGGATTATCTGAAACTGTATTTTCTTCGTCTTTCATTAAATATATTCTATTGAATACTAATTAATTTAATTTTGTTCTAAAGATTCTAAAAAGAATATTTTTCTTTACAAAGGTGTTCCTTTTTTGCAATTTGATTTTTATTTTTATCCATATCACTTTTTATAAGCGTACCGCACTCTTTATGATCATTACTCCTTATGATAAAAAAGGTAGAGGAAAAACTAATCACAAGTAATAAGGCGATAAAAATCAGTGTGTTTTTTGTAGGCATTTTATAAAGATTTAAACTTTCTCAATTACATCTAATTCTACTTTCAAATTCTTGATGATAAATTCTTGCCTGTCTGGTGTATTTTTACCCATGTAGAAAGACAGTAATTGTTCAATAGAAGTATTTTTATCCATCATAATAGGATCTAAACGAATGGTTTCTCCTATGAAATTTTTGAACTCATCTGGAGAAATCTCTCCCAATCCCTTAAATCGGGTGATTTCTGGTTTAGGTTTTAATTTTTCGATAGCATTTCTACGTTCTTCTTCAGAGTAGCAATAAATGGTTTCTTTCTTGTTTCGAACTCTAAAAAGTGGGGTTTGCAAGATATACAAATGACCTTCCTTAATCAACTCGGGAAAAAACTGCAGAAAAAAAGTAATCAGGAGCAAGCGAATGTGCATTCCATCTACATCGGCATCGGTCGCAATTACTATGTTGTTGTAACGCAATTTTTCTAATCCATCTTCAATATCGAGAGCGGCCTGAAGCAAATTGAATTCTTCATTTTCATAAACAATTTTCTTGCTCATTCCATATGAATTCAACGGCTTACCACGTAAACTAAAAACGGCCTGTGTATTTACGTCACGCGATTTGGTGATAGATCCGGAAGCAGAATCTCCCTCAGTAATGAAAAGCGTGCTTTCCAAATTTTTAGGGTTTTTAGTATCCGGAAGATGCGCGCGGCAATCTCTTAATTTCTTGTTGTGCAAATTCGCTTTTTTAGCGCGATCTGTTGCCAATTTGCGAATCCCGGATAGTTCTTTACGCTCTCTTTCGGCTTGAATAATTTTTCGCAATAATGCTTCTGCGGTTGGAGGATTCTTATGTAAATAATTATCCAATTTCGTTTTTACAAAATCGTTTACAAAAGTACGAACCGAGGGCATTCCCGGTTCACTACCCATATCTGTTGAACCTAATTTGGTTTTAGTCTGCGATTCAAAAACGGGTTCCATCACTTTGATGCTAATCGCAGTAACAATCGATTTTCGAACATCTGATGCTTCAAAACTTTTATTGTAAAATTCTCGAATAGTTTTCACTATGGCTTCCCGATACGCCGCTAAGTGCGTTCCTCCTTGGGTGGTATTCTGTCCGTTTACAAACGAGTGGTATTCTTCGCTGTATTGCGTTTTACTGTGTGTTAAAGCCATCTCGATATCATCCCCTTTCAAGTGAATGATTGGATATTCAAAATCTTCGGCGTGAATGGTTTCTTCTAATAAATCTTTCAGACCATTCTCAGAAAAATATTTTTCTCCGTTAAAAATGATAGTCAAACCGTTGTTTAGGTAACAATAGTTTTTGAGCATTTTGATAATATACTCAAATCTAAATTTATAGTTTTTGAAAATCGATTCATCCGGAATAAAAGTTACTTTGGTTCCTTTTCGCTTCGTTGTCTCAATAATATCTTCTTCGAGAACAAGATTTCCAGCAGAGAATTCGGCTGCTTTTTGTTTTTCATCACGAACGGATTCTACACGGAAATAGTTCGACAACGCATTTACGGCTTTTGTCCCTACTCCATTCAAACCAACTGATTTCTTAAATGCCAACGAATCGTATTTTCCTCCAGTATTCATTTTGGAAACTACATCAATCACTTTTCCCAGTGGAAT
This sequence comes from Flavobacterium sp. DSP2-3-1, assembly GCF_049896865.1. Classification (NCBI taxonomy): domain Bacteria; kingdom Pseudomonadati; phylum Bacteroidota; class Flavobacteriia; order Flavobacteriales; family Flavobacteriaceae; genus Flavobacterium; species Flavobacterium sp. DSP2-3-1. The sequence goes on along the minus strand of NZ_JAFCVD010000011.1, from coordinate 110,226 downwards.
TCCCCGTCCGTAATCCCGTACCGTAACCGTTTTGTCTTTTATCGTTACCTCGATCGTTTTACCGGCACCCATGACAAATTCATCGATACAGTTATCGAGAACTTCTTTTAAAAGAATATAAATACCATCATCCGGAGAAGATCCATCACCCAGTTTCCCGATGTACATTCCGGGCCGCATGCGAATATGTTCTTTCCAGTCGAGTGACCGAATGTTATCTTCGGTATATTGATTTTGTTCGGACATTGTAAAATTTGTGGATTTTGTGCTAATGTAGTGTAATTCGATACATTTTGAAATACCAAAGCACCAAAGTTATCAAGAATGATATTGACAAACGATTCGTGATTTAGGAGTAACGATTTTAGATTGCAGATTTCAAATTGCTATTAGTACTGCTATTAAAATTTAAAATTATTAATAATTTCTTTCAATTGATTATCCAACTCGGCATTGGAAATTTTATCATTTTCGACATCAAAATTAGCTTCGAAACTAGGCAATGAAAACGTTGTTTTAATATTTCCACCGTAAAATGGAAAGGCATTTTTTGCAATTCCTAAAACGCTTGCTCCACCTTTAGCTCCGGGCGAAGTTGCCATCAATAACATTGGTTTTTCCTGAAAAACTTTAGCATTTATTCTGGTACACCAGTCAAAGATATTCTTAAAAGCAGCAGAATAATTTCCGTTATTTTCTGCCATTGAAACCACTAAAACATCGGCGGTGGCAATTTTAGCTAAAAAAGCTTTCGCTAATTCGTGTTCCCCAATTTCTTCTTCAATGTCAACGGTATATATTGGCATTTGGAAATCGTTTAAATCCAAAACCTCCACTTTTGCATTTTCGAAAAGATTTGCTGTGTAAATCGCTAATTTTTTATTGATGGAGTTTTTGCTGGGGCTTGCGCCAAAAGCGATTATTTTCATAAGAAGTAGTTTTTTTTAAAAGTACTTAAAATTGGCTCTGCTACAAAATAATTAATCGCAGGCTAAGCGATTTTGAAATTAATAAAAAACTACGAAACTTCATTTTTATCTAAATCGATTTTACCCCAGATTACAATGGAAAGCATTTTTTGCATCAATCTCATTTTTTCTTGACCAAAAAAAGCAACTGGAGGAAGCTCCTTTATTGTTTTAGAAAAAAAAGATTGATCGTAAAATTTTGAAGTGGAAAGCTGGAATAGGCACAAAAAAAACTGCCCAATTGCTTGAACAGTTTTATAAAAATGAGATATTTTTTTCTACAAATCAAAAGACCAACCCGCAATTAAATTTAGACAGTTTGTTTTAATAACTCCCGATACACCATAATTAGAAGTACGATCAACTGTGTTTTGCAATCCTAAATTATCCCTAATTTCTATTGAAATTTTATTCTTCTCATTTAATTCAAAAGATTTCCCAAACCCAAAAGACACCCCATAATCTCCCGAAACGTATTCGGCTAAAGGAAAATTATATATTGAATCGGAGGAGTAAACAATATCACCTCCACTTTTATTCACAAAACTTGACTCTTTTTTATAGTTTTGCAAAAACGAAATAAAAACACCTCCATTAACAAAATAAGATTTGTTTTGACCAAAGCTATATTTCAAAAATAAAGGGACTGAAAAATACTTAAACTTATTATTTGTTTCTGCATTGATATTATCCCTTTGAATAAATCCAAATTCATTGAGGTAATCAACTGTAAAGTCAGTATTATAATGAACTATTTTTTGCTCTAAATTAAAGCCAGTACTAAGAGTTAAACTTTTATTTATTTTGTATTCAAGACTAATACCTACTTGAAAACCATATCCTGGTTTAGTTTCTTGAACAAAATCACTTCCTCTAAAACTAGTATAATTAGGCCCACCTATAATCCCTAAACTAAACTTACTTTGCGCAAAATTTAAATTGTTAAAAAAAGCAACAAAAAAAATAGTAAATAAAATTTTTTTCATACAATCTAAACATTAAATCTAAAATGCATTACATCTCCGTCTTTTACGACATATTCTTTTCCCTCTACTTTAAATTTCCCGGCTTCTTTACATTTAGCTTCTGAACCATATTGAACGAAATCTTCGTACGCAATAACTTCGGCACGAATAAATCCTTTTTCGAAATCAGTGTGAATCACTCCTGCGGCTTGTGGAGCAGTGGATCCAATATCAATAGTCCAAGCACGAACTTCTTTCACACCTGCTGTAAAATAGGTTTGTTGCTTCAATAATTTATAGGCTGCACGAATAAGAACTGACGCTCCAGGCTCCGTCAAACCCATGTCTTCTAAGAAAACCTGACGCTCTTCGTAACTTTCTAATTCGGTAATATCAGCTTCAGCACCAACCGAAAGGATAATCACTTCGGCATCTTCATCTTTTACCAACTCCCGAACCTGATCAACATATTTGTTTCCGCTCACGGCTGAATTTTCATCCACATTACAAACATACAATACTGGTTTTGCCGTAATCAATTGAAACCCTTCCATCAAAATTTCCTCATCATTATTTTGAGGAGTAACCGTTCTGGCAGATTTTGCCTGAAGTAACGTCTCTCTGATTCGGTCTAAAAGTGCTTTTTCGGTTTGCGCTTCTTTGTTGCCTGTTTTTGCGGCACGATTTACTTTTTCCAGACGTTTTTCAACGTTTTCTAAGTCCTTCAACTGCAATTCGATATCAATCGTTTCTTTGTCACGAATTGGATTTACATTTCCGTCAACGTGTACGATATTATCGTTGTCAAAACAACGCAAAACGTGAATAATGGCATTACATTCTCTGATGTTTCCAAGAAATTGATTCCCTAATCCTTCTCCTTTACTGGCACCTTTTACCAATCCTGCGATATCAACGATATCAACCGTTGCCATTTGAACGCGTTCCGGTTTCACCAATTCTTCTAATTTTTCAATTCTCGGATCTGGTACATTTACAACACCTATATTCGGCTCAATAGTACAAAAAGGAAAGTTGGCACTCTGCGCTTTTGCATTGGATAAACAATTGAATAATGTTGATTTTCCAACATTTGGTAATCCTACAATTCCTGCTTTCATATGTGGATAATATTTTATTTTTAATGGAATATTGTGTCGTGAACCTGTTGTTATTTCGCAACCGATCTTACGAAACTTTTTTTACGTATCACACGCTATTTGTGAATTCAGCGGTCGCTCAAAAGTTTGCAAAGATAAGATTTTAATAATATTTAAATTGATAAAAATCGCAGTTTAAACAGGTATCATACATTTTTAAAAAAAAAATAAATTATGTTCTAATATTTTGTTAAAAAAAATTATATTGCGAATAATTTAAAACTAAACAAAGGACTAAACACATCTTATTATGAAAAAATTTATATTATTATTATTCCTATTAAACGTCACGCTTCTTTTTGCCCAAAAGGAAGTTTCGGGTGTAGTACAAGATAATACTGGTGCTGGATTACCAGGTGTTAATATCATCGAGAAAGGAACGAACAACGGGGTTTCCACCGACAGCGATGGAGGATATAAAATAAAAGTGAAAGAAGGTGCCACTTTAGTTTTTAGTTATGTAGGATTCTCTACTATCGAAAAATTGGTTACAGGCACTTTTATCAAGGTTGTTTTATCAGAAGAGGGCGGAGAAGTCCTGAAAGATATTGTAATTGTGGGTTCCAGAAACTCAAAAAGAACGGTGGTAAATTCAGCGGTCCCCATTGATATCATTAACGTAAGAGACGTAACGACACAAAGCGGAAAATTAGAAATTAATGAATTACTTCAATATGTTGCACCTTCATTCAATGCCAGTAAACAATCAGGTTCCGACGGTGCAGATCATGTTGACCCAGCTTCATTAAGAGGTTTAGGCCCCGATCAAACGCTCGTTTTGATAAACGGAAAAAGAAGACACCAATCGTCTCTTGTCAATCTTTTTGGAACTCGTGGAAGGGGAAATACCGGAACAGATTTGAATGCGATTCCGGCATCTTCAATAAAAAGAATTGAAATTTTGAGAGATGGTGCTGCTGCACAATATGGATCTGACGCTATAGCAGGAGTGATCAATATTGTTATGAATGACAATGTAAATGAATTAACTGGTGCCGTAACTTACGGTGCCTATAATACAAATGCAAAAGGAGATTTTCTTCCCGGAACCGCTAATACAGATGGCAATCGATTAGACCAAAATGGTTTCGGTAATTCTAAAGGCAAAAATAAAAGTTTTGATGGTGGTTCTATAAAAGTAGCAGCTAATTATGGTGTTGCGATTGGAGAAAAAGGCGGTTTTGCTAATTTTACCACAGAATATTTAAGTAAAAATAAAACCTTACGCCCTGGATATGATTTCAGAAAAGGTTTTGGTGAAGCAGAAATTCAAGGATTCAATTTTTTTGGAAACATGGCTATTCCTGTATCCGATAAAACTGAATTTTACGCTTTTGGCGGAAGAAACTATAGAGATACGGATGCATATGCTTTTACAAGAAATGATGGTGAACGAGTAGTAGAATCCGTATATCCTGGAGGTTACACCCCTAGAATTACGTCAAATATTATTGACAACTCTATTGCTGCAGGTTTTAGAACTGAAACGGCAAGTGGTTGGAAAATAGACATTAGCAATACATTTGGAAAAAACCTTTTCCATTATTTCATCAAAGGAACTATCAATGCTTCAGTGGAAGATGCTTCTCCAACAGAATTTGATGCCGGAGGGCATAGTTTGAGCCAAAACACAACTAATTTTGATTTTTCAAAAAACTACAGTTCCGTTTTATCAGGAATGAATCTTGCATTTGGAGCAGAATTCAGAACTGAAAAATTCAACATTTTTGCCGGAGAACAAGGTTCTTACGCTACTTATGACACCAATGGATTTCCTATAACTAATCCTGCAACTCAATCTGCTCCAATCGATCCTATTTCCGGAGAGCCAAGACCAGGAGGTTCTCAAGGGTTTCCGGGATATAGTCCCGCAAATGTCGTTGATAAAAGTCGTACGAACTTGTCTTTATATACGGATACAGAATTTGATATAACGGATAGTTTTTTAGTAAGTGCAGCGGTTCGTTTTGAAAACTACAGTGATTTTGGAAGTACTGTTAATGGAAAAATAGCGACTAGACTTAAAGCTTCGAAAAACATTAATTTTAGAGGTTCGTTAAGCACAGGATTTAGAGCACCTTCATTGGCACAAATTTACTACAACTTACGTTTTACTAATTTTAATGCCGGAGGAGCAACAGAAGTGCTACTCTCACCAAACAATAGCCCTGTAACGCAAGCATTTGGAATCGGGAAATTAAATGAGGAAAAAGCAGTTAATGCATCATTAGGTTTTACTTCAAATTTTGGAGATTTTACAGCTACAGTCGATGGATATTATATTAAGGTAAAAGACAGAATTGTTTTAACTGGCTATTTTGATGCAAGCCAACTAAATCTTGGTGTTTCAGCTGCCCAATTTTTTACCAATGGTGTTGATACAAGAACAGCTGGTTTAGATTTAGTTTTTGCATGGAAAAAAACATTTGGCGATTCAAGATTGGGAGCGACGTTGGTTGGAAATATTAATGACATGAAAATTGACAATGTGAAAAACGGAAGTTTAGACGAAGGTACTTTTTTTGGAAAACGTGAAAAAGCATTCTTATTGGCTTCAGCGCCAAAAAGTAAATTTGGCTTAAATCTTAATTATTCTAAAAATAAATTCGATGCTGGTCTAGCTTTCACCCATTTTAGTAAAGTAGTTCTTGTGGATTATGCTGATGAAGATGACGTATACAACGCAAAAACGGTTACTGATTTAACTTTAGGCTACAAATTATCGAAGCAATTAAAATTAAGCATTGGAAGCAATAACCTTTTCAATATTTACCCTGACAAACAAGATGAGCAAGGAAATACTGAAGCAGGAGGATATTGGGATTCAGTACAAATGGGATTCAGTGGTGCCTATTATTATGCTCGATTGGGATTTAATTTCTAATTCAATTATCCAATGATTATAAAAGGGCTGTCAATGACAGCCCTTTTTTTATTTCGCTTACTCTCCCAAAATTAAATTCATACTAACCGCTATTATTGACGGAAAATATATGCTACCGATTAGCGTAGTATGATCACACTACAAAAATAAAACAAAAAACCCCGAGCGTAAAACTCAGGATTCTTGGTTTGATGTACTAACAAATACTATTTTATTCGTTGTGTAAAAACGCTTGCCTATTCAGTAACGTTTCTTCGCTTTCGACGTGATTGTCATCCGGAATACAACAATCTACAGGACATACAGCCGCACATTGTGGCTCATCATGAAAACCTTTACATTCAGTACATTTTCCCGGTACAATATAATACACTTCGTCAGAAATGGGAGTTTGAGCTTCATCAGAATCAATTTCGGTTCCGTCAGGTAAAATCACTTTCCCTTTTAGTTTTGTTCCGTCTTTATATCTCCAATCGTCCGCTCCTTCGTATATTGCTGTATTTGGGCACTCGGGTTCACAAGCACCACAATTGATACATTCGTCTGTAATTATAATTGCCATCTTTTTAATTTAGGATTAAGGAAATAAGATTTTGGATTTAAGATTCTCATATCTTTCCTCTTTTAATCTTTTAACTATACGTTTTATAGCTTATTTTTGTGCAAAATTACAATCAAAACTATTGATAAGCAAACATTATGACATTAGAAACAAAAAAAAGTGTTTTTGTTGAATTAGGAAAATTTTTAAGTCAGTTTTCTGAAAATAACACTTTAAAAAATCCGGCCGTTTTGCGCAACGAAACGTTTTTTGATGCTTTTGTTGAATTAATACATTTATCACAATCGCACAATGGCTGGTACACTCCTGAAAACGTCTATTTCTCTATACATTCTTGGGCAGAAGCTTTAACAGAAGAGAATCTGAATAAATGGCTTTCAAGCTACACAATTCCGATCCGAGATCCTAAAAATGTCGCGTTGATTCTTGCCGGTAATATTCCTTTGGTAGGTTTTCACGATTTCCTTTCGGTTTTGATTACAGGAAATAATGTGCTGGTAAAAACATCATCAAACGATCAGCATTTATTGCCTTTTTTAGCGAAATACATTATTGCGGTTAATCCTGAATTTGCTAATACTATCACTTTCGTAGATGGAAAATTAGAAAATTTTGATGCCGTAATAGCTACAGGAAGTAACAACACAGCTCGTTACTTTGAATATTATTTTAAAGACAAACCTTCCATTATTCGAAAAAGCAGAAATTCAGTAGCGGTTTTGACCGGAAATGAAACCAAAGAACAACTTACTGCTTTGGGCGAAGATATTTTTCGCTATTTTGGATTAGGTTGCCGCAATGTTTCTAAACTTTTTGTGCCGAAAGGATATTCCTTTGTTCCTTTTTTTGAAGCGATATTTGCCTACCAAGACGTAATTCATTACGAAAAATACGCTAACAATTACGATTACAACAAAGCCGTTTTCCTGATGAGTAATTTTAAATTATTGGATAATGGATTTCTGACTTTAAAAGAAGATCAAAGTCATGCCTCGCCTATTTCGAGTGTTTTTTATGAGTTTTACGATGATCTAAATGAATTAAAAATGAGATTAAAGTCTGAAAATGAACTGTTACAATGTATTGTTGCTGATGAAACTATAGAAAACAGCGTGACATTTGGACAAACTCAAAATCCCCGATTATGGAATTACGCAGATAACACAGATACAATTTCATTTATGTTAACGATATAGCCAAAAAAAGTTCAATTATTCCGAATAAATTAACGCTTTTTAAACTCCTATTGTCGAAATTTGCATTTTAATTTTTTGGACATAAACTACACCATGAAAAAACACAACTACAGCGCAGGACCTTGTATTTTACCGCAAGAAGTTTTTGAAAAATCAGCACAAGCAATTTTAAATTTTAACGATTCCGGATTATCACTTTTAGAAATTTCGCACAGAAGCAAAGACTTCGTTGCGGTAATGGATGAAGCGAGAGCCATCGTTCTTGAACTTTTAGGTCTCGAAGGCAAAGGATATCAAGCATTATTTCTTGCTGGCGGAGCAAGTTTAGAATTTTTAATGGTTCCTTATAACTTGATGAGTGAAGGCGGAAAAGCGGCTTATCTTGATACAGGAACTTGGGCAGCAGCAGCTATAAAAGAAGCAAAACTTTTTGGAGATACAGTTGTTGTCGCTTCCTCAAAAGAACAAAATTACAATCATATTCCAAAAGGATATACAATATCAGCAGATGCTGATTATTTCCATTGCACCAGTAATAACACTATTTTTGGAACGCAAATGAAAGAATTTCCATCAGTTGATATGCCACTTGTATGCGATATGAGTTCTGATATTTTTTCAAGAGAATTGGATTTTTCTATATTTGATTTGATTTATGCAGGAGCACAAAAAAATATGGGTCCCGCAGGAACTACTTTGATTGTTGTAAAAGAAGAAATTTTAGGTAAAAATGGTAGAATAATCCCAAGTATGCTGGATTACGCCAAACATATCAAAGCCGAAAGCATGTACAATACACCGCCTGTTTTCCCTGTTTACGCATCTTTATTGACGCTACAATGGTTGAAAAACCTTGGTGGAATTGCTGCTATTGAAAAAATAAACAATGCTAAAGCGGCATTGCTTTATGGAGAAATTGACAGAAACCCATTATTCAAAGGAGCTGCAGCTGTTGAAGATCGTTCGAACATGAATGCTACTTTTTTATTGAATGACGAAGCGCATGCAGAGACATTTGATACAATGTGGAAAGCAGCGGGAATATCTGGATTACCGGGGCACCGTTCAGTAGGTGGTTACAGAGCTTCTATGTATAATGCGCTTCCGTTAGAAAGTGTTCAGGTGTTAGTGGATGTAATGAAAGAATTGGAAGCCAAAGTCTAGTTTTTAGCCGCACTTTTCAGTTATACAAAATAGCAATTGAATTCTGGATTCCTAGCCCTGATAGCAGTGAAAATCCTTTCTAGTCCTGAACTTGTTTCAGGATCCTGAAACAAGTTCAGGACTAGAAAGATTGTAACGGATAGCGGGAAATAGCTTCAGAAAAATAAAATAAAAATAATATGAGGACTAGATTGCTTCTTTCCTCGCAATGACATAAAAAATGAAAGTATTAGCCAATGACGGAATTTCTAAAAGTGGAATATTAGCTTTAGAAAAAGGTGGATTTGAAGTTATAACGACTAAAGTAGCGCAAGAACAGGTGGCTAATTTTGTTAATGAAAATAATGTAAGCGTAGTTTTGGTTCGTAGTGCGACTAAAGTTCGTAAAGATATCATTGATGCTTGCCCAGGATTGAAAATTATAGGTCGGGGCGGTGTAGGAATGGATAATATTGATGTGGATTATGCGAAAAGCAAAGGGATTCACGTAATAAACACTCCAGCTTCATCCTCAGGATCAGTTGCAGAATTAGTTTTTGCACACTTATTTTCTGGTGTTCGTTTTTTACATGATTCGAACAGAAACATGCCGCTTGAAGGAGATACCAACTTTGATGGTTTGAAGAAAGCATACGCAAACGGAATCGAATTAAGAGGAAAAACACTTGGAATAGTTGGAATTGGCCGTATTGGTCAAGCTACCGCTAAAATGGCGTTAGGATTAGGAATGAAAGTTATTGCTGCCGATAGTTTTATCCCGCAAGTTGATGTTAAAGTTGAATTTTTTGACGGACAATCCATCACAACAAATATCGTTTCTCAATCATTGGAATCTTTATTCAAAGAAGCTGATTTCATTACGTTACACGTTCCCGCACAAGATGGTTACATCATTGGAGAAAAAGAATTGGCTATAATGAAAGACGGTGTAGGTATTGTAAACTGCGCTCGTGGCGGCGTTATTGACGAAGTTGCATTAGTAAAAGCATTAGACAGCGGAAAAGTATTATTTGCTGGACTAGATGTTTTTGAAAACGAACCAACTCCTGAAATGGCTATTTTGATGAATCATAAAATCTCGTTGACTCCACACATTGGAGCGGCAACAGGAGAAGCCCAAGATAGAATTGGTACTGAATTAGCCTCACAAATTATTAGTATATTAGGTTAATTTTTCCTTCTTAAATATTTAATGAGAGGCTGTTTGATAAAAACAGCCTCTTTTTTTACTTAACAGTATACCAATCAATGATTTGTTTTATGTAACTTTATAATTCAATTTTATTATCATGAAGAATAGCTACTACATAATAATTGTCATTTTTTGTTTGCTTTTGGGCTGTACTACCTCAAAGTCTGCTTTTCCAAATACTGAAAAATCAGTTGCGGCTCAAGGCGATACGGTAAGAATTGCCAATGACAAACTGGAATATGAAGTGATTATTATTGATCCCGGTTTTAATACCTGGCTCAATTCAAGAGCATTCCCACGACAATATCATTCTCAATCTTTTTTTGAAAACAAAAACCAGTTTTATGTGAGTGAATGGAACAGTCGGGTGTTGCAACCGCAACGATATGATCCCAATTTGTACGAAATGACAATCAATTATGACCCTAATATTGATTATGGGTACGAGGTAAATTATTTGATATACAATTATATGATTTATTTTCAAAACACGTACAAACAAAAACTTTTTGGTTTTGTCCCCATCAGATAATGTTGCTATATTTGTATTCATTATAAATAAAAATGAACAAACTTAAACAGCGATGGGGAATTGAAACTAATTTTCAACTTACCCTAATATTTATTGTTTTTGCAATAACCGGATCGGCATCGGCATGGCTTTCAAAACCGTTTTGTTTTTGGCTTGGAATTACAAAAGAAGATTTAAGCTATTGGTTCACTCCTATCAGATTAATTTTAATTTTCCCAATCTATCAAGTACTTTTGGTTCTAATTGGTTTTTTATTTGGACAGTTCAGATTCTTTTGGGCTTTCGAAAAAAAATTGCTGAAACGCATGGGATTAGGATTTCTTTTTAACGACTAACTAAAAATGCCTCGAATTACGAGGCATTTTTGTTTTTAATTACATAATTATAAATCCAGGTTAAGGTAAACGTTGGTATAAAATCCGAAAATGGTGAAATTTCTTCCAGAAATGTCACTACTCCTCCCACTCGACCTATTGTTCCTTTATACATCCAAGTCATCAAAAAACCGGCTAAAGGAGCCCAAATTACATCTGAAAATTCACCGATTAAGGGGACGGTAAATGAAAGCATTCCAATGGAATCAAACAGAATTCCCAACACCAAATCTCTAGTTTTGTTATTTACTGCACTAACGGACACTTGTTCTGTCATGGTATTTTGATTATTATTTTCAAACTACTTACAAATCTAATGCCAATTATTTTTTTAGCTTAGCTTGATATAATTTTTTCAACTTATCAATTTTGGGCGTGATAACATAGCTGCAATATCCCTGCATTTTGTTCTGATTGTAATAGTTTTGGTGGTAATTTTCCGCAACATAAAACTTGGGGGCTGGAGAAACTTTGGTAACAATTGGTTTGCCAAACGTATTTTCAGTAGTCATTAAAGCCATATAATCTTCGGACATTTGTTTCTGGACAGAATTATGGTAAAAAATTTCACTGCGGTATTGTGTCCCGATATCATTCCCCTGACGGTTCAATGTCGTGGGATCGTGTGTAGCAAAAAATATTTCCAAAAGCTCACCAAAACTGATTTTATTAGTATCAAATGTAATCTCAATCGCCTCAGCATGGCCGGTTTCTCCAGTACCAATTTCCTGATACGTAGGATTTACCGTGTTTCCTCCAATGTATCCTGAAACCACTTTACTAACACCGTCCAGTTCTAAAAAAACTGCTTCAGTACACCAAAAACAACCTCCCGCAAAGGTTGCAACTTCAATTTCGTTTTGTATTTCCATATTTTTAGTTTCTATACTTTTAGGCAAAATAACATTCTTTTCTTTTGCACAAAATGAAAAAGGCAACAGCGCCAAAAAAAACCCAATTATTTTTTTCATTATATATGATTTAAAGTCAAAGTTATTCATTAAAATCCTTCGAATATTCCCTCTTAACTAAAGTTTATACTTTGTCAAATCAAAATTTACTATGATGCTTTCAATAATCACTAAAATCTTTGTTTCTTTGTCAAAACAGTTTTAAAATGATCCAAGCAAAAAATCTACATAAATATTATGATCAACTTCACGTATTAAAAGGAGTAGATTTGCATATTCAAAAGGGAGAAATTGTTTCCATAGTAGGTGCTTCCGGTGCCGGGAAAACGACACTTTTGCAAATTCTCGGTACTTTAGACAAGCCAACCGTTGAAAACGGAATCGAATTGCGCATCAACAATGAAGACATTCTGACCATGAATGACAAAAACTTATCTAAATTCAGGAACCTAAATTTAGGTTTTATATTTCAATTCCATCAATTATTGCCTGAATTTACCGCACTGGAAAATGTATGTATTCCTGCATTTATTGCTAATAAATCCAAAGAGGAAACTGAGGTCGAAGCCAAAAAATTATTGACATATCTTGGCCTTTCACATCGAATGAACCACAAACCAAATGAACTTTCTGGTGGGGAACAACAACGTGTGGCGGTGGCCAGAGCGCTGATTAATAAACCAGCCATCATTTTTGCTGATGAGCCTTCCGGAAATCTCGACACGGCTTCCGCTGAGAACCTGCATCAATTATTTTTCAAACTGCGAGATGAATTGGGACAAACCTTTGTCATTGTTACTCATAATGAAGATTTAGCCAATATGGCCGATAGAAAACTAATAATGGTTGACGGATTAATTAGTAATTAGGAGCTATTTCCAGCTATTCACTATATCTTTTTATTTTAAAAGAAAAAATAAAAAGGATGCCGTTTCTATCTGGGCTAAACCTTGCAAGAACAAGCTGTACTTCCTAAAAAAAATTAGTATCATAAGTCATCATCAATAATGAATCCATCAGAACTTAAAGATTTTCTCGACGAAAAAGTCTTGCAATACAACACACTCGACTTCATAGAAAGTGATCCGGTACAAATTCCACATTTATTCTCACTAAAAGAAGACATTGAAATTGCCGGTTTTCTCAGTGCCACTATTGCTTGGGGAAATCGCAAGATGATTATAAATAATTCACATCGTATGATGGATTTAATGGGAAACGCCCCGTTTGATTTTGTCATGTCGCACACCGAAAATGATTTGGAACGATTGGAAACTTTTGTACATCGCACGTTCAACGGAATCGATTTTGCCAGTTTTATTAGAAGTCTACAGCACATCTACACCAATCATGGCGGTTTAGAAGCAGTGTTCAGCAAACATCAGGAAACCCATTCGATGCAAAAAAGCATCCATGAATTCAAGAAAATATTCTTCGAAATTCCACACCAGTACAGAACCCAAAAACATATTTCGGATCCGCTGAATAATTCGGCAGCAAAAAGAATCAACATGTATCTTCGTTGGATGATTCGCCAAGACAACAAAGGAGTCGATTTAGGAATTTGGAAAAGTATTTCAACAGCTTCATTATCTTGCCCTTTGGACGTACATTCCGGAAATGTGGCACGCAAATTAGCAATATTGACACGAAAACAAAATGACGGCAAAGCTTTGTCAGAATTGGATTTAAAACTTCGTGAATTTGATGCAAAAGATCCCGTAAAGTACGATTTTGCTTTATTTGGATTAGGGGTTTTCGAAGGATTTTGACTTCCTGAAACGGTATTTTATTGTTTGTGTAATTTTTATTTATATATTTAAACCGAAAGTTGTTTTAGAACAGTTCCCGCTATTTTATTTACGACAAATGCCTTTACAAAAATTGAACTTAAACTGAACAAAAACATGAAAACCTACTTCTATGTTTTGCTGCGAGATAATATTGACGTCAACATTATTTTCCGAGCTGAATTAATATTTTTCAATAGCCTAAAAAAATTAAAAACTGAATTTAATTTTCCCAATAATTCTTTTTATAAACTCAAATTACCTAGTAATTTGATTCGGCATTTTATCAAACACAACTTGCTTTTTATCTTTCCAAGCTTCAAGCTGTTACTAGATCTAAAAAATAATGGATTTGACAACAAAGACATATTTAATGATGTCGTCAAAACAAGTCTTTTTTTAACATAGATTGTATTAGTTTGTAACAAAAATTATAAATAAGCTTTCATCATAATGGGTGTAATCTTTGTTTACGTACTTTGATAATTTACTGAAATCAACAAGTTTTAAATAACTTCATTAAATTATCATAAGTCAGAAACCATTGTTGATGACTTTTCGTAGATATAAATGTTAGGTATTAGACCAATCATTCCTATTTGGCATTCCCAAGTAGAATAAATTAGAGATTCACTTTATGACAAAAAAATTACTCAGAGAAAAACTACGAAATAAAATTGCAGAAGTCATAAATTTCTACCAATTAATTTTAAAGAAGCAGTCGTATACATTTTTACTAGAATTAAAATTAATGTACCATGATTGATGCCAAAAAAATTGTCTTAGCAGAAGATAATTCTATTTTTTTGTTGTTGTTAAAATTTAGGTTAGAAAAAGAAGGTTATAAAATTCTGACCGCTGTAAATGGCAAAGAAGCAATTGAATTAATTGAAGAACACAGTCCAGAATTAATTTTGACCGATATTATGATGCCTTTCATCAGCGGATTAGAAGTCATTAGTCATGTAAGAAATAAACTGAACATGCAAACTCCTATTATTGTTTTTTCATCAGCCGGTCAAGAGGAAATAGTCCTTAAAGCATTTGATTTAGGTGCTACTGATTTTATGAGTAAACCTTTAAGCCCTAATGAACTGGTCATTAGAATAAAAAGATTACTGCCGTAATAATTTAAATTGCCAGATATTACACTATGAATACAAATTACTATTTGATTGATTATTTTCATGAATCGCCATCTATTATTCAAGTAGCATGGAGCATTAGTGGTGTGTTTTTTATAATTCTCACTCCATTGATTCTTTATCTAAAATTTTTGAGAGGACATTTAAGAAAAAAAGAGAGAGTGACTGCTGAATTTGAGAATGATTACGAATCGTCTCTTATTAAATATTTGTATTCTGGAAATGACGAAGAGGAGATAAGCGCAGAGCAAAAAGTAATTATTAATCAATTAAAAGAATGTATTCCAGACCCTTTCAGACGAAAAATTTTAATTGCTGTTTTGTTAAAATTAAAAAATGAAGTTTCAGGGGAAATTGCTGAATCTATTCAGAAACTGTACTTTCATACCGGTCTTGTCAATTTTGCTTTATCACGATTAAAACATAAAAAATGGTACGTCATAGCTAAAGGAATTCGCGAACTAAAGCAATTTCATGTCAAGGAAGCACATGATGAAGTTATTGTTCACATCAATCATCACAGAAAAGAAGTCCGAAAAGAAATGCAATTGTACATGGTCAATTTATTTTATTTTGAAGGACTTGATTTTTTAGATATTTTAGAAACGCAATTATCAGAGTGGGACCAGATTCAATTATTAGAAGTATTGCAACGAATGGAAAACCAAAATATTTCTAATATTAAATCTTGGTTGAATTCCGATAATGATTCCGTTATCATTTTTGCTTTAAAACTTGCAAAAATTTACAATCAGTTCGAGGCAAAAGATGAACTGATTATTTTGCTGTACCACATTAATAAAAAAATCAGACTGGAGGCAATACATGTATTAAGTTATTTGAATGCTCTGGAAGCCAAAGAAATTTTGAAAAATAATATAGAAGAACGCAGTCCGGAGGAACAAATTGCATTTTTTAAAATGATGGAGGATTTGTATGAACAAACGGATGAATCTTTTGTAGTGAAATACATCCATCACGAAATTTTTGAAATTAAAGTTTCTACTTTAAAAATTTTAAAAGTACTTAACAGAGAAAGATTCAATCTTATTAAATTCGAATCTTCAGAGCCAAAATTTTTGAGAATTGTTAATTTTATAGAAAACAATTAAAGATGGGTGTAACTACATATCAAATTATTCTTGAGGTAATTCATTATTTATTTTTTATTTACAGCATTGCGGCAATAGGATCTTATCTTTTACTTGCCGCCATTTCTGGTGTGGAGACGGTTGAATACAAAAGAAAAAACAGTTTTGTCAATTACAAAGAAATAATGTCCTCAAACATTTCACCTTCAATTTCTATCATCGCACCGGCGTATAATGAAAGCTTAAATATTGTTGAAAACGTGCGTTCCTTATTGTCTAATCACTATGTAAATTACAACGTAATCATAGTAAACGACGGAAGTAAAGATGATAGCTTGGAAAAACTGATTGAAGTTTATGATTTGGTACTGGTAGATTATCTCATCAACGAACAAATTCCGACCAAACCCCTTAGAAAAGGAATTTACAAATCAATAAATCCCGCATTTGAAAAACTGATTATCGTTGATAAAGAAAACGGAGGAAAATCTGATGCTTTGAATATGGGACTTAATATAAGCAACAGTAAATATGTAGCTTGTATCGATGTGGATTGCTTATTATTAGAAGATTCTCTTCAAAAAATGATAAAGCCATTTCTGGAGACCACTGACAGGAGAGTTATTGCTGCCGGTGGAGTGATCAGAATTTCGAATTCCTGTGTTGTCATCGACGGTAAATTACATGACGTTAATTTTCCTAAAAAACTATTAGAGCAAGGACAAATTCTAGAATACATTCGTGCTTTTTTATTAGGAAGAATGGCTTGGAGCAGACTCAATGGTTTGTTAGTTATTTCTGGAGCTTTTGGTCTTTTTGATAAAAAAATTGCAATTAGGGTTGGCGGTTACGACACTAAAACTGTAGGAGAAGATATGGAGCTTGTGGTGAGAATGAGAGGCCACATGGAGGAGCTGAAAAAAAAATATAAAGTAGCGTATATTCCTGATCCGTTGTGCTGGACCGAAGCTCCTGATAATTATAAAATATTTATTTCCCAAAGAAACAGATGGACGCGCGGAACTATTGAAACCTTAAGAAGACATCGTAAAATTGGCTTTAATCCAAAATATAAAGCGCTGGGAATGCTGAGTTATCCATATTGGTTTTTTTTCGAAAGATTGGCACCGGTAATTGAAGTGGTTGGTCTGTTTTATTTTGGAATCCTTATTTTGCTGAATCTAGTACGATGGGATTATTCAATTGCCTTTATTACTTTAGCCTATTTATTTACCGTTTTCTTTTCGCTGATAGCTTTAGTTACTGAAGAATTAACCTATCATCAGTATAAAAAGAAAGGAACGGGTTTTCGCTTATTACGGATTGCTTTTTTAGAACCAATCGTTACTCATCCCTTTATATTATATGCGGCAATTCGAGGAAATATAGATTACTATTTTAACAAAAATAAGAAATGGGGAGAAATGACCCGAAAAGGAATGACGAAAGGATAAAATAATAAACCACAGATCAATGAAAATGAAATTTACTTATAAAGACATTTTAGAATACCTATATGCAACGGTTTCGTTAATCCTTGTTTTTTGCCTGTTGAGTTTTATTGAAGTAATTAAAAATTTTGATAAACTGTCATTTGCGTATAGAATATTAAATGATTTTTTCACCGGTATGTTAATTGGATTGTTGTTTTTTCCATTGTATTTAGTTTTAAAATACATTAAAAATTCTGTGGGAATAATTGTCATCAAAATATTATTCTCTATTATTGCGCTCATTCAACTTGGACTAATAGGATACAGCCTAACCACTCATATTAATCTTGGTGCAGATCTTTTAGGGTATTCTTTGAGTGATATCTACACTACTGTTACTGCATCTATATCCATTTCATTCCTTCTATTTTTACCGTTGATAATTTTGCCTGTTATTTATTTGGGAATGACCTGGTTGTTGCATTTTTTTGGACATAAAATCAACTCTAAAATTTTACTTGTAGCTGTATTCTTTTTTGGAAGTTTAAATTTAGTACTTGCCGGAAGCGGTAAACCTGCTACTCAAAACAAATTGAATTTCTTGTTAAGTGACATCATTCGTGCTGAAAATGATAAATCTTTGGCTACTCAGGACAATCCCACTTTTAGAAAAGAATACCCTTTAGAACAATCTTCAGAAAACACTAAAGATGTTCTGGCGCCATTTTTCAACATCAGCAAAGAAAAACCAAATGTTGTTTTTATAATTGTCGAAGGACTTGGTAGTGATTTTACGGATGACGGTGAGTACAAAGGTTTCACGCCGTACTTGGATTCGTTGACTTCGAAATCCCTTTATTGGGAGAATTTCGTAAGTACTTCTGGTCGAACATTTGGCGCACTGCCCTCGTTATTAGGTTCGTTGCCTTTTGGCGAAAATGGCTTTATGGAATTAAATCCGTTACCAAAACACAATTCACTTATCAGTATACTGAAATCAAACGGATACACTACCAATTACTTTTGTGGTGATGAATCCAGTTTTGACAGAAAAAGTAATTTCTTAGAATACAATGGTATCGATAAAATAATAGATATCAATAAATTTGGCCCCGGATACGTTAAAACAAAAGAAAATTCCGGTGGATTTTCATGGGGTTATCCCGACGCTGAAATATATCGTAAAGCATTAACTGAGTTAAAAGGTAGCAAGCAACCTAGTCTGGATATTATAATGACGCTCACCAATCACGAACCTTTTGATTTCCCTTCTAAAAAAGTGTATTTAGAAAAAGTGGAACACATTTTAAAAAACAAATCATATTTTGAGAAAAACAAACTAAATGAATACAAAGACATATTTGCCTGTTTGTTGTACACGGACAATTCTATCCAAAATTTCATGGAAGCCTATTCTAAAAGACCTGATTATGTAAATACCATTTTTATAATTACAGGTGATCACAGGCTAATTCCGGTACCGCAAAAAGATAATTTATCGCGTTTTCATGTTCCTTTTTACATTTACAGCCCTATGCTGAAAAAAACGGCAAAATTCAAATCTATTTCTTCACACAGTGATGTAACGCCAAGTTTAGTTTCTTTCTTAACAAATAATCACAAATTCAATGTATTAGAAAAAACAACCTGGCTTGGTAAGGGACTCGACACTGTGAAACAATTTAGAAATATTCACAATATTCCTTTGATGCGATACAAAGGAAGCATCAATGATTATATTTATAAAGATTATTTCTATTCTGATGGGACTTTGTTTAAAATTGATGAAAATTTCAATCTGATTGAAACGGACAACGATATGACGGAAACGGTAAGTAGCTCTTTCACGGATTTTAAAAAATTAAATGCTTATTTGACAACAAAAAACAAAATCACCAACGCTGTTTCAGGGTATAAGAAACCGACATATACGTTTACTGCTGAAGAATTTTCGACCATTAAGAAATTAACAAAAGGACTGGATCACGACCGCATTTTCTTTTTAGCACGAGATTTAGCATTCAAAAAAGAGCGCGAAAAAGCACGATTATTATGCAATTATGTTCTGAATGACCTTCCTAATTATGGCGACGTCAGAACTCTGAAAGGGCGAATATTAGCTTGGGATGGCGATTATAAAAATGCGGAAAAAGAATTGTTGGAAGTAATCAACAGAACCCCTTTTTTTGGTGATTCCTATTTAGCGCTGATTGATGTGTATTGGTGGTCAAACCAAAATAAAAAAGCAGTGGCTATTGGCAAACAAGCATTAAGCAATCAAATAAATGATGCCGAATTGGGTTATAAATTGGCTCAGGCATACAATAGAATGCAGAATTATAAAGATTCAAACAAAATTATGGATAGCCTATTGGTGCTATATCCTAAAAATAAAGAATACTCAAATTTTAAAAATTCCTTAAAAAAATGATGGCAAAAATAATTATAAAATTAACTTTTATGTTCGTACTTTTTGGCAGCTTTCAAGTGTCCGGACAAGAAATTAAATTTGATGGTGATCCGGATGCTTCTTTCGAAAATGCTCGTAATCTAGCATTCAACCTTAAGCGGAAACAAGCGCAGGACACCTTATTATTTATCCTGACAAAATATCCTGATTACCATGACGTAAGATCATTTTTGGCAACGACATACTCTTGGGACGGTGAATATAAAAAAGCCAGAAAAGAATTTAATTATGTTCTGGAGAAAGACAAAGAGAATAAAACTATTTGGATGGCAGCCATAAAAAATGAATTGTGGGGTGACTTGCCGTTTGCAGCAATAGAAATGACGAATAACGCGTTAAAAACGTTCCCTAATGACTCCGAGTTATTGTTATTGAAAGCAAGTGCGCAAGAAAATACAAATAATCCATTAGAAGCATTAAGTACGATTCAATTCGTGTTGGATCAAAATCCTGACGACCAGAAAGCCAAAGATTATAAAGCGACGTTAAACAATGGCTTGAGCCGAAACGCGATTGGAATAACCTCTTCAGTGGATATTTATTCCGATGTTTTTGACCCAATGCAGTATTATGCGTTGACGTACAGGAGACAAACAAAATATGGAAGTATTATAGGAAGAGTAAATTTCAATAGGAGATTTAACGAAAATGGATTGCAATATGAAGTGGATTTGTACCCAAAAATTGCAAAAGGACTGTACGCCTATGTAAATGTTGGTATTGCTAATACTTTTCTGTTTCCTGACGTAAAATATGGTGCTGAATTATTCAAATCGTTGCCTAAAAGCTTCGAAGTTTCATTGGGATTCCGGACCTTGAAGTACAATACTACCACCAATATCTACACTGGATCAATAGGCTGGTACACCGGAAATAGTTATTTATCGTTCCGTCCCTATTTTACTCCAGGAGAAACAGGAATTAGCAAATCCGGGACTTTAACCTATCGAAAATACCGAAGTGATGCTGATAATTATTTAGGTGTAGCTGTCAGTGTGGGTTTTTCACCGGAAATTAATCAATTCAATATCAATGAAAATGCAGCCAAATTTGTTGATTTAGAATCTCAGAGAATCAATCTGGGCTATTATTTTACTTCTGCAAATAAACAAAACGCCTGGGGTGCACAATTTGCGGTTTCACACCAAGAAATAATATTTGACCAAGGGAATTTCTTTTGGATTTATTCCTTAGCTCTATCGTGGGATTTAAAATTCAAATAAAATAGTGCAAAACAAATTGCTCGTTCCTTGAATAGAGTAGATTTTATAGTTTTACTTTCAAAAAGACTATCTTTGCAAAAAATTTAAGCAAATGACTACTTTTGAGCAATTCAACCTTCCTAAATCCGTACAAAAAGCGATCGACGATTTAGGATTTACAACACCCACTCCTATTCAAGAAAAAACCTTTTCTGTGATAATGTCCGGAAGAGATATGATGGGAATCGCTCAAACGGGTACCGGTAAAACATTTGCTTACCTATTGCCTTTATTAAAATTATATAAATTCACACTCGGACATACTCCAAAAATAGTTATTCTGGTACCTACTCGCGAACTTGTGGTTCAGGTAGTTGAGGAAGTAGAAAAACTGACAAAATACATGTCGGTTCGAACTATTGGGATTTTTGGTGGTGTCAATATTAATACTCAAAAAACGACTGTTTATCAAGGTTGCGACATACTGGTGGGAACCCCGGGAAGAATCATGGACTTAACGCTGGACAATGTAATTCGTTTTGAAGAAATGCAAAAGCTGGTCATCGATGAGTTTGATGAAATGCTTAATTTAGGTTTTCGTACCCAACTGACAGCTATCTTAGCGATGATGCCTAAAAAGCGTCAAAACATTCTTTTTTCCGCTACAATGACCGATGAAGTAGATGCAATTTTGAATGATTATTTTGATTATCCAGAAGAAGTTACACTTTCAGCATCAGGAACTCCATTAGAAAACATCAAACAATTATCTTACAAGGTTCCTAATTTCAATACCAAAATAAACCTTCTAAAACACTTGTTGCAAAACAACGAAGACATGAGTCGTGTTCTGGTATTTGTCAATAATAAAAAGATTTCGGATATGGTTCTCGAACGAATCGAGGAAGATTTTGACGGTCAGTTTGGAGTAATTCACTCTAATAAATCACAAAATTATCGTTTGAGCACGATGGCGTCCTTTCAAGAAGGAAATTTGCGTGGTCTGATTACCACTGATATTATGGCTAGAGGCTTAGACATTTCGAATATTACCCACGTTATCAATTTTGAAATGCCCGAAATGCCTGAATTGTATATGCACAGAATTGGTAGAACCGGTCGTGCTGATGCTTCAGGAATCGCCATAAGTTTTATCGCGCCACGTGAGGAAGAATTTAAAGTAGAGGTTGAAGTACTTATGAATATGGAAGTGGCGATTGAGTCTTTCCCGGAAAGCGTTGAAGTTTCATCCAAATTAATCGAGCCTGAAAAAGACAGACAACCGATTAAGTTTATGATGAAAAAACAGAAACTTGACGGAGATGGTGCTTTTCAAGAGAAAAGTAAAAAGAATAAGAAAGTCAATTTGGGAGGACCTGGTGTTACCAAGAAAAAAACACACGGTTCTGTAAACAGAAACATGCTAAAAACCAGAGACAAAAAGAGAAAAGACAAGAACAAATAACGATCAGTATTCCGTTTTTAGTGTTTCGTTTCTTTGTCCTCTTTTTTTTCTGAAATTGGAAGACAAAAAACAAATAGTAAAAAAGGGTTGGAAAATAGAAATCATTTCCCAACCCTTTTTCTATGAATTTTATTGAATTTTTTAGTTTAATTCTTTGTGAAAACCAAACAAACCGGAGAACACAACGCAATCTTTTTACCAGTATCATCAAGTAAACCAGTCTTTTTATTTCTCTTAAAAATTACAATATCATTTGTAAATTGATGTGCTACCAAAAGAAAATTGCCGCTTGGATCAATGGCAAAATTTCTAGGTCCTTTTCCTAAAGTGCTGGTTTGTCCCTTCAATTGTAATTTTCCGTTTTTTAGAATTCTAAAAATTGTAATGTTATTGGCTTCCCCGCGATTAGAAGCATATAAAAACTTTCCGTCCGGCGAAATATGGATATCCGCAGCACTAAAATTCCCTTTATAGTCTTTTGCAAGAACAGTGGTTTCATCAATCTTTTTTAATATTCCGTTTGAGTACCTAAATACGGTTAAAGCTCCGTCAAGTTCTTGTAATAGATAAACAAATTTCCCGTCTTTACTGAACGTCAAATGTCTCGGTCCACTTCCAGACTTCACTGAAATGCTATCTTTAATTTCTAAAACAGTACGTGCAGCATTAGGATTGTAAGCATATGAATATAATTTGTCATTACCTAAATCATTGGACAAAACAAACTTTTTATCTGGAGAAAAATGAACCATGTGCACATGAGGACCTTCTTGTCTTTGCGCATTAGTACCTTTTCCATAATGTTGAATAACTTGCTTTGCTTCAGCAAGACTTCCGTCGTTGTTTTTATTAAAAACGGAGATGTTCCCGCCAGAATAGTTTGCAACAATTACATTTTTGTCGTCGTTTATAATGTAACAAGGATTAGCACCTTTTGAACTTTGTTTGTTAATTAAGTCTAATTTTCCGCTTGCTGGATTATAACTAAAAGAACTTACGGTACTTTCAGCCCCAAATTCATTCACGGAATAAACAAAATTATTATCTTTTGAAACTGACAAATAACTTGGATTTATAACCTTTTCAGTCGCATTTTTAAAACTGAAATCACCTGTCTTTGAATCAAATTCATACACATAAATTCCTTTACTATCGCAGCTTTGGGTATAGGTTCCAATCAGTAGATTAAATCTATTCTTTTGTGATTGAACACTTGTAAAAATGAAAATTAATAGAACAACAGCAAATGGTTTTTTCATGTCTTTAAATTTTATTGTACAGCTAAAATACACATTATATTCAGAAAGAATTTCAATTGTTTATTCCTTTGAAAATTTTTAACAACTTCATCTAAAACTGTCAACAAATTTGTATTTTTGACTCACGAAGTTCAATGAATTCCATTGAAAACCAAATTCAGTGAAGTAAACTCAAGCTCAGAATGCATTTTAAACATCCCGAAATTTTCTACTTTCTGTTCTTGTTGATTGTTCCAATTTTGGTTCATTTATTTCAATTACGCCGTTTCAAAAAAGAATATTTCACCAATGTTCGTTTCTTAAAAGCACTTTCGATTCAAACCAGAAAAAGTTCTGAAATCAAGAGATGGCTACTTCTCGCCTGCCGATTATTATTGCTAACGTTTATCATTACAGCATTTGCACAACCTTTCTTTGAGTCAAAAGACAGCAAAAATGCCAGTAATGAACTTTACATTATTTTGGACAATTCTTTTAGCATGCAAGCCAAAGGTAAAAAAGGTGAATTGCTGAAAAGAGCCGTTCAGGAACTACTCGAAGAAACTCCGGAAAACGTGAATTTCTCTTTGCTCACCACTTCCGAAAATTATTGGAACACAGATATTAAGTCTGTTCGTAGTGCTTTGCAAAATCTAAAATACAGTGCTACTCCTTTTCAATTAGACAATATGTTAGCGAAGTTAAAAGCGCATAAATCAGCTTTTAAAAAAGATATCATTGTCATTACCGATGCTGTAGGTCTGAATGAAAAACAACTGAAAAACAGTGATGCTACTAATTCTCTTTTCTTTATAATCCCAAAAGCAGAACAAAAAAACAACGTTTCTATTGATAGTGTTTTCATCAATAAAACATTAGACAATTTTTATGAAATCAGTGTCCAAATATCCGGTTATGGAAATGATTTCAACCCGATTCCAATTTCTTTGTACAATGAAAACAAGCTTATTGCAAAGACAATAGTACCATTGAACAGCAAGAAAAAAAAGCTGAATTTTACGATTCCAAAACAAGCTTTTCATGGCTATTTTTCCATAGTTGACAATGGATTATCTTATGACAATACGTTGTTTTTTAGTATTTCTAAAACTAATAAAACCAGCATAATCAGCATTGGAGAACCGACAAAAAGCAATTTCCTTTCCCGAATTTACACCAGTGAAGAATTCAATTATAACAATTATACTTTAAGCGCGTTAGATTACAATAATTTGGAAGAACAAGATGCGATTGTTTTAAATGAATTGGATGAAATTCCGCAAGCTTTGGCTACCACTTTGAAATCTTTTGTAGAAAAAGGCGGTAATTTAATTGTAATTCCTTCGGCAATAATTTCAACCACTAGTATGAATTCTTTTGTATCGAATTTTGGGAATCTAAAATTTAATTCTTTAGAAAACAGAGAAAAGCTGATAACTAAAATCAACTTTAATCATCCTATATTTACAGGTGTTTTTGAAAATAAAGTGACTAATTTCCAATATCCAAAGACAAAAAGTTCGTTTTTATTATCCAGTTCCAGTCCTGCGGCTTTGTCCTATGAAGATCAAAGTATTTTTTTGACTTCGATAGCGAATTCGGTTTCAACTGTTGCTGTTTTTGCAGCTCCTATCAA
This sequence comes from Flavobacterium sp. DSP2-3-1, assembly GCF_049896865.1. Classification (NCBI taxonomy): domain Bacteria; kingdom Pseudomonadati; phylum Bacteroidota; class Flavobacteriia; order Flavobacteriales; family Flavobacteriaceae; genus Flavobacterium; species Flavobacterium sp. DSP2-3-1. Next base: position 84,848 of record NZ_JAFCVD010000011.1, on the reverse strand, counting down.
CATCGAAAATTCAAATTTCCAGCAATCGCCATTAATTGTGCCTACATTTTACAAGATGGCGATGAACAATCGTAACAACGGCGTAAATGCTTTGATAATAGGAAATAACAACCCGCATTTGACAGAAGCATCATTAAACAAAGACGCTATTTTAACTGTAAAAGGTTTGGACGAACAATTTATTCCTATCCAACAAATTCTGAATAATAAAGTCAAAATGACTTTCAATGATTATCCTGAACAAGCCGGAAATTTCAGCATTTATAATAAAAAAGAATGGATTGAAAACATCAGTTTCAATTACAACAGAACTGAAAGTGATTTGGCTTCAGCCAATGAAAATATTCTTTCGAAATATAAAACAACCGAATCTATTTCATCGCTATTTGACACTTTACAAACTGACAGAACTGATAATCAAATTTGGAAATGGTTTATTATCTTTGCGCTGTTATTTGTAATAGCCGAAATGGCAATTATACGATTCGTAAAGTGAATAACGAAGTTCCGATATTTAAAAAATTAATATGAAATAAGCATGACCATCAATTGGTCGTAAGAGTTAATACAGCTCTGCGAATTTCATATTCCATCAAAAAAACAAATATTATCTATATATGAAATTAATTATCAGAGGTGCCAAAATTATCGATTCGAAAAGTCCCTTTCATAACAAGACTCTAGATATTTTAATTGTTGATGGTTTTATAAAAAAAATTGGAACTTCGATTCCAAATCCAGATAAAGCAGACGAAATACAACTTGACAATCTTCACGTATCACAAGGCTGGTTTGACAGTAGCGTTTCGCTTGGAGAACCTGGTTTTGAAGATAGAGAAACCATTTCGAACGGACTTAATGTAGCTGCCAAAAGCGGTTTTACGGCAATCGCATTACAGCCCAACTCCTTCCCTGTTATTGACAATCAATCCCAAGTGAATTTTGTTTTAAATAAAGCACAAGGATTTGCAACACAACTCTACCCTATTGGCGCTTTGAGCAAAGAGAGTGCAGGAAAAGACATGGCTGAATTGTATGATATGAAAAAAGCTGGAGCAGTTGCCTTTGGAGATTATAATAAAAGTTTAGACAATGCTAATTTGCTAAAAATTGCTTTACAATACGTTCAGGATTTTGATGGATTACTCATCGCTTTTTCACAAGACGAAAATATAAAAGGAAACGGAGTGGCGAATGAAGGCATTGTTTCTACCCGATTAGGACTAAAAGGAATTCCAAATCTTGCTGAAGAATTACAAATTGCCAGAAATTTATTTTTGTTAGAATATACCGGCGGAAAACTACACATTCCAACAATTTCGACTAAAAAATCAGTTCAATTAATCAAAGACGCTAAAGCCAATGGACTTAATGTAACGTGTAGCGTAGCAGTGCATCATTTGGTTTTAACCGATGAAAAACTGGAAGGTTTTGACACCCGCTATAAAGTTTCGCCGCCACTTAGAACTGAAACTGATAGAAAAGCATTGTTGAAAGGAATAAAAGACGGTACGATCGATATGATTACATCCGACCATAATCCGATAGATATTGAACACAAGAAAATGGAATTTGATTGTGCGAAAAATGGAACAATTGGATTGGAAAGTGCTTTTAGTGCTTTAATGACAGTCTTACCTTTAGAAATCGTAGTAGATAAATTGACATCCGGAAAAACAACTTTTGGTATCGAAACAGAAAAGATTAGTGAAGGGTCTAAAGCAAATATTACCTTGTTTAATCCGGAACCAGAAAGCATTTTCACAAAATCATCAATTTTATCAAAATCAAAAAACTCCGCATTTCTGCAAACAGAAATGAAAGGAAAAGTTTATGGGATTATCAATCAAGGAAAATTAATTTTATCAAAAAAAAATGAATAATAATAATAATAATAATAATAATAACAATTCAGAGTCAGGAAAGACCGCTGCCATAACCAGTTATATTTTAGGAATTGGTGTTTTTATAGCGATGTCCATGAACTCCGAAGACAAAAATGAGTTTGCTTCTTTTCACATTCGCCAAGGACTTGGACTCACGTTAACTTTTATATCATTGGGATTAATCATCAGTAATTTTGACAGCTTACTGATTTCGGCTCCAATGTGGATTTTCGTCTTTGTTTTGTGGTCTTATGGAATTACTACTGCTATAAAAGGAGAAACAAAACCAGTTCCTTTACTGGGAACTTATTATCAAAAATGGTTATCAAACATATCATAATTACAATGAACTTATCCTTAAAATACAAAATACGAGAACCTAAAATAAAATTAGACAAAAATCCGCTTATCCTTTTATTGCACGGGTACGGCAGCAATGAAGATGATTTATTTTCATTTGCTACTGAACTTCCGGAAGAATATTACATAATCTCGGCACGTGCGCCTTATGATATGCAATACGGTGCTTTTGCGTGGTACGCAATCAACTTCGATGCGGATGAAAACAAATTTTCTGACCACGAACAAGCTAAAGTTTCAAGGGATGTAATTGCTGGATTTATTGATGAGCTAATTGCTAATTATCCAATTAATGAGAAACAAATTGCTTTAGTTGGCTTCAGCCAAGGCGCCATCCTAAGTTATGCTGTGGCACTTTCATACCCAGAAAAAGTTCAGAAAGTAGTAGCTATGAGTGGATATTTGAATTTAGAGATTATGGCTGATGATTATCTTAAAAATAGTTTTACAAACTTGAAAATATTTGCTTCACACGGAACTGTAGATCAAGTAATCCCAGTGGAATGGGCCAGGAAAACACCTGCAATAGTAGAAAATTTAGGAATAAATATCACGTACAAAGAATATCCTGTGGGTCATGGTGTAGCTCCACAAAATTTTTATGACTTTAAAAATTGGCTTCAGGAAAAGTAGTATTCAGTAAGCTGTCGCAGTTTTCAATACTGACAATTTCTGAAAGCTGCGACTGAATATTTATTTTTGATATAATAAGGATTGATTTACTTCAAATGAAATACTGTCATCTGCATTTACAAAATATTTTAATAAAACCTCACCCCAAATTTCACCATCACTAAAGTCAGCAATAATCCATCTGTGATTTAGTATTTTTGCCTTATTGATAATAAATTTATTGGCACCAATTTGATCTTGACCAGTATAAGGATTTCCTTTTGGGTTGGAATTAAAATCTAATAATTTTTCAGTGACGTAAGGAATTAATTTCTCGTATTGGATTGTTTTTTCAGAACTTGCAGAATCAAAATAGTTTTGCGCATTTTCATTTTTTTCCAAAGAAAAATAGTTGGCATCCGCTAATTTTTTAGTAACCGAGGCTAAACTGTCCTTTAACTTTGTTGTTGTTTTTTTGTATCTATTTTGTTCGAAAGCTACTTGTTTACTCAAAAACATATACGTAAAAATTGAAGAAAGAACAGCTAGAATAGTGAGATAAAGGAATAATGATCGTTTCATTTTTAATAAAATTAAATTTTAATTTCTAAATTATCGTAGGCAAGAAAAACATTTGCGGGAAGATTTTTTTGAACCTCTTCATGATATCCCATTATATGACTGATGTGCGTGAGATACGCTTTTTCTGGTTGCACCAAAGTTATGAATTCTAACGCTTCTTTCAAATTGAAATGTGTGTCATGCCGTTCTTCCCGTAACGCATTCACAACCAAAACTTTTAAATTTTTTAGCTTGGCTATTTCTGTTTTTTCAATAGTTTTCACATCTGTTAAATAAGCAAAATCATCAATTCGGTACCCAAAAACCTGAAGATTTCCATGCAAAACATTTATTGGAACAGCAGTTTTGTTTCCAATAGCAAATGGCTGGTCGTTAATAACTTCAATTGTTTTTACGGAAGGGGAACCGGGATATTTATTAACCGTTTCAAAAACATAATCGAAACGCTTTTTTAAATTATGTATCACTCGCTGGTGTGCATAAATTGGTATTTCTCCTTGTTTAAAATTAAAAGGTCGAATATCATCAATTCCAGCAGTATGATCTGAATGTTCATGGGTAAAAAGAATGCCGTTCACCTTTTGACAATTAGACGAAAGCATTTGCTGTCTAAAATCAGGTCCGCAATCGATAATAAAAGAATAATTTTCCCAAGAAATCCATACAGAAACGCGTAGTCTTTTGTCTTTAAAATCAGTGCTTTTGCATACGGGATGATTACTCCCAATAACGGGAATCCCTTGTGACGTACCAGTTCCTAAAAAATATACCTTCAACTTTCTTGATTTTGTTTACAAAAATAGGATTAATTCTCTTTCATTAGAAACCTAATTCATTAACTTTGACAAATATTAGCCATATTAAAAGAAAATGGATACAGAAATTAAATTAAAAGGTGATAAAATCATCGAACAAATTCCTTCTACTAAAGATAAAGCGCTCCGTATCAATTTGAACGAAAATATTTATGGAACTTTTGCAGAAATTGGAGCAGGACAGGAAACTGTAAGACATTTTTTTAGATCTGGTGGATCTTCAGGTACAATTGCAAAAGCAATGTCAGCCTATGATAAAGACTTCAGTGATGCTGTATATGGAATAGAAGAAGACGGCCGATACGTAACGGAAAGCCGATTAAAAAAAATGCTTTCTCATGAAGTAAATCTTATAGAACGACGACTGAGCAGAGAAAAACATCCCAACAAAATGTTTTTTAGTTATGCCAATACCGTAGCTACTATTGATTTTGCTAAACAATTTAAAGGACATGGCTGGGTTGGAATCAGTTATCAAATTGAACCGGATGAGGATTACAACGAGATTATTCTTCACATTCGCTTTAAAGAAACTGATGTTCGTTTACAACAAGAAACACTGGGAATCCTTGGCGTAAATTTGATTTACGGTGCGTATTACAAATACAATGACCCTAAGCGATTATTGCGTTATTTATATGATCATTTAGACAAAGACCAATTAGAAATAGATACAATTAATTTCTCAGGACCCCGTTTTGCTGATGTAGACAATCGTTTGATGAGTTTACAATTAGTTAAAAATGGAATGACTGATGCTGTAATGTTTAATCCTGATGGAAAAAACATTCTTCCTGCAGCCATACTTTATAAGAAAAACATTTTAGCTTTTAGAGGGAGTTTCCGTCCCGTTACAAAAGTAAATATGGACATGTATGAGAAATCATTGAAAATGTTCCTGAATGAAAATAAGGTAAATGCCGAAAATACTTTAGTTGTTTTTGAAATTACATTATCCAACTTGCGTTCTGATGGAGAAATAGACGAAAGGGATTTTATGGATCGAGCTGAATTATTGTGTTCTCTTGGACAAACAGTTATGATTTCTAATTTTCAAGAATATTATAAAGTGGTCGAGTATTTTGCTAATTATACCAAAGCCCGAATGGGATTAGCCATGGGCGTAAATAATTTAGTAGATATCTTTGACGAAAAATATTACCGTCATTTAAGTGGTGGAATTCTGGAAGCTTTTGGAAAATTATTTTATCGCGATATGAAAGTATTCCTATATCCAATGATCGGAGAAAATGGAGAAATTATTACATCCGAGAATTTAAAAGTACATCCAAGAATGAAAGAACTCTATAAATTCTTTAAATTCAACGGAAAAGTAGTTGATATTGATGATTATGATCCTACGATTTTAGAGGTTTTCTCCCGTGAAGTCTTGAATATGATAAATCATGGAAAACCGGGCTGGGAACAAATGCTTCCATCTGGTATTGCAGAAATAATTAAAGAACACAGACTTTTTGGCTTTGATCCACATAAAGTCTTGAATGAAAGCAATTAATTGATAATAGTCAATAATCAGTTTTAACTCTCATTAACATCAGAATCAGGATTGAATTATGATTCAAGTTATAAAAAAAGTCCAGAACTGCGGTCAATTTTAACCTCAACTCTGGACTTTCTTTTGTCTTTTCTAATTTAAATTCAGTTTATGAAAACATAATTTGAAACGAGTAGTAACTGAACGCTTATTTTAGTATCTGCGCAGCATGTGCTTTGGTTTTTACATCAGCTATCACCTCATCAATAATTCCGTTTTCGCCTATTACAAATGTAGTTCTGTGGATTCCGTCATACTCTTTACCCATGAATTTTTTAGGTCCCCAAACACCAAAAGCCTGAATTATGGATTTATCTTCATCTGCAAGTAATGGAAAAGGAAATTCATACTTGTCTTTGAACTTTGCCTGTGCTTTTTGGCTGTCTGCACTTACGCCTAACAATGCGTAATTATTGGCTTGAAAACGTTCGAAATTGTCTCTCAAATCACAAGCTTCAGCTGTGCAACCTGGCGTGTTTGCTTTGGGATAAAAGAAAACCACCAGTTTTTTTCCTGCGTAATCTGCTAATTGATGTGATTTTCCCTCTTGGTCTAGACCAGAAAAATTAGGGGCTTTGTCTCCTTTTTTTAATGTTGTCATTATTTATATTTTTTTATTTATTTGAATTAAAGTTGCACTTTGCTTTTGCTATTGAAATTGTTTTTCTTTGCAAATCAAATTTAACTAATAATGAATAAACAAGAACGTGTAACTTTTGTTATAAATACGTTAAAAGAACTTTATCCTACAATTCTAGTTCCATTGGATCATAAAGATCCTTATACTTTATTGATTGCGGTTTTACTTTCTGCCCAATGTACCGATGTGCGCGTGAATCAAATTACGCCTTTACTTTTCGCAAAAGCAGATAATCCGCATGATATGATAAAAATGTCTGTGGAAGAAATAAAGGAAATCATTCGACCTTGTGGCTTATCTCCAATGAAATCAAAAGGTATTCATGGTTTGTCTCATATATTAATTGATAAACACGATGGAAAAGTTCCGCAAAGCTTTGAATTTTTGGAAGAACTACCTGCCGTAGGACATAAAACGGCTAGTGTCGTCATGTCGCAAGCTTTTGGAGTTCCTGCGTTTCCTGTTGACACACACATTCATCGCTTAATGTATCGATGGAATTTAACCAATGGAAAAAACGTAGTTCAAACGGAGAAAGATGCGAAACGCATTTTTCCTGAAGAAATCTGGAATGACCTGCATCTTCAGATTATTTGGTACGGAAGACAATATTCTCCGGCTCGGGGCTGGGATTTAGAAAAGGATAGTATTACCAAAACAATTGGCCGAAAAACGGTACTCGATGCATATTATAAAAAATAAACTGAAGACAAACAAAAAAACCACTAATTCTATTTAAAATCAGTGGTTTTTTTTTCATTACCGAATTGGGCTACTAAAATTTATTTCTTTTGGAATTATATAGATTCTAATTTGATATAATTTCAAAACTTATATTTTCTATTTCTATTATGGTTAACGCTTTTGAATAGCCTAATAAAAAAGAAATTGTTTCTTTACTTGGTTTCATTACTTGAGAAAATAATGATTTTTTTGAGTAAGTTTTTGCCATAAAGTAATATGTATTTGTTTTACATTACAACGCAGCACTTTTCAAAATATTATTAATTGGTTAAAACAATTTGGTGCTTATCAATTACCTTTCTCAAATTCATCAAAGCATAACGCATTCTTCCTAATGCAGTATTAATACTCACTCCAGTTATTTCCGAAATTTCCTTGAAACTCATGTCTTGATACATTCTCATGACTAAAACTTCTTTTTGATCAGCAGGAAGTCCTTCAATTAGCTTTTGTAAATCCATTTCAACTTGTTCAGATATTATTTTATTTTCTATCGTCAAGGAATTATCAGACATAATAGAGAAAATTGAAAATTCCTCTGTTTCCCTGAACATTGGCATTTTTTTGGTTTTTCGGTAATGATCAACTACTAAATTATGGGATATACGCATTACCCACGGTAAAAATTTACCTTCTTCATTGTAAGAGTTTGATTTCAAAGTTTTTATTACTTTGATAAAGGTATCTTGAAAAATATCGTTGGTAATATCTCTATCCGGGATTTTAGAATAAATAAATCCATATATTTTTCCCTCATGCCTCTTTATTAGTTTAGCTAAGGCATCCTCATTACCTGCGACATATTCCTTAACTAATGACGCGTCTGGGAGTTGTATATTAACCATAATAATACTTTTTAGTTTTTAATTAAAATTGGAGAGTTTTCTCTAAAAAGTAGTTTTTTATTATAGGCTAAAGTGTGTTTAGGTTTGTTCAGTTTTCAAATTTAACTAATTATTATTTTACCATGCAAGTAAAATTAATAAAAATTAACATTTCAAAATTTAAATTTGTTAAAATTTATCTTCTTTTTTCACATTTACCACACAAATAGCATGCCGATGCCTAAGAAAGAGTTAATTTAATCTAAAAATTCTAATAAAAATAAAACTAAAATAAGGTCTGCTTATTTATTCATTCGAATAAACAAACACTTTATTTTAGTTTCACTTAATCATTCAAAAAATCAAATTATTGATATACTCTGATGTAATCAACAATAAAATCCTGCGGAAGAATGGTATCATCCACTTCTGGTCCTCCAAAATTTCCTCCTATTGCCATATTGACAATAAAATAAAAGGGCTGGTTAAATGGCCAAATCGCTTCTGTTTTACTTTCAGGCTGAAACGTGTACACTAATGTATTATCCACAAAAAAATCAATTTTGTCTTTCGTCCATTCCATTGCGTAAATGTGAAAACCTTCCTCGATAGCATTAAATCTTGTTTTCTGAGTATTTATAGTGTTTCCGTGGCTGTCTTGTGTATGCAAAGAAGTAAAAACCATATTGGGCTCTTTACCAACATATTCTAAAATATCAATTTCACCAGATTTTGGCCAACCAACTTCACTGATATTAGAACCTAACATCCACCAAGCCGGCCAAACTCCTTGTCCAACAGGCAACTTTGCTCTCGCCTCAAAACGACCGTATTGAAACTCCTTTTTACCTTTGGTAGTAATCCGTGTGGAAGTGTATTTATCACCTTCTTTTTTTGCAGTGATGACTAACTTATTTTTAGTAATCTTGTGGTTTTGTTTCGTGTATAATTGTCTTTCATTGTTTCCCCAACCGCAATTAGGACAACCATTGCCGAGCTCAAAATTCCAACTCTTTTCGTTTAAAGTTTGCCCTACAAAATTTTCTTCCCAAACCAGTTTTTGTTTGTTCTGTTGTGCAAAAGAAAAATTGATCACAAGTAATAATACTGCTATTTTTTTCATTTTATTTTAATTAGAATATTGAAAATCACCTTCCAATTTTGTTACTGAACTTCCTCCTATGAATACTTTAAAGTCTCCAGCTTCTGCTTCCCATTTTCTGTTGGCAGTGAAATACTCGATTGTTTTTTCATCAATTGTAAATATCACTTTTTTGGTTTCGTTGGGTTGTAATTCGATTATTTCGAATCCTTTCAACTCTTTTACGGGTCGAGTAATACTTCCTATCAAATCTCTAATATACAATTGAACGACTTCTTTTCCAGCAACTTTTCCCGTATTTTTTAAGTTTACAGAAACTTCAATTGTACCGTTTTTAACAAATGTCTTTGATGATAATTGCAAATTAGAGTATTCAAATTTAGAATAACTTAGTCCGTGACCAAAAGGATATAAAGGTGTGTTCTTTTCATCAACATAATGCGACCAAAATACACTTTCGGGCTCGTTCATTACTGGTCTTCCGGTATTTTTATAATTGTAATAAATAGGAATCTGACCTACATTTCTGGGGAAAGTCATTGGCAGTTTTCCGCTTGGATTGTAATCCCCGTATAAAACCTGCGCAATTGCGTTACCGCTTTGTGTTCCTAAATGCCAGCCTTCAACAATTGCAGGAATGTTTTCATCTGCCCAAGGAATGGCTAATGGACGGCCATTATTTAAAACCAAAACCACATTAGGATTGACTTTAAAAATTGCTTCCAATAATTCTTGTTGGACACCGGGTAAACCAATATCAATTCTACTTCTTCCCTCACCTGATTGTAAACCGTGTTCTCCCAAAACCATAACTACTATGTCAGCTTGTTTTGCAACCGAAATGGCTTCTGCAAATTCACTCTTATTCGTCATGTTGATTTTAGTTTCCCAAATGAACTGGGTTCGTCCCTCGGTTACATTAGCTCCTTTTGCGTAAGTAAGTTGATTACCCAAATATTTTTGTAATCCTTCCAGAACTGAAACTGCCGAATCATCATCAGCAGCGATTCTCCAGCTTCCCAAAGGACTCGTTTTATCATTTGCCAAAGCACCAATTAATGCAATTTTCTGACCTGATTTTTTTAAAGGCAATAATTCCTTTTCATTTTTCAAAAGCACGATCGACTTCTTGGCCATATCCAAAACTCCTTCTTGAAATTCCCGTTTTCCTAAGGTTTGCAATTCTCGATTTTCATCACAATATCTATACGGATCGTCAAACAAACCTAATTCGAACTTTACCTTCAAAATCCGTCTTGCCGCATCTTCAATGACACTCTCTTTGACTTTGCCTTCTTTGACTAACGCCACTAAATGCTCCACATACGCACTGGATTCCATATCCATGTCGGAACCGGCATTGATGGCTATTTCAGCTGCCTGTTTACTGTCTTTCGCATAACCATGTGTAATCATTTCGTTGATAGATCCCCAATCCGAGACTACGAAACCGTCAAATTTCCAGTCTCTCTTTAAAACTTCTCTTTGCAAATAGGCATTTCCTGTTGCGGGAATTCCATTTAGTTCATTGAAAGAGTTCATAAACGTTCGTACACCAGCATCAACTGCCGCTTTAAAAGGCGGAAAAATAGTGTTTTGTAACACGGTTTCGCTTATATCAACCGTATTGTAATCTCTTCCTGATTCTGCAAAAGCATATCCTGCAAAATGTTTGGCGCAAGCCAAAATAGTATTCGTATCGGCTAAATCTTCGCCTTGAAAACCTTGTACACGAGCTACGGCAATTTTACTTCCTAAAAATGGATCTTCACCCGCTCCTTCCATAACGCGTCCCCAACGGGCGTCTCTGGAAATATCAACCATAGGAGCAAAAGTCCAGTTCAATCCTACAGCAGCTGCTTCTTCAGCGGCTATTGCTGCCGACTTTTTTATCGCTTCCAAATCCCAACTTGCGGCTTCTGCCAGCGGAATTGGGCTAATCGTTTTATAACCGTGAATCACATCAAACCCAAAGAGTAACGGAATCCCCAATCGGGTTTGTTCAATCGCTATTTTTTGCAAGGCTTTAACATCTTTTACCCCTTTTACATTCAGCATCGATCCGACTAAACCTTTTTTCAGGTCTTCGTATTTTTTGGCTGCCTGACCTTCTTTTGGAGCTGGACCTGTAATATCCCAAAAACCATTATATTGATTAAGTTGACCGACTTTTTCTTCCAAAGTCATCAGTTGGAGAACCGAATCTACTTTAGTGTCCAGAACATTTTCTTTGGAGTAAGAAACAGACGATTTCAAGATTTTATTACTGCACCCGGCAACTATTAAAGCTGCTATTACAAAGGACGCTAACAGGAATTTATTTCTCATCTCTACACTTTTTATCATAATTAAAAAGCCGGTAAAAAACCGACCTTTATAAATCCATTACGTATTTTACTGGTAAATCCTTACATAATCAATCTCCATTGAAGACTGCAAAAAAGCAGGATCAATCGCTCCTCCAAAAGTTCCTCCCATTGCCACGTTCAAAATCATAAAAAAATCACTGTTAAAAGGCACTGAATTACTATTGGCAAAAGAATGAAACAGTTTATCATCTACATAAAACTGAATTAAAGTTGGACTCCAAATAGTTTTATAAAGATGAAATTCTGTAGCTGCATTTATTATTGTTGTTTTAGCCGTGTTTGCGTTTCCACCAAAATTACCTGGATAATGTAATGTCCCGTGAATTACATTTGGATCATTTCCTCTGTGTTCCATGAAATCAATTTCACCACATTTCGGCCATGCATTTGTTTTATAATCTTGTCCTAAAGACCAAATTGCAGGCCAAGTTCCACTACCAACCGGCAATTTCGCTCTCACCTCAATTTTACCGTAGGTGAATTCATATTTATCCTCTGTTTTCAATCGTGCAGAAGTGAAGCCTGTTCCTGATTTCTTCGCCGTAATTTTTAGATTTCCACCCTGAACAATTACATTATCAGCAGCATTAGTATAGGTTTGAGCTTCGCCATTACCCCAACCGCCAGCGCCAAGGTCATATCCCCATTTTGTAGCATCTGGAGCACCGTCAACATTAAATTCATCAGCAAATTTTAAAACAGTATAATTTACTGTAGGAGTTGGCGTTACAATTGCTCCGGGAGGCGAAGTGGTAAAAGTGTGGTACCATGCCAAAAATGGATTTCCCGACTGTATCACGCGAACAACCATCCGGTTATCCGAAATTGACAGAATCTCGTAAGAACTTGTTCCAACAAAATACCCCATAAAACCATTTTCTGCAAAATTCATTGTAGTTCCTCTCGTTTGAGTCGCACTATTCGGATTCTTTGTTATAAAAGAATCTGACTTGCTTAAAGTTACTGTTTTAGCACCGCTGGTGTTTAAGTTATAACAGGCATCATCTCCACCGCCTTTCAAAGCACCGTTATAATATGTTTGCCCCTTGTTATCCAATTCAAATTTCATTTGTTGACCAACTAAAGAAAAAGTCATTACACTATTGTACAAACAGGTCGCTGATTTTTCATTTGCTTTTGCGGAATAAAAATCCGGATAATAATTTTTTGTTCCAAAGGTAGGGTCGGACCACGCTACATTTGGACCAACGCCCAAATGACCATCTTCAGATTTTGCCCAATACCATTTTCTGGACGCACCACCCGTTAAGAATTGTACCGCTTGTTCATCTTTAAAATCACTGAAAACAGTTACTTCCAATGTCATATTTGTTGCAACTCCTCCTGCCCCAGAAGCAATAACAGTTACTGTGTACGTATTTGTACCTGGTGTTGCAAAAGTGTTTTCAAGAATCCCGCTTGGCGAATTCTTAGAAGTTCCATCGCTAAAAATGTATTTATACGAAATAGTATTTTCTGCCGTGCTGGTAAATTTAACTTTCCCAGAACCGTCTCCGTTTGGAAAGGCTGTCGATTTACCTGTAATTTCTGTTGTAACCTGAAGATTTGTTGGTGTATCTAAAGCTCCAAAACCTAAATTATCCTCCTGACAATTGACCATTAAAAGAAGGACAAAAACGCATACTATGTTTATTATTATTTTTTTCATTTTTATTATTTTTTAAAAAATCCAGTTGTGATACTCGTTTTATACAAACTCATTTTAAATTTGTAAAGAATTGATTTTATCTATCTTTTATTAATTATGAAAATAAACATTATCAATATAAACGGTGTTATTTCCAGCAGGCGCACCCACATAAATTAACTGTGCAATGTGCGCTCGCGTGTTTAATCCTGTAAAAGAACTCAACGGAATGTCTAAACTTACCCATGAACCTTTAGCTGGCGACAGAATAGTTATTTCATGTTCTACGTCATCGCCTCCTCCAAAAGCACCGTTAGCTCCAAAATCAACTAATTTTATTTTGAATTGAGTAAAATCTGATGACCAAACGTCCGTGTGAAAATGCGTCATTGCTGTGGCATTAATAGGACTTGTAGTCGCTTCTATACCCACAAAATCCAATGCACTGTATTTTTTTGTCGCATTTCCATTAATGCTCATATCCGTCAATGTGGCGCTTGACCAAGAAGTTCTCCAAGTGTTAACAGGTACATTTGTGTAAGCGTCGCTGAACATAGAAATCACTTTAGATACCGCTAAAGTTGGTATTGGCGCTGCTGTGACAGAACCGGCTTTGTTGTAAAAGAAAACGTTATCAACATAAACCGTAGTATTTCCTGATGGTGCACCAACTAAAATTAATTGTGCTATGTGAGAACGCGTTGTTAGTCCGGCAAAGTCACTTAATGGAAGATCTAAACTTACCCATTTTTCCTTTACAGGATTTGCAATCGTGATTTCATGCTCTTTGTCATCTCCGCCGCCAAAGACTCCATTAGCTCCAAAATCGACTAATTTAACTTTAAATTCCGTTAAGTTTGATGACCAAATATCAATATGAAAAAAGGTCATTGCCGACGCATTGATGGGAGTAGCAGTCGCTTCAATACCTACAAAATTCAAGGCACTGTATTTTTTAGTTTTATTACCACTGATATCAATATCCTCCAGATTTGCCTGTGACCAAGAAGTTCTCCATGTATCGACAGCAACATTTGTGTAACTATCACTAAACATGGAAATAACATTCGCAGCAGGAATCGTTGGAATTGGAGCGGCAAATAAATTAGTTACAGTTACGCTTTGCGTTTTTTGAGTTGTAGCAACGCCACCGCTCAGGGCTACCACTTTCACTTGATACGTTCCCGGATTTAAATACGTGTGCGTAATCACTTCACCTTCCATGAAATCTACTGGAACTTCATTCGAGACATCTCCAAAATAAACTTGAAAAAAAGTCTCCAATTCTGCTTTCGCAATTACATTAATCGAAAGATTACTTCCAATAGTTATGGTTGGTTCAAAATTTATTGGTGCCAAAAAAGAAACCGTTACCACTTGTATAGTTTCTGTTTTTTTTCCATTTATAGTTACCCCAATAATTTTGGCCTGAAATTTACCCTCTTTATATTTGTGGGTAATAGTGGCTCCGGGATTTATATAAACAGGAGCTGTAATTGCATCACCAAAATAAATTTCGAATTGAGTAACTCCTTCTCCTTTTGGTAAAAAAGTAACATTTCCTGAGTTATCTTGTATAATGGTCGTCAGGGCAGATATATTTGAAGGTGCATTTACACCGGCAAGATCTACGTCATTATTTTCGTCTGAACATCCCAAAAAGATAGTTAGAACAAAAAGACTTAGTATTAATTTTAAGTTTTTCATATTTAAATAATATTAGTTTTTAATATCCAGGATTTTGTTTCCAATTTCCATTTGCGAATTGAATTTCCTCGATAGGAATTGGAAACAATTCATTTTTGTTGGCTTTAAATCCAGTAATTTCCTGAGCTGCTTTACCAATTCGAACTAAATCGAAGAAACGGTGTCCTTCCCCAACTAATTCCACTCTTCTTTCTGCTAAAATAAAGTCAGTCAAAGCCGCTCCAGAAGATGAAATATCATGATTCAAATCACCAAAAGCGCGTCTTCGAACTTGGTTCAAATATCCTCTTGCTTTGGTATCATCAATTCCACCGCGACTGTAAGCCTCTGCTGCCATCAAAAGAACATCTGCATAACGGATGGCTCTGTAATTATTAGGATTTGTAAGGTTTAAATCTCCTTGTGCACCAGCACTTCTTTTTCTTGGAATATATTTTCTATTGAAAAAACCGGTGTGCTCGTAACCTTTTCCAAAAGTTGCGCCTGTTGCGGTCGCCCAAGCTTGAATGTCTAATATTGCAACCGCTTTTCTTCTATCTCCTGCTTCAAATGCGTTTACCACTTTCTGAGTTGGAACATTAAAACTGAAACCTGATGTAAATAAATCGCCTGAATAATTTCTTGGTCCACTAAAACCAACAGCTACATTTCCTTCGCTACATTGGAGACATCCAAAACCTGCTCCTTCCACATCCGTGTACTGTACTTCAAAAACCGATTCTAAACCATTTTCTCCTGCATTTTCAAAAATAGTATTGTAATCTGAAACCAACGAATAGGTGGAAAATCCGATTAAACTTTCGAAAGTTGCAGCCGCTCGTGCATATTTATTTTGGTACAAATAAGCCTTTCCTAATAACGCTAATGCAGCACCTTTAGTTGCTCTTCCTTTTTGTGCTGCGGTCGCAGTTAAGTTTTCAGAAGCAAAGATTAAATCAGCTTCAATAGAAGCATAAACTTCTGAAACGGATGAACGCGGAATTATTTTCTCGTCCCCTGGATTAAATCTTGCATCCCCTTTCAACGGAATACCTCCAAACCATTTTACTAATTCAAAATGATAATAAGCCCTCAGAAAACGAGCTTCACCGATTACTTGATTTTTTCCTTCAAAATTAGTTTTGTCTTTGAATTCCAAAATGTAATTGGCTCTTTGAACTCCAGCAAACATCCAGTCCCACAAGTTTTTTAGATTGCTATTAACAGGCGTATGAATCATGTCATCAATTTGCTGAAAACCAGGAGTATCTGATTGACTTTCTCCTCCTGCTAAAGTATTGTCTGAGGCTATCTCACCCAAAATTGAATTGAGGTACGTGGTTTGCAACAAATCATAGGTTGCAATTAAAGCATTGTCATAATCTGATTTTGAATTAAAATAATTCTCAGAATCAATCGAATATTCTATAGGTCGATCCACAAAATCATCACTACAAGAAATGGTTACCGTTGCGAAGATTGTTATCGTTATGAGCGTAATAAATAAATACTTTTTCATTTTTATACAAATTAAAAATTAATGTTTAAACCTAACAAATAGGTTCTTGGGATTGGATAAAAACCATAGTCAATTCCTCCTCCTATTGGAGCTCCATTAGAAGCGCCCGGATCAAAACCTTTGTATTTTGTAAACGTGTACAAGTTATTTACACCCGCATACAATCGTAGTTTCGTAATTCCCGCTTTTTCAGAATATCTAGGATTTATTGCATATCCCAATTGTATGTTTTGGATTCTTAAATACGAAGCATCTTCAACAAAATAATTGGAGAAAGTAGAATTTCCTGTAGCACCTGTAGTCACTCTTGGAGTAGCATTCGTGCTTCCTTCGCCGGTCCAACGGTCCAAAACATAATTTAGACGATTTACATCCGTTAGGTTTCTTTCGTAATTTCGTACCATATCATTTCCTACTGAAGCAAAAGTATAGACTGCAAAATCAAAACTTTTGTAGTTCATTTGTAAATTGAATCCCATTGTGGCATCTGGAATTGGATCTCCAATATTCGATCTGTCACTCGCATTAAGAACTCCGTCACCGTTTACATCTACAAAACGAAGATCACCTGGACTGGCATCAGCACCTAACGATAATTGAGATGGATGTGCAGCAACTTCTGCTTGATTTTGAAAAATCCCATCGGTTTTATAACCATAAAAATAACCGATCGGCAATCCTACTTCCATTCTCGAAGGCGCTTGCTGGCCTACGCCGAAGGAACCTCCTTCAATATATCCTATACCGTTGTTAACCTCTAATACCTCGTTTTTAAGGAAAGTAACATTATATCCCACATTCATCGAAAAATCATCGGAGAATTTATTTTTGTAATCTATCGCAAACTCTAAACCTGAATTTCTTACTGTTCCTGCATTTACCGTTGGAGAACCTGCGCCTGGAGCTGCAGTTCCGTTGATTCCTGAAACCGGTATAAATGGGATTAGTAAGTCTGCTCGTGTGTCAATAAAATAATCGGCAACTACAGAAACCTTATTATCTGCTAATTTAAGGTCTAAACCAACGTCAAATTTTCTGGCTTCTTCCCATTTCAAATTTGTATTTGGAATTTGTCCTGTTGCCAAACCATTCACTAAAACATCATCAAAAACATAGGTAGCTTCCCCATTTAATTGAGACACATAACCATTATTTGGAATTTGGTCATTTCCTAAAATACCATAACTCCCTCTTAATTTCATAAAATTTACGAGTTTGTCTTTTCCAAAAAAGCCTTCGTCAGAAATTACCCAACCTGCTGTAATAGAAGGGAAATATCCCACTTTGTTTCCAGGTCCAAATTTTGTCGAAGCATCACGGCGTATCATTGTAGAAAAAAGATATTTACCTTTAAAATCATATTGTGCTCTCGCAAAATAAGAAAGTCTTCTTTCATCATAATTGTAAGAACCGTTTGGTACGGTTTCAGAAATTCCTCTGGTCAAGGCTATATCCGCAAATTCCCATGAATTATAAGGAACATCAAATCCAGTTGCAAACAATCCGTTTCCGTATTGTTTGAAAATAGTATTTCCCACTGTGGCTACAACATTGTGGTTGTCTCCAATTTTCTTAGTATAAGTTCCAAATAAATCAAACGAATAGTCATTATCATTAATTGCACTTTGGGAAACCGAACTTCTCAAAACATCGAATACTTTATCTGAAGGATTTATCCAATATAAAATTTGCTTGGCAAACGATTTAGACTCACTGTTTGATGTATTAAAACCAATAGAACTCGAAACGACAAAATCTTTAAAAACCTTGTAATCCAATCCAAAATTACCATTTACTTTTTTGAAGTTATAGTCATTATACGTATTGGCGATCTGAGCTAATGGATTTATAATTTCTATTCCTAATCCCGTATTTGTAGGCACTTTTGTAAAATCACCATTCGCATCATAAGGTGTTAGGGTTGATGGAATATTTAATGCATTGAACAAAATAGAACCTAAACCACCTTCGTTTAATGATTTTCTATT
This sequence comes from Flavobacterium sp. DSP2-3-1, assembly GCF_049896865.1. Taxonomy (NCBI): domain Bacteria; kingdom Pseudomonadati; phylum Bacteroidota; class Flavobacteriia; order Flavobacteriales; family Flavobacteriaceae; genus Flavobacterium; species Flavobacterium sp. DSP2-3-1. The sequence continues at coordinate 66,518 of NZ_JAFCVD010000011.1, read as the reverse complement.
AAAATAAGTGTAGATAACGTTTGTTTTCAATTTTAATCGTTCGGTAACATCTGCCCCTACAGAAACTCGTGCAGTATTTCGTAAAAAACCAGATTTACTTTCGCCAATAATTCCTTCCTGATCCAAATGAGAACCACTTACCGCGTAAGTAATTTTATCCGATCCACCAGAAAAAGAGATATCGTGATTGATTACAGGAACGCTAGTGCTGAAAACTTCATTTTGCCAGTTTTTGCCTTTACCTAAACCGGAAACATCAGGAAAAGGAATAGTGTTACCGCCGTTAGCATAACTTTCGTTCAATAATAAGGCGTATTCGGTGGCATTCAACATCGGTAATGTTCGTGAAGTTTCCTGAAAACCTGTGTAGGTGTTGTAACTAATTTTTGATTTCGAATTCTTTTTCCCCGATTTAGTTGTGATAAGAATAATTCCATTAGCACCGATAGTGCCATAAATAGCAGCTTGAGCATCTTTCAAAACGGTTATAGACTCGACATCATTTGGATTTAATAATCCAAGTTCTCCAACATAGCCATCAATGATTGTTGTAGGTCTGTTTTCACCGTTGGTTGCAATACCTCTAATACGAATATCCAAAGCGGCACCTGGAGCACCAGAAGTAGTAGTCACATTCACCCCGGACACAGTTCCTTGCAACGCTTGTTCAATTTTAATTGGTTTTAAAGCCTCTAAAGTTTTGCTGTCCACAACAGAAACTGCTCCTGTCATTTCTCGCTTTTTCTGAGTTCCGTATCCAATTACTACAACTTCATCCAATATTTCAGAATCGTCTTGCAACGAAATAGAAAGAGTGCTAATTGATGAAACTACTTTATATTCTAAATTTTTAAATCCTAAATAAGTAAAAACTAAAGTTGCACCAGAGGAAACTCCTTTTAGAGAAAAACGACCATCCATATCTGTAGATGTCCCAACTGTTGAATTTTTAACTTGAACATTTACTCCTGGTATCGGTAAACCAGAACCTGCTTCTTTAACAACTCCTGCCATATAATATCCTTGGGCAAAACCAATAGAGGACAGAAATAGAAAAAGGATTAATAAATAGTTTGACTTCATAATTTATGTTTTTTGTGAATTATAAAATTAATCGGAACCTCAAATAATAAATCAAAAGGAACCTCAACAAAAAACATACAATGCAAAAAATTATTGGTTTAATTTACAATACTTAAAAAAGCATTGAAAATTAAGAAGAAATTGTGATACTCTAATTATATTTAAAAGGAACAAACCACAACAATAACGTTAATGTTGTGGTATTGTATAGTTCTATTTATAGAAATTGTAGAGAACTATACAGCTAAAATATACTCAACAAGTCCCTGTTCATGTGTTAATTCCATTTTTTTACGCAAACGATATCTTTTTATCTCAACGCTTCGTACAGAAATATTTAATAAGGGAGCTACTTCCTTCGAGGAAAGATTTAATCTTAAGTAGGCACATAATCTCAAATCATTTGGAGTCAAGGATGGATGAGCTACTTTCATTTTTTTCAAAAAGTCTTTGTCGGCGTTATCAAAAGCTTCCTTAAAAACACTCCAGCTATCGCCCTCGGTAATGTTTTTATTAATTGAAGAAATGACTGATTTTATACTTCTATAACCATCGTTCGGTGTTTTCTTTAAGTCATCCTTAATAAAAGTTAGAAACTCGTTTTTACTATTCAAACTCATTGTAGAAACAGCCAACTCCCGATTTTTAGTATCTACATCTTTTGAAAGTTGTTCATTTCTGATGCGCATCAATTCTTGCTCGTTCTCAAGTTCTTTAATTTCCAATAAAAGATTATTCTCTTCTATCAATTTTTCTTTTTGTTTTTGATAATAACTTTTATAGGCCTTATGGATAAATCGAGCCAATATAATCACAAAAATCAAATACACAAATAGTGCAATATGTATTAAATACCACGGTTTTTGGACTGTAAAAGTATATACCGCTACATCTTCCAAAGGAGAATTTGCAAACTTAGCTCTAACTCTAAAAGTATATTCTCCTGGAGGCAAGTTTTTAAAATTCACTGTTGATTTGGCACTCCATTCGCTCCACTCTTCTTGAAATCCTTCTAATAAATATTGAAATTCAGCATTGATGTGTTTATTAAATTCAGGAACCGTATAATTGATAGTTATATTATTTTCATCATATTTAAAACTGCCTTCTTTTAGAATAGAACGGTTTTCGGAGTTTTCATTGAGTTTATTTGTTGTAATCGCCGATATTAAAACACTATAGTTTTTAAAACTCAAATCATTAAGATTTAAAATATAATAGCCATCTGTTGTTCCTATCAAATAATTAGAATTAGAAATTTGAGTAATGTTTTCGTAGCCTAACATCGAATTGGTCAGTGATGCTGGAATAGGAATTACATTTTGCTTCAATTGACTGCTTAATTTACTCAATGAGAAATAATGAATGTAATTTTTTGAAAACAGCCATATTTTTTTGGAGTTATCCTCGATTAATTTCCCCGAGGTATACTCATCTTTTTCAAAAACGGAACTTAATAAATGATCTTTACTAAATTGATTTGTCTTCGCATTCAGTTTAAAAACACCTTCTTTATTCGCATAATAAATGGTGTTATAAAACTTTGTCAAACTGGCATTTTTCCCTTTTGTAGGTGTATTATATTTTACAAAATTTTTCGTTTTTAACAATTTTCTGTCTAACTCTAATCTGTAAACGCCTTTGTATTCATGGCTAACGAACACATTCAAGTTGTTTGTGATTTCAAAATATTTTGAAGAATAATCAAATCCGTCAATTTTATTTCTAAAACCCCATTGACTGTTCGTTTTTTCCAAAACTGAAATTCCGTAATAATTCCCTTGAAGTAAAAGTCCTTTTTGATTGGGTATGGTTTCAAATTTCCAAGTTCCTGATCTTGAAAATATATTTTTTGCCACAGCATTTTCTATGACAAATGTTCCTGAATCATGACCACAAAAAAGAGTTCCATCATACTCAAACAAGGACCAAACCTGTCCTTTTGTTCCAGTCACAAATTTAAATTCATCGTTACTCTGATAACTTTTATAAAACAAACCTTGGTTGGTTCCCACATACAAATTATCATTGTATAGTTTTGAAGTATAAACTGTACCAAGAATTCCTGTATCGTCAACAAAATTTTGTATCGGAGATTGCAGATTTATGCAATTGATTCCGTTATCCAGTCCTACCCAAAGATTCTTATCGGCATCTTCGTACAAAGACAGCGCTGTATTGTTACTCAATCCCTTATTTTGACTGATGTGATATTTAATTTTCCCGATATTATTTAAGATAAATATTCCATTAGAAACTGTTCCCAAAGCAAAACTTCCATCTGAAAGTAATTGACTGCTGTACACACTACTGGCAGCTAATTCCGAATCAGCCTCAGTAGAAAACTTTGTCAAAGCGGTTCCTATGAGTTTATAAAATCCATTCTGCTGTGTTTGGATCAAAAGTCCTTCATCGATGGAAAAAAGATTGACAATTTTATTGCTTTGTAAAATTAGATTGTTAGAAACCAAACGTCCTTTTCCGCTTTCAATTTCAAAAAGTCCCTCATTGATTGTTTGAAAGTAAATCGCAGTTTTGGTACGGAACGATTTTGTTATATTATTTTTCGGCGCTATAATTTTGAAACCTCCGGTTTGAGTATCATAAATGTAAATTCTGTTCAGGGATTGAAAAATAACCCATTGATCATAATTTAAAATATTCCAGAATTGCTCGTCATCAAGAATCTTATTTTTTAATGTTTTACTTAATGAAGTGTATTTTAGTTTTCCATTTTCTTGACGTGCCCAAAAACCAAATTCCATGTAACAACCCGTAAAAATCTTATTTCCAATGACTTTTACAGAACGAACAATAGTTTCATTTGGTGATGGGTATAATTCCCAGTTTGATCCATTAAATTCTAATAATCCTTCATTGTTTGCAAAGAAAACATAATGATTTTGATCTTGAGAAATCATCCAATTTTGATTTCCCGCACCATAAGTGGTAGAGGGATATTTTACAATTGGCGGTAACTCTTGCGAAAAAGCACAGAAAGACATTAAAAAAAGAAAAATGGACAGTTTTGTTTTCAATGGAATGTTGATGTTAATTTTTTCAAAAATAAACCTAAAAATAGCATTTATTTATTGCATGGAAAACATAAAAACTATACCAGAAGAAAAATCAGTTTTCAACCGTGCTTTTAATGATTATTTGTGAGTTGTTCATTCCCTTTTCTCTGTTGAAAATTGATTACTTTTGTAAAAATTATCATTTTTATGCAAGTTGACCTTTCGAAATTGGATCCAAGGAAAAATATCATCATAAAAGGTGCACAGGTACATAACCTAAAAAATGTTGATGTTGCTATTCCCCGAAATAAATTAGTGGTTATCACAGGACTTTCGGGTTCAGGAAAATCAAGTTTGGCCTTCGATACTTTATATGCCGAAGGACAGCGCCGTTATGTAGAAAGTTTATCTTCGTATGCGAGACAATTTCTTGGACGATTGGACAAACCAAAAGTAGAATATATTAAGGGAATTGCTCCTGCGATTGCTATCGAACAAAAAGTGAATACGACAAACGCGCGGTCGACGGTAGGAACCTCAACAGAAATATATGATTACGTAAAATTACTTTTTGCCAGAATAGGACGAACTTATTCCCCAATTTCCGGTCGTGAAGTCAAAAAAAATACCGTCACTGATGTCGTTTCCGATGTGAAAAATTTTGAATTGGATAGCAAATGGTTGTTGCTTGCGCCTATTCATTTGGAAGAAGGACGAAAATTGGAAGACAAACTAAAAGTCCTTTTGCAACAAGGATTTGCCCGAATATTGGTAAATAATGAAATGATTCGTTTAGACGATTTACCAGACTCATTAGATAAAAAAGAAATCTTTTTAATAGTCGACCGAATAGTGGTTAATCACGACACTTCCGCAGAAGAAGAGTTTTACAATCGTCTTGCTGATGCGGTTCAAACTGCTTTTTTTGAAGGAAAAGGAATTTGCCATTTACAAGAATTAAACTCTGATAAAAAGTATTCCTACTCTAATAATTTTGAATTAGACGGCATTACATTTCTGGAACCAAACGTTCATTTATTTAGTTTTAATAATCCATACGGAGCATGTCCCGTTTGTGAAGGTTATGGAAATATTATCGGTATTGATGCCGAATTAGTAGTGCCAAACACGACTTTATCCGTTTTTGAAAATGCTATTTTCCCTTGGCGAGGAGAAAGCATGAGTTGGTTTCGTGACGAACTAGTAAATAAGGCGTACAAATTTGACTTTCCAATACACAAACCATATTACCAATTATCTGAAGACCAAAAAGAATTAATCTGGAATGGAAATACCTATTTTCAAGGATTGAATGATTTCTTTAAAGAATTGGAAGAAAAGAATTATAAAATCCAAAACAGAGTGATGCTTTCGCGTTACAGAGGAAAAACTAAATGTCATTCCTGCAAAGGAAAACGCCTGAGAATTGAAGCTTCATACGTGAAAATTAATGAAAAAACAGTTTCTGATTTAGTTGATTTACCGATAAAACATTTAGTTACTTTTTTCAAAAACATTGATTTAGATGTTTATGAAAAACAAATTGCCAAACGACTAATGGTGGAAATCAACAACCGTTTGTCTTTTCTAACTGAAGTAGGATTGGATTATCTGACATTAAACAGGAATTCAGCCACACTTTCCGGAGGAGAATCGCAACGTATTAATTTAGCAACTTCGCTTGGAAGCAGTTTAGTTGGTTCCATGTATATTTTGGATGAGCCAAGTATTGGTTTACACCCAAAAGATACAGAACGCCTGATAAAAGTATTACTTTCCTTACGTGATTTAGGAAACACGGTTATCGTTGTAGAACACGATGAAGACATCATGAAAGCTGCTGACATGATTATAGATATTGGGCCGGAGGCAGGAACTTTAGGCGGGAATTTAGTCGCTCAGGGAACCTACGACGAAATATTAAAATCGACTTCACTTACAGCGAAATATCTAAATGGTGATTTAGAAATTACCGTCCCTAAAAAAAGAAGATTATTTAAGAATTTTATCGACATAAAAGGAGCACGAGAAAATAATTTACAAAATATTGATGTTACTTTTCCGCTGGATGTATTGACGGTAATTACAGGAGTTTCTGGAAGTGGAAAAAGTACTCTTGTTAAGAAGATCCTTTTTCCGGCCATGCAAAAAAAATTGGAAAACGTAGGTGAAAAAGCAGGACAGTTTACAGAAATGAAAGGTTCATTTTCGCAAATTAAACACATTGAATACGTTGATCAAAACCCAATAGGAAGAAGTTCCCGTTCAAATCCTGTGACTTACATTAAGGCGTATGATGACATTCGGGAATTGTATGCCAAAGAAAAACTATCAAAAATAAGAGGGTATCAGGCCAAACATTTTTCTTTTAATGTTGATGGCGGAAGATGCGAAACCTGCAAAGGAGAAGGTTCTATAAACGTAGAAATGGTTTTTATGGCTGATGTACAATTACCGTGTGAAACCTGTAACGGAAAACGATTTAAGAAAGAAATTCTCGAAGTCGCTTTTGAAGGTAAAAACATTCACGATATACTAACGATGACAATCGATGATGCTATTGCCTTTTTTATAGCAAATAAACAGACTAAAATCACTCAAAAATTGCAGCCTTTGCAAGATGTGGGCTTGGGTTATGTGCAATTAGGACAATCGTCTTCTACACTTTCCGGAGGAGAAGCACAGCGAATAAAGCTCGCTTCATTCCTGGTAAAAGGAGCTACAAAAGATAAAGCTTTATTTGTTTTTGACGAACCTACAACTGGATTGCACTTTCATGACATCAAGAAACTAATAGCTTCCTTCGATGCATTAATTGATAAAGGGCATTCGATTATTGTTATCGAACACAACCTTGATTTAATAAAGTGCGCGGATTGGATCATAGATTTAGGTCCCGAGGGTGGGGAAAATGGTGGCAAATTACTTGCAGTAGGAACTCCGGAAGAAGTTGTAAAAATAAAAGAATCTGTTACGGGAAAATATTTGAAAGATAAATTATAAATATTATCCCATATAACATTTTTCTTCAAAAGGATTTCCGTCTTCATCAATTGCTATTAAAATCTTTTTAGCTTTTGATGAAACTTGCGAAATGTAAATCCAAGCTATAGACCAAAGTCCAAGAGTAGCGCAAAAGATGCAAAAATTAAAAACATGATCAACCTTTTTTTTCTTTTTCAATAAAACGACAAAAGGTAACTTATCGTTTCGCTCTAATACTACAAACCCATCATTGGTTTTATCGGCTATAATAGATAAAAATTTGATTAAATTATCATCGCTTGTACTTTTATTACTATTCATGCTTATCATTGAAATTTAAATACTTTTTTGCTGTCTTTATTAAAACTGACTTTGCAAAAATAATAGTAAATTTAAAATTCCACAATACCCACTTTTAGTGATATTTGATTTCTTTTTGTTAAAAAAGCTAAAGTAACTTTCGATAAGTAATAGGAAATGAAACAGTTATTTTTTTTTATTATCCAACAGAAACGCTCCTAATTTATCTTAGCTTTTTCAAAACAACATCGATAGCTTGATTAATTTCGACCGAAATAACAAATTTATAATTAATGTAAATGTAAGAAATAGTTAATAAAACTGATTTTAATATTATTGCTATTTTAGGGTCAAAAGGAAATTCCCAAAAATAAAACAAAAGAAACAATAGCAATGTGATTCCCAGAGAATACAATGTTTGCTTTGTAAATGGATACAAATGCAAACGTTTCACCACAAAAAGCAACTTGGCTATGCTATATAATGTTATTGATAATAATGTTGCAAACGCAGATCCCATAATCCCGTACAAAGGAATAAAAATCGCGTTCAATCCAATCGCTAAAGCAACTAAAAAAACACCGAGGAACAACACTGCTCTGTAATATTTTGTATTAAAAATTATCGCATTATTATTCCCTAATATTAAATCAAAATATTTAGACAATCCAATCATAAATACAACTAAAATACCACCGCTATACTCTTTGGGAACCATTTCATATAACTGATTGATATTAACAAATATACCCAACATTACAAATCCACCCACGACTTGTAAATTAATGGATGTCTTTTTATACAAAATATTTAATTCCTCAAATTTGTTATCATGCATCAGTCGGGCCGTAATTGGATAGACAATTTGGTGCATCGCGCGACTTGGAACAGAAATAACCAAAGCAATATAAGTAGCAACGGAGTAATAGGCTATATTCTCAATAATCATGTATTGGTTAAGCATAATTTTATCCCCATCCAACAGCAAATTAGCTACACTACCTGATAAAATAATATAAAAAGTATACTCCATTATATTTTTTACATTAGAAGGTATTGCAAATTGGAAATCAGGCTTTTTAATATAATAAGCATAACCCATTGTAATAACTAATGCCAAAAAGTAAATTCCTGCAGTCACGTAAACGAACTCCACAACTGTTATCCATCTGTAATAAACGCCAATCAACGCAAATAATGAAAACAATCGCAATCCTACCTCTTTCACAAAATTACCAAAAACCGAATGCATGTGAACTTTGGCCCAAGCATAAAAAATTTCGAAATAAGCCATGCATAACCCTACAAATGGAATAAGCCAAATGAAATCCTTAACTACCGGGTTTTTCTTTGTTACAAAGAATAAAATATCATCAAAAAAAAGTAATCCTAACAATATTAAAGGAATAGACAAAACTAAAGGAAACAACACGGTGAAAGATAAAAATCTGGATTTTTCCTCTTCTGACTCATATTGCGAATAAAATTTCACTAACGTATTTTGCATCCCTATTGCAAATAAAGGCATGATTACATTTGCACAAGAAAGAATGTAACCTGTTACAGCATAATAAGTATCTCCTAAAAAAACAGGATACAAATACAGCGTATTTATGGCACCAATTCCAAAACCCAAATAGGTAATTATTGTATTCTTTAAAGACTGATTTAATACTATTCCCATTATTTTATCATTGCGAAGTATTGAGAAACCTCACTTTCTAATTTACATTTTGTTAAGCAATTCAACCAATTCTTTCGTTAGGTTTCTTCTGGAATAATTTTGTAAACCAACTCCATTTGATTGTAATTTGCCTTTCAAAAACTGATTATAAAAGTCCAAAATTACACTTTTAAGTTTCACTTTCTCAGAATAATCAAAAAATACACCTGTGTTGGTATTCGTAATAATCTCAGCAAAATCTGAATCTTTGGGACCTATGGCAACAATAGGCCGGTTTGAAACCATGTACTCGAATAATTTTCCCGGAATAATGCTTTTAGTATCTTCCGAATTAATTTCGACAAGCAACAAAACCTGCGACTTTCGTTGGTGCGCAATCGCTTCAGAATGGGAAACATAACCCAAATTATTCAAATACGTATTTAGCCCGAATTGATTTAACGTTTCTAAAACTTCCTGACTAACCGCTCCGATTAGTTTTATTTCGAAATGCGATTTGAAATCTGGAATCTCATGAATTAATTCAACCAAACTTTCCCATAAAATCAGAGGATTTCTTTCCGACAAAAAAGAACCGATGTGTGCTAAACTAAATTTAGAATCCAGCGTTTGTTTTTCAACTTCTTCCTTATCATAGCCATTCGTTATTACCGCAATAGGTTTAGTGGTAATCTCCTGGAATTCGGTTTTGGTGGTTTTGCTCGTTACAATAATGGTATCGGCTGAATTTAAAACCTGATGTTCTAAAGCTTTGTGTTTTTTGGCAGCAAAACTCGACAATCGCAATGATTTGTGATAGCCAATTGTCGTCCATGGATCACGGAAATCAGCAAACCATCTCAGATTTAATTTTTGTTTTAATTCCAATCCAATAAGATGCAGACTGTGTGGCGGTCCTGAAGTAACAATTGTATCAATATTATTGTCAACGATGTATTTCTCCAAAAAAGCAACCGATGGTTTTACCCAAAAAACACGCGCATCGGGAATAAAAAGATTTCCACGAATCCAAAGAAAGGTTTTATCCAGAAAAGATTGCTTTTTCTGATTTGGAATAATTCCTGAACTGATTTTTTTTGTTTTATTCTTCGAAAGAAAAGACGCCAGTTGATACGGTTCAAAAATCTTCTGTTTCAGAATAATGGCTTTCTCCGAAACTTCTTTTACCAAGTTTTGATCAACAATAGGATATGTTGGATTCTGCGGAATATAAACAATCGGCTGAATGCCAAAATCTGGCAAATACTTGACAAACTTAAGCCAACGTTGCACTCCTGGTCCTCCAGCAGGAGGCCAATAATAAGTAATTATTAAAATTTTCTTGGGTTCCAAAGTTAGGCTTTTGTAGTAATTGATTTTAAATCCATAAAAAACGAATTACTGTTTTTATACAATCCTTTTGAAATAAAGTATAAAACTGGTAACGACGGTAATAACAATATTAATCTAAATTTGTCCTGATTAATGAAGTATAGTGTTAATAAAACTCCAATAATAATTCCTACAAGAAAAAGCCAAAACAATATTTGTTGAAACGATTTTAAACCGGATAATTCTATCATACTTTTAACAAATATTTTTATTATTTAGTTTCTCCAACTCTTCAATATCGAGCTGGTCTTTCAGTCTGTTGGCTGCTTTTTTGGCAATAATCAGATTATCGTAATCAATAAAAAAAACCGGAATTCCATCTATATCTATGATATTTGCTTTTTCTAAAAGTACTACGAAAGGCTTATTTTCTAGACCTTTAACGGAAGTCATAATATCCAATCTAAAATTAATATTTAAAGTGAAATCTGTGCAACCCGGAATGAATTGCATCGTTTTAATACTTTCAAAATCACCTAATCCCATTTGTTTAATAGCATTTCTCAAATTTTCACGATTAGCAATCGTATCTTCAATGAAAATATCAATATCTCCTGTATTTCTTCCGTAGCCATAAATGTTTACAGCAAATCCACCGATGGTTAGATAGTTTACATTGTTTTCTGACAAGTACTTCCAAACATCTATTATTTGTTTATGCATATTCGTTTCAAATTATTTTGATTTTGAATATTTTTTTGCCGATTTTAATACGCAAGAAAGTTCGATTATTGCCATCAGTTTTTCAAAACGTTGTTGATAAGTCAATTGTCTTGTTTCTTCAATATATCTTGCCTCCATAACTAACGGAGGTGCGTGATTTAATTTGACTTTACCCATTGCTTTAAAAATTTAGAATGTATTCGAAATTTATTAGATCAAATTTACAAATAAATATCAGACAGCTAACGCCTTTTTCTTCCTTTCAAAATAAATCCCCCCAATCAAAAGCAATAGTATCCCTATGGAACTGATCAACGTTATTGTACTTCCGGTTTTAACGACTTGTGGCTCAAACTTGAATTCTATCGAGTGTTTTCCAGCTGGAATTTGCAATCCCCTTAGAACGTAATCAACTCTAATGTGATCTGATTTTCTACCGTCAATATACGCATTCCAACCTTTTCCATAATACATTTCGGAGAAAACGGCTAAACCTTCATTTGCGTTTTCAGATTTGTACTTCAAATAATTGGGTTTGTAGTTTTCTAAAGTTACAGTCGCTGCGCTGTCTTTGGCGAAAGCCGTCTTTTTTAATTCAAAATCTTTACTATTTACGACTGCCACATTCTTAGAATCTAAACTATCTAATGCTTTCATCTCTTCATCAGCAGAACTCACCAATTTTACTTGACTTACAAACCATGCATTTCCATTTGCATTAGGATTTGACGTTGGAAATTCTTTCCCTTCTTTATCAGTTTGAATTACATATTTTACATCGAGCATATTCAATACTTCCATGTTGTTGTTAGCAATTTGGTAGTCAAATAACTGCTGCATCCTTCGCGGTTTTACTGCACTATAACCTCCAATTGATTTATGAAAATAGGAAGCTCTGGCACTGGATAAATTCCCAGAGACCTCGAAAACTCTATAATGTGTGGTATCTTTAAGAATCTCAACATCCGAAGGAGATTCTTGAAAAGGAACTTCTACTTCTCTTCCGTTAACGAAATCTTTTCCCGAAACATAATTTTTATCCACGAAAAACAGATCGGAAACCATCAATAATCCCACGATTATAATAGCCGTATTTTGGGCAAATCTATCTTTAATCGATAACCACAAAACTCCCGTAGTTAGTAAGATAAAGAAAGCAGAGCGCAATAAATCAGCGCTATACAACCTCATCCTGTCCTGTTTCAATGCATTTACAAAATCCGGACCGTAGGTTTGTTGAAAATAAGCATCATTTCCGCCAGAAAAACTGAACATACTTTTGCTCAAAAACAATATTACAATAATTCCGAGGCTTAAAATTCCAGTTTCATATAAAGCTTTCCACTGTAATTTTTTATCCAATTGAAAAAAAGACTGCAACCCCATAATCGCCAAAACAGGGAAACACAACTCAAGAATAACTTGTATGGAGGAAACTGCTCTGAATTTATTGTACATCGGAACATAATCAATGAAAAAGTCCGTCAATATTGGGAAATTTTTTCCCCATGAAAGCACTAACGCAATTATTGAACCGCATAGGAATACATACTTTATTTTACGTTTATCGATGAACAAAGCCATTATTGCTAAAAAGAAAACCACCACACCTATATAGGCAGGAGCCGCTACAATAGGCTGATCGCCCCAATACGTTGGCATTCCAGCAACAAAATCAGTTGCCTGATCTTCCGGCACGCCTTGACCAATCATGAATTCATACATATTACTATCTTTCCCAACGGCCTCATTATTTGACCCACCAAAAAGTCGCGGTGCAATCAAATTAAAACTTTCAGTAATTCCATAACTGTATTCCGTAATATAATCATGCGTCAGCGCACTGCTGTTTGTATTTTTTGAACCATCAGGATTAAAACTTAATTCGCTTTTTCCACGCGTACTAAAATCCGCATATTCAGAAGTTGCCAATAAATTAGTCGCATTCGCACCAAGAGCAAAAATTCCGGCTACTGCCAATGTTCCAAAGGAATACAACATTGATTTATATTCCTTTTCTTTTACTAGCTGATAGATAAAATAAGCAGAAAGAATTAATAAGAAAATCAATAAGTAATAAGTCATTTGGAAGTGATTCGCATTGATTTCTAACGCTGTTGCAAAAAGCGTAATCAAACCTCCCAGAATATATTTTTTTTGAAAGACCAGAATAAACCCGGCAATAACAAGTGGCATGTATGCAATCGCATGCGCTTTGGCATTATGGCCAACGCCCAAAATAATAATCAAATAAGTAGATAAACCAAAAGCTAATGCTCCAAAAAAGGCTTTTAAAGGATCGACTTTTAACACCAGCATCAAACCGTAAAATCCTAAAAAATATAAAAATAAATAATCCGCAGGTCGCGGTAAAAAACGCAACGCATCATCAATAGCGCCAATATAATCGTGTGGGTATTTTGCTCCTAATTGATACGTTGGCATTCCGCCGAAAGCTGAATTAGTCCAATAAGGTTCTACATGATCCGTGCCTCTAAAGTCATTTTGCTCTTTGGCCATTCCTGTATACTGTACAATATCAGACTGGAAAATTTGTTTTCCTTGTAATACAGGATAAAAATAGAGTGTAGAAACAAGTACAAAACCAAGTATGGCAAGGGCGTGTGGATAAAACCTATTTATTATTTTCAATTTAAAAAAGTTTGGATTAGAGTAAAAAGCTTGTTAATAATGACAAATTTAATCTATTTCTTCGTAATCAACATAATCTCCCACTTTTTTGGTTTCGCGGGGATTTTTAGTGTTTACTGAATTGTATGTTACATCATCCTTACTTTGTGTTTTTTTCCAAGTGCTGTCTTCCGCATGCTTTTGTTGTTTCTGCATACTTTCGCCCGCTTTTTCTACTACCTTTTTAACTATTAAAGGCAAAAATAATTTTGCTAAAAATCTGAAAATATAGTAGAAAGCAATCATATAAAATAGTGCTTTTATAAAACCCGTAAATGAAGCTGTTTGCATAGAAGTGTAATTTTTTCCAAAATTAATAAATTCATCTCGAAAGTTCGGGACAAAATAAAAATATCATTCTTAAATAAATAATAAAATATAGTACATTTGAAAAGCGTTATTACTTTTTAACTCAAAAAAAATAATATGTCCAAAATCAAAATCATACTTATCGCAGCTATTGCAATGTTTCCAAGTATTCATTACAGCCAGCATACGGATCAAATAAATTCTAACAGGCCAGGCGAAACCATGTCGGCTTTTGCAGTTGGAAAATCAGTAATCCAAATAGAAACAGGCGTTTATGGAATCAAACAAAACCATAGTTTGTTGAATTATGATGCCAATGGTTTTGGTGTTGATGCCACCTTACGATGGGGAATGTTCATGGAAAAACTTGAATTGATAGCTGACATACAATACCAGAACGAGAAATATACCACCTTGTTCAATAGCTCGAAAAGAGCCGACTTCAAACAAACTATTTTGGGAGCCAAATATTTAATTTACGATCCTTTCAAAAATTACGACAAAAAGGTGAATATTTATAGCTGGAAAGCCAACAGAGCTTTTAATTGGCGTCAACTGGTACCTGCCGTTTCTGTTTTTGCAGGAGCAAATTTCACTATGGCGGACAATCCGTATTCTTTTTCTTCAGAATCCAGCATTTCCCCAAAGATAATACTGATAACTCAAAACCATCTGGGTGACGGTAGATGGGTTTTTGTAACCAATATAATAGCTGATTATGTAACAACTGATTTTCCTAGTTATGGTTATGTATTGACTTTAACCCGAGGAATTAATGATAAATGGTCTGGATTTTTAGAAAATCAAGGATTTAAAAGTGATTTTTACAGCGATGCAATTGTTCGCGGAGGCGCCGCTTATTTATTAAATAAAGACATGCAAATTGACGCTTCGATTGGTACAAGTCTGAAAGACACTCCATCTGCCCTCTATGGCGGAATTGGTTTTTCCTGGCGTTATGACGCCAATTATCAGGAAGTGCGCATAAACAATGACTCAGGGGACTCAGGAAAGAAAGCGGAAAAAAGAGCAAAAAAGACAAAAAAAGGATAATCACAGAATTTAAAAAACAGAATGATTACAATACAAGAAGCAAAAACTAAAAGTGAATTAACTGAATTTGTAAAATTCCCTTTTTCTTTATATAAAAACAATAAGAATTGGGTTCCGCCATTAATTGGTGAGGAACTGGAAGGATTTGATAAAACTAAAAATCCTGCTTTTGAAACTGCTGAAGCATATTTTTATATTGCCAAAAGAAATAACAAAACTGTAGGCCGAATTGCCGCAATCATCAATTGGAGCGAGGTAAAAGACCAACAAAAAATGAAAGTTCGTTTTGGATGGTTTGACGTGATTGATGATGTAAAGGTGACTAAAGCACTTTTAGAAAAAGTATATGAATTAGGTCGAAAAAACAATTTAGAATATGTTGAAGGACCTATGGGTTTTTCAAATCTGGATAAAGTGGGCGTGCTGACCGATGGTTTTGATGAAATAGGAACCATGATTACGTGGTACAACAATCCATATTATGCCACTCATTTCGAACAATTGGGATACGTAAAAGAGAAAGAATATATTGAAAGTAAATTTCCCTTTGTAAACGTAAAGCCTGAATTTTTTGAAAAAGCAAATGATTTGGTCAAAAGAAGGTATCAATTAAATCCTCTTAATTTTAAAACGACCAAAGAAGTAATGCCGCACGTGGATAAAATGTTTGATTTATTCAATAAGTCTTATGCTTCGTTATCTTCGTTTGTAGCTATTTCAGATACAGAAAAAGAATATTTCAAGAAAAAATACATAAGTTTCATCAATCCTGAATTTATCAAATTCGTGGAAGACAAAAACCATAATATTGTTGCTTTCAGTATTGTAATGCCCTCTTTTTCTGAGGCGATACAAAAAGCAAAAGGGAAATTATTCCCATTTGGATTTCTTCATTTGCTCAAAGCAAAAAAACGAAGTAAGGACGTCATTTTCTACCTTATTGGTGTGTTGCCTGAATACCAAAACAAAGCGGTCACAGCCATTATATTCAAAGAATACTACGAAACTTTCAAAGAAAAAGGTATTGTCAATTGTTTCAGAACTCCTGAATTAGTTGATAACGCCGCAAGCATCAACTTGTGGAAACATTTTGATCCTCAGATTCACAAGCGCAGATGTACTTACAGAAAAGAGTTGTAATAAGTAGTTTTCTAACATTAATTCAAATAAACTTTCTTTTACATTGCAGTGAAAATTTTATTCTAATTTAGGGTTTTAAAACATTTTTTACCTTAGAATATTTAAAACAATTAAGACAATATATATGAGAAAACAAATACTCTTAACAATCGTATTTTTATTAATGTCAATGTACAGCGCTGTCGCACAATTTATAGACAACAAACCCATTTCAGAACTAGATATTGATTACATAAAAATAAAAGAAGAAGCAAAATTATTTGCTAAAAAATTAAGTATTAGTGTTGATTATGGTCAAGAAAAAGTAGAAGAATTAAAAGACCTGAGCGGAAATCCAAATCAATTCAATTCTATCATTGATGCTTTAAATTTTATGAGTAAAAATGGATATGATTTCATAAGTATTGACAATGAAAAAATAGGAGACACACAATACTTGTACCGCTATATCATGAAAAAAAGAAAAGAGTAATCTGTAAATAATATTATTTTGTCACAATGAGCACAGTCTAGATGTTATTGATTTCTCGACTGCGATCGAACGGACAATTAGATTAATTTACTAATGCCATTCATGTAAATCACATTTTACAATCCACTTTTGATAACAGAACATTTCCATCAAATTGTAATTGTTTTTTATCTTTAAAAGTTACTTTCCCTTTATTGTCATCAATCACATCTCCAAAACCTTCGACATAAGAATCGTCTTTTTTTAAGAAAGCAACTTCGCGAACTGACGAAATACCTTCGGACATGAAAGTATAATCCGCATAAAGCGTGTCTCCTTTAAATTCTCCTACAAGTGTTCCTGCATTTTTATCTTTTTCAAAAAAATTATAGCTTAAATTTCCCGAAGAAAGCTGACCGTTTTTTACATTTAAAGTCAATGAAACAGTGTCTTTTTTAAGAATTGCTCGGTAACACTCTTTAGATTCAGGTTCTTCAACAACAATTTTTTCTAAAACAGCAGGAGATTCTTCCGTTTTCATTCCTTTTTTACAAGAAACAAAAACACTAATAAAAACGACACCCAATAATATTACTTTTTTCATATATTTTCAATTTAGTTTAATAAATATACTAATTCCTGACACAATAAAATACAAAAAAATCCATCATTCCGAAAAATGATGGATTTATATGTAAAAACTTAATTACTTAATTATGCATCTAAATCGACTGTAGTTCTACTTGCAATTTCTTTGTATGTCCCATTTTCTAGTTTCTCACGAATCGCTTCAAAAGCAGATAGTGTTTCATCAACATCTGATAAAGTATGAGACGTTGTAGGAATCATTCGCAACAAGATAATCCCTTTTGGAATCACAGGATAAATTACAATCGATAAGAAAATGCCGTAGTTTTCTCGTAAATCGTTTACCATAATCATTGCTTCCGGTACACTTCCTTCAAGATATACTGGAGTTACACAGGTATTGGTGTCACCTATATTAAAATTACGCTCTCTCAATCCGTTTTGCAACGCATTTACATTTTCCCACAATTTATCTTTTAATTCCGGGTGATTACGCAACAGTTCCAATCGTTTTAACGAGCCAATTGTTTGTATCATTGGCAATGCTTTAGCAAACATTTGAGAACGCAAATTGTATTTTAAATAATCAATTATGTCTTTGTCTGCGGCTATAAAAGCACCAATATTTGCCATCGATTTTGCAAAAGTAGAGAAATAAATATCAATTCCGTCCTGACAACCTTGCTCTTCTCCTGCTCCGGCACCTGTTTTTCCAAGTGTTCCAAAACCATGTGCATCATCAACCAGCAAACGGAAATTATATCTTTCTTTCATGGCAACAATTTCCTTCAATTTTCCTTGTTGTCCACGCATTCCAAAAACACCTTCGGTAATAAAAAGAATTCCTCCTCCTGTAACTTCCGCTAATTTTGTCGCACGCTCCAAGTTTTTTTCCATGCTTGCAAGATCATTGTGACGGTATGTAAAACGTTTCCCCATATGCAAACGAACGCCATCAATAATACAAGCATGAGCATCAACATCATACACAATTACATCATTTTTTGTAACCAAAGCGTCAATTGTTGACATAATTCCCTGATATCCAAAATTCAACAAATATGCCGATTCTTTCATTACAAAAGCTGCCAATTCATTCTCTAATTGCTCATGATATTTAGTGTGACCACTCATCATACGCGCTCCCATTGGGTAAGCGGCGCCATACTGTGCTGCTGCTTCCGTATCTGCCTGACGCACTTCGGGATGATTAGCAAGACCTAAATAGTCATTCAAACTCCAATTCAAAATATCTTTTCCACCAAACTGCATTCTTGGACCCAACTCACCTTCTAATTTAGGAAAAACAAAATAACCTTCTGCTTGTGAAGCCCATTTTCCTAACGGTCCTTTATTGTTTTGAATCCTTTCGAATAAATCTTTTACCATAATATATCAAGTAATAATTTTAATTTTGAGAAGTGGCAAAAATAATTATTTAAACTTTATAAAGGACTTGAAAGTAAATTTATTTTTCAAGCTTTAACTTTATGATTATCTGGAGCTAATTCCTGCTCTACACTGTATCTTTTGCACTGTCAGGAAGATTGCTGCGTTCCTCGCAATGACAATGCAAAAGGATGCCGTTGCGGTCAGGGCTAAAAAAACGATTCCAATGGTAAACTTTGTATATTTGAATTATATAAAACATAGTTTATGTCTGACAAAATAACAAATGAACTGCATGAACTACTAAATGCCAAGGTAGTTAGTGCAGAAACAGCCGAGAGAATACGCGATTACTTCCACCAAAAAAAAAAAGAAAACTATAACAGACTCTTTTCCGTTTTTGGGATTTTGGGAGCCATACTTGTTGGACTTGGAATTATTCTTGTTTTCGCACATAACTGGGATACTCTTTCTAGACTTACCAGAGTAGTATTATCTTTTCTCCCGCTTCTGATTGGCCAGATTTTTTGCGGCTATTCTCTTTTAAAAAAATCCGCAAGTACGGTTTGGAGAGAAACAGCATCCGTTTTTGTATTCTTTGCCATTGGCGCAAGCATTTCATTAGTTGCTCAGGTTTATAATATTCCCGGAGATATTAATTCCTTCATTATTGCTTGGATGCTATTGAGTTTACCACTGGTTTATCTGCTTCAATCCTCGATAGTTTCTCTTTTATATATTTCTGGGATTACGTATTATGGCTGTAATTCTAATTATTTTACCTATCCAAGTACGCATTCCTTTTTACACTGGTTTTTACTTTTAGGAATTTCTCCCTATTATTATCAGTTGGTAAAAACTAAAGCACTAAGCAACTTTACACTGTTTCACAACTGGTTTATTTCTATATCAATTGTAATTTGCCTCGGTACGATTGCCCATAAAAATGGACATTTACTGTATTTAAGCTACATAAGTTTATTCACGATTTTTTACTTCATTGGTAAGACTCCATTTTTTGACCAGCAGAAATTAAAAAACAACAGCTTTCTGATTGTTGGAAAATTAGGGATACTCTATTTATTGCTGTTATATAGTTTTAAGTGGTTTTGGAATAAATCTTTTTA
The DNA here is from genome assembly GCF_049896865.1 of Flavobacterium sp. DSP2-3-1. Classification (NCBI taxonomy): domain Bacteria; kingdom Pseudomonadati; phylum Bacteroidota; class Flavobacteriia; order Flavobacteriales; family Flavobacteriaceae; genus Flavobacterium; species Flavobacterium sp. DSP2-3-1. The sequence continues at coordinate 46,667 of NZ_JAFCVD010000011.1, read as the reverse complement.
CAAAACGGATTCAATATTAGAAACACTGCTGTCGATAGAATTCATAACTGCTTTTGTACTCACAGTACTCGCAGCGTTTTTCTTTTACAAAAAAAACAGTCTAACAAATTTTAAGGAAGTCTCTCTTTTAGAATTTGCATTTTTGATGAACATACTTCCTCTCATTACCGGTTACGAGTTTTCATTAGCAGCAAATGCACTCGTATTATTCATTGGTATATTTGAAGTTAAACGAGGCATAAAACGAAATCATATGGGACTATTGAATTTTGGATTACTCCTTATTACTGTTCTTATTATGTGTCGTTTTTTCGATACTGATTTAAGTTTCGTCCTTCGAGGGATTCTATTTATAACAATTGGTTTAGGATTCTTTTTGGCTAATTATTTCATCCTTAAAAAAAGAAACAAAAATGAAAAATAAGAAAATTACATTCCTAATTTTCATCTTGATTGTTACGGCGCAATTATACGTTCCATTCCAAATGATATACAATCAGGAAGATATTATAAAAAGTGGAAAAGAATTTAGATTCCAAACTATTCCACTAGATCCGTACGATCCTTTTAGAGGAAAATACATTACATTATTCTTTAAAGAAAGAGAAATCACTGTACAAAAAAACATTAAATGGCACAGCGGTGAAACTGTTTTTGCAACACTCACTACCGACAAAAATGGGTTTGCCAAAATCAGTTCTATTTCTAAAATCAAACCAAAAAATAACGAATCCTATATTAAATTGAAAATTAGTTTGGATTATATTAACTCCAAAATACTAATAGATTTTCCTTTCAATCGGTTTTATATGAATGACGATATTGCGCAAAAAGCGGAGAAAATCTATCAGGAATTCTCTATCAAAAAGAAAAACGAAACTTACGCTTTAGTGGCAGTAAAAAATGGAGAAGCGGTACTTAAGGATGTTCGCATCAATGACGTTTCAATTAAAGATTTGGCTTCCAAAAAATAAAATAAACACAATTCAAAAGAATAATCTGTACCTTTAAGTACGAAAATCAATACTTTTAATAAAATGTCACAAGATACAAAAGAATTAAAATTAGCCGTTCTCATTGATGCTGACAATGTTCCGTACAGCAATGTAAAAGGAATGATGGAAGAAATTGCTAAATTTGGAACACCCACCACCAAACGTATTTACGCCGATTGGACTAAACCAAATGCAGGTGGCTGGAAAAGTGTATTATTGGAACACGCCATTACTCCTATTCAACAATACAGTTATACAGTTGGAAAAAACTCTTCAGATTCAGCGATGATTATTGATGCTATGGATTTATTGTATTCCGATAAAGTGGATGGTTTTTGTATCGTATCCAGTGATTCTGATTTTACACGTTTGGCCATCCGATTGAGAGAATCCGGAATGAAAGTCATTGGAATCGGCGAACAAAAAACGCCAAACTCATTCATTGTAGCCTGTGACCGTTTCATTTATATCGAAGTTTTGGATGGCGCCATTAAAAAGAAGTTACCAAAAAGAACCGCAACTGATACTAAAAAAGCAACGCCAAAAAGCTTAAATAAAGTCGATTTGCATACTATAGAATTAATAGAGTCAACCATAGAAGATATTGCTGACGATAGCGGTTGGGCGTTTCTAGGTGATGTGGGAAACCTAATTGTAAAGAAAAAACCGGAATTTGACCCAAGAAATTATGGCTTTTCAAAATTAACTCCCATGCTAAAATCATTGACTGACATACTCGAAATCGACGAAAGAGACTCTGATAAAAAAGGAATCAAACACGTTTATGTAAGACTGCGTTTCAGTTAAACTAATTTTTTAACCGCCTCATATAAAGTTTCTTTCTTTAGTGGTTTCGACAAATAATCATTCATTCCTATTTCCTTTACACGATCTTTTGTGGTTTCCATTACATCGGCGGTAACTGCAATGATAGGAATATTGCTATTGTGCGCTCCAGCTTCGCCATTTCTGATAGCGATTGTTGCCTCATAACCATCCATGATTGGCATTTGTAGATCCATTAATACAATATCAAATTGATTTGTTTTAAATGCATCTAATGCTTCCTGACCATTATTAGCATAAACGACCTTAGTATCCAACCATTTTTTTGTAATCATTTTTATCACCATCTGGTTAATGGGATTATCTTCGACCACTAAAATGGATTTTCCTGCCAAATCATCTAAAGCAACTTTAGCGGGAGCCTCTAGCTTTCTTTGCTGTGCTGATATGGCAAAATCAATTGTAATAACGACAGTCGTTCCTTCGTTTACTTTACTTTCCATTTTGATGGTTCCGTTTTGCATATCGACTAAAGTTTTCACGATATAAAGTCCTAAACCAAGTCCGCCAAATTTTCGTTTATTATCAATAATATTTTGAGAAAAAGAGTCAAAAATACTTTCCATTTTATCTTTTGAAATGCCAACACCGGAATCCGAAACAGTCAAAATCAAACTGGCTATATTTCCCTCTTTCAATTGGCAATCAACATGAAATTTGACAAATCCTGTCGCTGTAAATTTGATGGCATTATTCAGCACATTATTCACAACTTGAACCAATCGGTTAACATCCCCGATCACTAAATCAGGAAAAGTACCTGACTTTGAAAACTGAAATACTAATCCTTTATCTTCGGCTCTATTGATGGCATTATTCTTTAAATTTCCCAAAACCTGTACTAGATCAAATGGGTTCTTTTCAAGCTTTAATTCTCCTTTTTCGATTTTAGAAAAGTCTAATATATCATTCACAGAACTTAATAAACTATGAGAAGAGTACTTTATAATTTGGCAATTTTTTTTGATTACATCATCCTGAACTTCACTAGAAATAGAATCAATTAAATTTATAATTGCATTCAGCGGCGTTCGCAATTCATGACTGATATTAGATAAGAAATAGGATTTTAAATCATTCATTTCTTCGGAGCGAATCAAAGCAAGACGATTGAGCTCGTTTTTTTCATTTTTCAAATTCCGTATCAAATTTGCCATCGAAAGTGAAAGAAAAATAACCTCTAATCCAGTCCCTAATTTTGAACTGTTTTGATTGAAAAAATTATTAGGTAATAATCCGAAATTATATAAAATAAAAATACCGAATCCGATGATCAGAAATGAAATACCAGCTGTGAAAAAAGGATCTATGTACTTTTTTTTACAATATAAATATATTATTGAGCATACAATTAAAATCAAAAACACAAGCGTAAGAACGTTGACTAAAACGTACGAAAATAACAAAGTTGAGGGAATAAAAATGATGCATAATAATAATAAAAACAATAATACGTAAGCGATATTAAACAGAATATAAATTTTCTTACTATTTTTTTTAATCTTTAAAAATAATTCACTGTATTTACCCGAAAAAAAGACGGCAATTATCGCCATAAATAAGACACTATGATTTGAAAACCATCCTGCATTTGGTGTGACATACTTGTAGAAAAAACCATCTAACGCGAATTGTAGTAATCCAACAAATAAAACGTAGAGACTATAGTATAAAAATATTTTTTCATTTAAAGCAAAAAAGAAGAAAAAATAGATAATAGCTGCGATAGACAAAATGCCGTAAAAAATTCCAAAAAATAATTGTTCATTTGAAATCATTTGTATGAACCTTTCCGACGAATAAAGCATTACGGGAATTTTTATTACCTCACCGTCACTCTTCAAATGCATATATAATTGCAAACTAGATTTTGGTGCTATTTCAATCTTAAAAATAGTTTTTCGATTATCGAAACTACGTTCGGAATATGCCAAATTATCCCCACTAATCTTGGTAGTTATTTTTCCTGAGGCTACATCAACAATAAATAATTCTACTAAATCTGTTATGGGACGTGCCGTTTCCAGATAATAATTTAATTTTGAATTTGTAAGATTTTTTATTTTTGTTTTTGACCAAAAATTATTTTGAGTAAAACCTAAATCATCATTTTCACTGATAAGTTTTGTGGGATTCAGGGTGTCATAATTGGCAACAACATATTTGATATCCAAACTTCTTTTCCCTACATCTGCAATTGTGGTGTGATTATGCAAAGAGATTTCTTTAGGAATTGTATCACCGCTAAAGACATATTGAGAATAGGTGTTTGAAAAAAACAAGGTGAAAAATAATAATTTCAAAATAGCACAAATCTGTTTATTGGTTTTTTGACTCATGTTTAATAAATTATGATTAAGCAACATATGTACGTAACGTAAGAAACTTTAGTTTTCCAACTACGCTTAAATTTTACATTTGTTTTGTGAAATAAAGCAATTTCTGTCAAATAACAGAATTAAAAGTCCAAAATATTTAAAATTCTTATTATTGTCGGGGCTGAAAAAACTTTACAATAAGTCAAAAAATTATATTTTTAGTAATATTCGTACTTATGAGTAAACCTGTCATTTATTATTATTTTAATATTGGATTGCTATTCATGGCTGCATTGATTGTATATTCTCAGTAAGTTTTGCAAATGCTTCACGATACAAACATTGCATTTTAAGAAATTTTGCTGTTTTGGGTTATTTCAGATATATTCGAAATGATAGCTCCTGCGATTCTGCGATATTTTTCAGAACGTTGCACGAACGGAAAACCATTTTCAAGAAATGAATGTTCGCTCACGTATCAAAGAGCTAAAAATATTGATTCGAAGACATCGTTTGGGACACAAATGAATTAAAACCAGTCTATGTAGGAAGGAAATAAACATTCTATTTTCCCAACAGCAGACAATTAAGAGCTTCTGCGGGTTTCAATTGGCGCGCCTGATTGAACACAACAGTATTAACCTTGCTGATTAAACATTTCAGCAATGAGTTTTGATTCTTTAAGCAAAAATGCAATAGTGAAACTGAACCAAGGAGCCCAAAAAGAAAAATTACATCACAATACCGGCAAAGGTGGTTTAATCCAATACCATCAACACATGGCGACGTATTCTGGCAAATGGGTACTGGTTGTTTTGGCTGCCGAGATAATAGAGGTGGACTCGATGGCATTAATTTTGCTGAAAAAGCAAATTTGCCAGAAGTAAAAATGAGTTTAATTAAATTACCAAAGGGAGCAAAATCAGGTCATGAAGGTGTTTTACCTGAAGCAAAAAACACGTTGCAAATTGCTAAAATAAGAGGTCTTTTACTAAACACAACAATACTTTCTTCTCCTAGTCCTTCTGCTTTTGAAGATATAATAACTTTGGTTGCTTCAATAGCAAAATTACGTCAGCTGTCTAATGGCAAACCAATTGACTTTAAATTATGCATTGTAGATACCCGAGAATTTGAACTAATATGCCACGAAATGACTACTCAAAACTGCTTTCCTGATTTCATTACCGTAGATGGTGCCGAGGCAGGAATTATTACTGGATCATTAAAATTTGCAGATGGTGCAGGAATGCTATTTGAGTCATTACATATTTTTGTCAACAAAGCTTTAGTTAGTTTTAGAATTAAAGAAAAAATCCGAATCATTTCCATTGGTAAACTTATATTTGGATATTCCATACGGAGAGCAAGAGCAATTGGCGCTGACATTTGCAATAGTGCGCGCCGATGTATATTATTGTTGGGATGTATCTAAGCGTTACGATTAAACAATAACGAATGTCCAACAAGAGTTGTAACACAAGACTAAATGAGGATAAAAGGATTAGTGGTTACAGATAAGACAGAACGCGTTTTTAATTTTAATAAAAACACTTTATACTCCGCTGACGTGATCCTTCCTGCAGCAAGTAAAAAAAGCTTTGCTGGAGTTGACATCAATATTTTTGTTCACGGTGATGAATTAGTTCATTTATCCAATTTATATTTTTCGAAATAATTTAAAAAGTGTAATCAAGAATCAAAGTAAAATACGCTTGAATTAAAAGGAGGGCCTTTATAGCCCTCCAGTTGTTGATTCTGATTTACCATTATCAACTCATACTGTTGCAAGTATAGATGATTATTGAATTATCAAATCTTATTGTAAGATGGATATACTCAAGTAATGAATCAAAACCACATTTAAATTTAAGATTTAATAAATTAACAAGTGCTAATAATCAATACTTTAACCTCAAATTAACAGGTGATTTTAGTAATTACGATTATGAAACAATACTAATATGTATTAGTGGTAATAAAAAAAGGAGGACTTGTAAAGTCCTCCAATTGTTGATTCTGATTTACCAATACTAACTCATACCGTTACTGATAGAGTCAATTATAAGTTGTCAATCTCATTATAAAAGTAACAACTTAATCAATTAATCAAAACCACAATCAAAGATACAATTATTTTATTGCAATAAATTCATTGTCAGTATTTTAACTATAATTTAAAATTTTAAAAGCATTATTTCATTTATATAATTCATATTTGAAAGGGAATTTTATCATATAGTTTTTTAAAATTTAAAATGAGATCTTAACAAACTGCAAAATTATTTATTGGAGAAAGAGCAAAAAAAGGAGGCCGTTTTAAAGGGCCTCCAAATATGAACTTTGGTGTGTTGTTATCAGATTGAATCTTTCGATGCTACTAACTAATAAATATTCTTCTCTTTGCAGATGGACATATTCAACAAAAAACCAAAACCATATTCAAATATACAACAGTTTTTGAATTAAAAACCCTTGATAAAGACTTTAACATGTATTTAACGTGCTGTTTGCCAATACAATAACAACAATTCTAAACAGTTTATTTAAATCCCAACATTACGAATAAATAAGTGAATGCATTTTCAACAATTGAAAAATTTTAAAAATCATTTTTTTGTTTTACAAATAGGCACAAAAAAAGGAGGCCTTTTTAAAGGGCCTCCAAATATGGACTTTGGTTTGTTGTTATCAGATTGAATCTTTCGATGCTACTAACTATTAAATACTCTTCTCTTTGCAGATGGATATATTCAACAAAAAACCAAAACCACAATCAAATATACAACAGTTTTAAACATAAAAAACACTTAATTAATACTTTAACATGTTTTTAACTTATTGATTTGCATACTATTACTAACATATTATCGCTGTATTTTAGAGTATAAAATTGCTGATGAAAATATTCCAAAAAAAAGGAGGCCTTGTGAAAGACCTCCAACTGTTAATTTTGATTTACCATTATCAACTCTACCGTTCAGTACAATTGACTATCTGAATATTATCACTATTGCTGGTGAATTATTCAAGTGACCAATCAAAACTACATTTAAATATACGTTAAAATTTTATTTAAAATATTGATAAATATTACTTTAACTAAATATTAAGATGGTAATTTAAATCGATATTAAAAATGCTTAAATCTTTATATCCAGCCAATAAATATTTGTAATAAAAAATCAATCATTTCAATTCTTAAATAAGTAGAAAATGTATATTTGAAGATTAAAACTAAAAAAATGCAATTCGTATTCGCCTCAAATAACAAAAATAAAATCTTGGAATTACAAAGCATGCTTCCTGAAACTATTACCATTTTAAGTTTAGAGAGCATTGGTTGTTTTGAAGACATTCCAGAAACCGCAGACACTATTGAAGGGAATGCAATTCAAAAAGCAAATTATGTCACTGAAAAATTCGGGTATGATTGCTTTGCTGATGATACTGGACTGGAAGTAGACGCTTTAAATGGCGATCCGGGCGTTTTCTCCGCACGCTACGCTGGCGAACAACGCAATGCAGATGATAATATGAATAAACTATTAGAAGTCTTAGCAGTTCAAAATGAAAGGAAAGCACAATTTAAAACTGTTATCGCATTAAATTTAAACGGCAAACAATATCTTTTTACAGGAATTGCAAAAGGTGAGATTACTTTAAAAAAAATTGGTAATCAAGGTTTTGGTTACGATCCCATTTTTCAACCGGAAGGATTTCCTCAAACATTTGCCCAATTATCCTTGGACGTAAAAAATAAAATAAGTCACAGAGGAAAGGCGACTCAGCAATTAATTAATTTTTTGAAAGAAATCGAATAAGTTATGATTACAACATTTTTACAACACAATATTAAATTCAAAGTCATGATTTTATACTCAATAGCCTAAATCGAAACCTCAAATTTGTAAATAAAAATATAACTTTCTGATAATCAAATTATAATAAATCATCAAATCTTAAAATAGCATTAGTTTATATGGATTATAAACAGTAATTTTGCACCCTATTTTAAAAATACATATGAATAAATTTGAACAATTAGGATTGAGTGAATCGTTACTGAAGGCGATTTTAGATCTAGGATTTGAAAATCCGACCGAAGTACAGGAGAAAGCGATTCCCCTATTATTGGAAAAAGACACAGATATGGTTGCGTTGGCTCAGACAGGGACAGGGAAAACGGCAGCTTTTGGTTTTCCAGTTATTCAGAAAATTGATGCCAACAACAGAAACACACAAGCATTAATTTTATCTCCAACCCGCGAATTGTGTTTGCAGATTACCAACGAAATTAAAAACTACTCTAAATACGAAAAAGGTATTAATGTGGTAGCAGTTTACGGTGGAGCTAGCATAACAGAACAAGCGAGAGACATAAAGAGAGGTGCGCAGATTATTGTGGCAACTCCAGGAAGAATGCAAGACATGATTAATAGAGGTTTAGTAAACATCTCTCAAATCAACTATTGTATCCTTGACGAAGCTGACGAAATGTTGAACATGGGTTTTTATGAAGATATCGTAAACATCCTTTCGACTACGCCAGACGAAAAAAATACATGGTTATTCTCTGCAACAATGCCTGCTGAAGTAGCACGTATTGGAAAACAATTCATGAAAGATCCAATTGAAATTACAGTTGGAACTAAAAACTCGGGTTCAGCTACAGTTTCACACGAATTTTACCTTGTTAATGCTCGTGACCGTTACGAAGCTTTAAAACGTTTAGCCGATTCTAATCCAGACATTTTCTCAGTAGTTTTTTGTCGTACCAAAAGAGATACGCAAGCTGTTGCTGAAAAATTGATTGAAGACGGATACAGCGCTGCTGCTTTGCACGGAGATTTATCTCAAGCGCAACGTGATGGGGTAATGAAATCTTTCCGCGGAAGACAAATTCAGATGCTTGTAGCGACTGATGTTGCTGCACGTGGAATTGACGTTGACAATATTACTCACGTAGTAAATTATCAATTACCTGACGAAATAGAAACATACAATCACCGTTCTGGTCGTACTGGTCGTGCGGGTAAATTAGGGACTTCTATTGTAATTGTAACTAAAAGTGAATTGCGTAAGATTTCTTCAATTGAAAGAATCATCAAACAAAAATTTGAAGAGAAAACAATTCCTTCTGGAATTGAAATCTGTGAAATCCAATTGTTACACTTAGCAACGAAGATTAAGGATACTGAAGTTGATCATGAAATTGACACTTACCTTCCTGCAATTAATAGTGTACTTGAGGGTTTATCTAAAGAAGAACTTATTAAGAAAATGGTGTCGGTTGAATTCAATCGTTTTATCAATTATTACAAGAAAACTAGAGATATTTCTAATCAAGCATCAGGTTCTGAAAGACGTGATCATGATGACAGAGACGGTGCTCCACGAGAAAATAACAATAGTGGTGCAACAAGATATTTTGTGAACATAGGTTCTAGAGATAACTTTGATTGGATGTCATTAAAAGATTATTTGAAAGAAACATTGGACTTAGGTCGTGATGACGTTTTCAAAGTAGATGTAAAAGAAGGCTTCTCTTTCTTTAACACAGATCCCGAGCATACTGATAAAGTAATGGAAATATTGAATAACGTGCAATTAGAAGGACGTAGAATCAATGTTGAAATTTCTAAAAACGACGGTGGCGGAAGACGTGACCATAATGGAAGAAGTTCAGGTGGAAGTTTTGGTGGCGGAAGAAGTTCAGCTCCAAGAAGAGAAGGAAGTTTTGCCCCAAGAAGAGAAGGTTCAGGCGGATTTAGAAGCGATAGAAATTCGGCTCCTAGAGAAGGTGGATTTGGCGGAAGAAGTGATGCTCCAAGAAGAGAAGGTGGTTTTTCATCTGACAGGCCTAGAACTGAAGGTTCATCTGATAGAGCACCGAGAAGATCTGAAAGCTTTGGTGATTCACCAAGACCAAGAAGACCAAGAAGAGACTAACAGGTATTGTTAATTTTCTTATAATTATACTGGAACTACAAAATATTTAATCCTGTTTTATTACTTTTAAAGTCTTAAATCAGTTTATGAAATATTTTGTAGTTTTCTTTTTTTTAGTAATATCCGCAACAGCGTTTGCGCAAGTTAAAGAACCTTCACAAAAAGTTGATGGTATCATCATCAGTAATTCAACCAGACAACCCCTATCCAGCGTAAATATTATTAATATCAACAAAGTAAGGGGTGCTACAACTGATGCAGGAGGATTTTTTGAGATAGATGTTCAATTAAACGACACCTTACACATTACAAGTCTGGGTTTTCAATCTCTTCGTGTTAGGGTCACTAATGACTGGATCAAAAATAAAAGCACCAAAATACAACTTACTGAAAAAGCGATCGCACTTGAAGAAGTGGTAATACGCCCTTTTAATCTGACCGGTTATCTTGAAGTAGACACCAAAATTATTCCTGTAAAAGAAAACTATCGCTACAGTATTTCCGGATTGACTCAGGGATATGAAGCTGGCGAATATTCTCCAAATGCGTTTGGAAAAGTTCTTGGTTCTATCTTTAATCCAGCAGATATGCTATATAATTTCTTTGGTAACAATCCAAAAGAGCTCAAAAAACTCAAAGAAATGAAGAAAGATGATACGGTACGTAATCTTCTGGAATCAAAATTTGACAGAGAAACTATAGCCGTACTTTTAGGTATTGATAAAAATGAAATCCCTGAGATTTTACAACGTTGCAACTATTCGGAATCGTTTATAAAAACGGCGAACGACCTACAAATTATGGACGCCATTAGTGGTTGTTATGAGGAATACAAAGTTCTAAAGAAAAAATAAAAATTGTTATTGAATTAAAGTTTAGACTTTTATAATAAATTAGATTATTCCTCAATTCTGAAAAAATTGGGGACTTTTATTTTAAAGTCATTACATTCAAGTTCTATTCAAAATTTAAATAATCAAAAAAGTAAAATAAATGTCCAATATACCTTTCCAAACTATTGATTGGGATTCAATAGAAAAAACTGAACATATCGGGACAACAGGAATAGCGCATTGGCAAACAATACAATTAGGCGGACTTAGAATTCGTAAAGTAAGGTATTCCAAAGATTATCTGGCAAATCACTGGTGTCAAAAAGGACATGTTGTTCATTGTCTTGAAGGAGATTTTATTAGTGAATTAAAATCGGGAGAACAAGTTCTGCTTTCTAAAGGAATGACCTATGTAGTTTCTGATGATGCTAGTTCGCATCGCTCTATGTCTGTTAATGGTGTAGCATTATTAATTATCGATGGGGATTTTTTAAAATAATATTTAAGACAAATCAAAAATATTATATACATTTACCTGAATCAACAATTAAAAACAAAACCTAAATTCCTATATCATGGCAAAAAGTCAAGACGCAAAGAAAACCGCGAAGAAAGAGCCCTTAAAAACGGCTAAAGAAAAGAAAGAAGAAAAAAGAGACAAGAAAAACAGTCCTAAAAGAGATTAAAATTAGTGTTCAGCATTCAGTTTATAGTGTTCAGTTTCATTTGTTACTGAACACTATTTTTTTTTAAATGCTGAACACTGAATATTATTTCACCGGAATATTAGCTAAAATTTCCAATAGAAATTTCCAAAATTTCTGAGAAGAAGAAATACTCGCTCTTTCATCCGGAGAATGTGCACCATGAATCGTTGGTCCAAAAGAAATCATATCCATATCAGGATAATTAGTTCCTAGAATCCCACATTCTAATCCTGCGTGACACGCCACCACTTTTGGTTTTTCACCGTTTTGTTTTTCATATATTGGAACTAAAACATCTAAAATCTCTGATTCTGAATTTGGTGTCCAACCTGGATATGAACCTGAAAATTCTACTTCACAACCCATTAATTCAAAAGCGGAACGCAACGCATTAGCCAAATCAAATTTAGATGTTTCGACAGAAGAACGCGTTAAACACTGTACTGAAAGTTGACCATCTCCAACAATCACTTTGGCGATGTTATTTGATGTTTCTACTAAATCGTCAAAATCAGCACTCATTCTATACACTCCGTTGTGAGCAGTATACATGGATCTCACAAAGTAAAACTGAGCAATTGTTGGCATTACTTTAGTAGGAGCTGCAGCCATTTTTTCAAAAACAACTTCAAAATTTGGTTCCGTTATTTTAAACTCCGTTTTGATTTCGTTTACAATTTGCTGCATGTCAAAAACAAAAGCTTCATCATACACTTCGGCAATAATTACTTTTGCCTGACTTTCACGAGGAATTGCATTGCGTAAACTGCCTCCTTTTATTTCAGCAATTTGCAAACCAAAATTATCAAAACCATCAAATAACAATCGATTCATGATTTTATTGGCATTACCCAAACCTTTGTGAATATCCATTCCTGAATGTCCACCTTTCAATCCTTTCACAGTAATTGTATATCCTACAGAACCTTCCGGAGTTTCCTCTTCATCATACTCAGCAGTAGCTGTCACATCGATTCCTCCGGCACAACCAATGTCAATTTCATCATCTTCTTCTGTATCTAAATTCAGCAGAATTTGACCTTGCAGAATACCTCCTTTTAAATTCAAAGCTCCTGTCATTCCAGTTTCTTCATCAATGGTAAACAAAGCTTCTATTGCAGGATGCGGAATATCAGTGCTTTCTAAAATTGCCATGATAGCCGCAACTCCAAGACCATTATCAGCACCAAGAGTTGTTCCGCGAGCACGAACCCAATCCCCATCAATATACATGTCAATTCCTTGTATATCAAAATCAAAAACAGTATCCGAATTTTTTTGGTGCACCATATCCAAATGTCCTTGAAGTACGATTACTTTTCGGTTTTCCATTCCAGCAGTAGCTGGTTTTCGAATGACTACGTTGCGAATTTCATCTTCGAAAGTTTCTAAACCTAGGCTTTCGCCAAAGTTTTTCATGAACGCAATCACACGCTCTTCTTTTTTAGAAGGACGAGGCACTGCATTCAAATCGGCAAACTTATTCCAAAGTGCTTTTGGTTCCAGATTTCTTATTTCTTGGCTCATTTAATTTTGTTTGAGGTTTTACATTTACAAGTACCAAAGTTACAAAGTTTAAATTCCCTATGGTAGTAATTGATATTGTAATTATATTTACATTACCAAAATTCAAACATTGAAAACTAAATATTTCCTTTCCTTCTTTCTATTTATTCAAATACTGCTTTTGCAAATTATTCCCTTTTACCCCGCACAGATAGAAGAATGGTACAGCAATGGTTTCTATCCGATACTTTCATTGTTTTCAAGAACTATTTTCGGTGAAATTCCTTTTTCTGTCGGTGACTGTCTTTATTTCCTTGTTATTCTATTGATTTTTAAATGGTTTTGGAACCAACGAAAAACATGGAAATCCGAATGGAAAAACACTTTATTTAGCATCTTGAGTTTTGTTTCAGTTTTTTACTTTTTGTTTCATGTTCTTTGGGCGTTGAATTATTACCGTGAACCGCTTTTTGAAAAAATGGAAATTCAAAAAGATTATTCGGATGAGGATTTGTTGGCTTTCACCAAAAAAATAATTGCCAAAACCAATGCTGTTCAAAACCAACTCACAAAAAACGACAGCTTGAAAGTGGAATTTCCTTACTCCCAAGAACAGGTTTTTGAAATGAGTCTGAATGGATACAAAAACTTATCCGCGGAATATCCTTATTTTTCCTATTCCAAGTTGAGCACCAAGAAATCACTGATTAGTTTGCCATTGACTTATATGGGTTTTGGAGGCTATTTGAATCCGTTTACCAATGAAGCACAGGTTAATTATTTGGGTCCAATGTATAGTTTCCCGATGACTACAAATCATGAAATGGCACACCAAATGGGTTACGCCAGCGAAAGTGAATGCAACTTTATCGGCTTTTTAGCATCTATAAAAAATGATGATCCGTACATTCAATATTCGGGCTACAGCATGGCTTTACGCTATTGTTTAGGTAATTGGCAGGCCCGAGACGAAACGATTTACAAACAATTATTAAAAACTGTCCATCCCGGAATTTTGAAAAACTACAAAGAAAGTGAGCATTTCTGGAAGCAATACGACACGATTATCGATAAAGGTTTTCATGCTTTTTACGACCAATTCCTTAAAGTGAACCAGCAAAAAGACGGCATGGAAGGCTACAGCAAATTTGTGAATTTGATGGTGAATTATTACAAGGGAAAAGAGTTTTAGTCTTAAAGTTTGAAAGTCAAATGTCTTAAAGTAAATTGAATATCCTTCTAATACTAATTTTTGAGACAGATTTAAATATTTAAAAAGAGATAAGGAGAATTTAGAGCGTTATTTAAGTGACATAATTTGACTTTTTATCGCATGGTAATGAAAGTAAAAAAGTTACAGTGGAATGACAAACAACTCTAAAAGATTACCAACATTTAATTTCAAGACGTTCGAAAATTACACTTCATCACTCGTAAAAGTCATAAAACTTTTCTTTTTGTAAGGTCTAATGATTAATCTTCCTTCACGATCAAAACGAATGTAATTGTATACCCAATTCAGGAATACGACGGCCTTATTTTTGAATCCAATAAGGGAAAACAAGTGCACAAACATCCAGACAAACCAAGCAAAAACGCCACTGAAATGGTAATTAGGTAAATCGACAACCGCTTTATTTCTTCCTATGGTTGCCATAGAACCTTTATCATTGTATTCGAAAGCTTCCATAGGTTGCTTTTGAATTAATTTAAATAAGTTTTCACCCAATAATTTCCCTTGCTGCATTGCAGGTTGTGCCATCATGGGATGTCCTTGCGGATAGCTTTCGGATTCCATTGAAGCGATATCGCCTACTGCAAAAATATTGTCGTACCCCACCACTTGATTGAATTCATTGACCCGAATGCGTTCTACTTTGTCAACCAAAGATTTACCATCCAATCCCGCAACAAGAGCGCCTTGAACTCCTGCTGTCCAAATTACGGTGGCAGTTTCAAAAGTCAAATCGGAATTTGTGGTTATCGTGCGTCCGTCATAATTAGTTACGCGGACGTTTTTCCAGATTTTAACTCCTAAATTAGTTAGAAACTCTTCGGCAGCTTGAGATGATTTCTCACTCATAGTATTAAGAATCCTGTCACCACTTTGAATCAGATTGATTTCCATTTTGGCAATATCAAGATCGGGATAATCTTTTTGCAGAATGGCCTTTTTCATTTCGGCTAAAGCTCCGGAAAGCTCTACTCCTGTTGGTCCAGCACCTACGAGTACAAAATTGATGAGACTATTTTGTTCGGCTACATCAGTGGTTAAAACCGCTTGTTCAAAATTTTCAAGAATTAGACTTCGAATATTGAGCGATTGCGGTATGGTTTTCATAGCCATACTGTTGCGCTCAATTTCTTTGTTGCCAAAATAATTGGTTTTGGAACCTGTGGCAATCACGAGATAATCATAGCTCAATTCTCCAATTTCGGCGATTATCTTTTGGTTTTTAGTGTCGATTTCTTGAACATTGGTGAGTCTGAAATAGACGTCATCGTATTCCTGAATTACTTTTCGGATTGGGTATGCTATAGAACCCGCTTCGAGACCGCCTGTAGCTACCTGATATAATAAAGGTTGGAAAGTGTGATAATTGTGTTTGTCTAAAAGGACAACCTGAACTTTTTTGTTTTTTAGTTTTTTGGCTAATGCAATCCCGGCAAAGCCACCTCCTATAATTACTATTCTGGGTAAAGTTGAATTTGGGATGTTCATATTTAAAATAATGAAATGAATTACAAAGTTAGTGAAGATTTAAGGAATTAGCCTGTAATCACTTTTGTGTAAGACAAAGTAACTGAATTGATTAGTGAAAAATTAAAAATAAAAATAAAAAAAATTGCATTT
Source organism: Flavobacterium sp. DSP2-3-1 (assembly GCF_049896865.1). Classification (NCBI taxonomy): domain Bacteria; kingdom Pseudomonadati; phylum Bacteroidota; class Flavobacteriia; order Flavobacteriales; family Flavobacteriaceae; genus Flavobacterium; species Flavobacterium sp. DSP2-3-1. Next base: position 30,656 of record NZ_JAFCVD010000011.1, on the reverse strand, counting down.
GAAATATTATTATTACTATTTTAGCTACACAATTAACTCTAATTTAAAAAATATTTTTACTTATGAAAAAAAGAATTACAACTATTGTTGTTTCATTATCAATGCTAATTATGTTAAATAGTTGCGGTGTAATGTTTGGAGGAAGCAAATACGAAGGTACAATTGTTGCTAAAGATCGACCTAATGCAGAGATTTATGTTGATGGTCAAAAAATGGGTAATGGGCAAGTAACAGCATTATTTCCAAGAAACAAATCATTAAATGTAGAATTGAAAGAAGATGGTTGCGAAACAAAAAAACAAACATTTAATAACGCTTTTAGAACAGGAAATTTTATACTTAGTGTTTTCTCATTCGGAATATTAGGTATTGGAGTAGATTTAGGAACTGGAGCAGCATACAAACCAGACCACAGAAACAATCCTGCAGTCCAAAAAGTTACTGATAAAAAATACACTTTTAGTGTAGATTATTCTGACTGTAAAAAATAACTAACAATCCTTACGAAAAAGCCCTTTATGAAAATTTCATAAAGGGCTTTTTTTGTTAAAAAAAATTTGATACATTCCATTAAAGGAAATGTCTTCATAAAAATACCCGTGGAAATTAGCCCTGATGGGAATGGAAATCCTTTATTTACTGATTTTTATCAGGAAATAAAGATTGTAATGTACAGCGGGACGAGTCTTAGTCATGAAATGAATAGTGTTGTGCTCCTCGAAAAAAAAGTGCTACTTTGTAACAAAAACCAGTATTGAATTACTAACGTATATATGAGTGATAATCTAGAACATTCTTTTGTAAAGCAGTTGCAGGAAAATCAGAATATAATCCACAAGATTTGTAGGTTATACACTAATGGCGATGATGCACACAAGGATTTGTTTCAGGAAATTACAATTCAGTTATGGAAGGCTTTTCCAAAATTCAGGGGTGACAGCAAATTTTCTACTTGGGCGTATCGAGTCGCATTGAATACAGCAATTACTTTGTATCGAAAAACAAAACGATCCATAATTACTATAGAATTTGAAGGACGGCAACATTTCCTGAATGATGTGGAATATGACTACGAAGAGGAGGAACAATTAAAATTAATGTACAAAGCGGTTTACCAACTGAATGATATTGAAAAGGCGTTGATATTTATGTATCTGGAAGATAAAGATTACCAGGAAATATCAGAAACATTGGGGATTAGCGAAGTAAATGCAAGGGTAAAAATGAATAGAATAAAAGGGAAATTAAAAAAAATATTAAATCCATTAGGAATATGAAAGAGCTGGATTTATTAAAAAAAGATTGGCAGAAGAGCGAAAACTCTTTTGAGCAAGTATCGGAAATCGAGATTTATAAAATGATACATAAAAAATCATCTTCGATAGTGAAGTGGATTTTGATTATTAGCATTTTGGAGGTATTGTTATGGACTTGTCTAAGCGTTTGCTTTGACTCTGACGATTATTTAAAAAAAATAAAGCATGTAGAACTAATTGCCTATTTTGAAGTATTGACTTATTTTAATTACGCAGTGATATTGATTTTTATTTATTTGTTTTACAAAAATTATATTCGAATTTCGACCACTGCCTCAACCACGCAATTGATGCAAGATATTCTTAAAACCCGTAAAACGGTGCAATATTATGTTTGGTATAATTTAGCGATGCTTGTTTTTAGTTTGATTATTGGTTTTGTAATTGCGTTTGCTTACAATCCTGAAATGGTTGCCTTAAAAAATCAAATTAATTCTAACAGCAAAGTGATGGCGGTAACAATAGCTTTTTTAGCCTTTACCAGCATCGTGTTTTATGGGCTATTTTGGCTGTTTTACAGAGTCTTATACGGAATCTTATTACGCCGTCTGTATGCCAATTATAAAGAATTAAAGAAAATCGATTTATAAAAAACACACTTTTTTTTCCTAAAAAAAGAACTGCTTGACGCGCTACAATTGAAATAGGAAAGATTTTTAAAATTAATCTTAGATTATGTTTTGCGCATGTTTGACCGAAAATATTTTTTAATACGACACTGATTCTTACAAACCCGCTGGATTATTAATTTTAGACTAACAAACCTTACATATATATTGTTTGTGTTTTTGTAATGATCTATCTTTGCATTCTTAAAATATCAAACAATGATTAAGATTACTTTGCCCGACGGGTCAATTAGAGAATTTGCTCCAGAAGTAACTCCCATGGATGTTGCTAAAAGCATTAGTGAAGGATTTGCCAGAAATGTAATTTCGGCTTCTTTTAATGGTACAACTGTGGAGACTACTACCTCTTTGACGACGGACGGCAGTCTTACATTGTACACCTGGAATGATGATGCTGGAAAAAAAGCGTTCTGGCACTCCACTTCACACGTCATGGCACAAGTTCTGGAGGAAATGTATCCTGGAATAAAATTAACACTCGGACCAGCAATTTCAAATGGATTTTATTATGATGTAGATTTTGAAGATCATAAAATCACTGATGCTGATTTTAAGAAAATTGAAGACAGAGTTCTTGAAATTTCAAGAGGAAAACATGAATTTAAATTACGCCCAGTTTCTAAAGCTGATGCGTTAGAATTATACAAAGACAACATTTACAAAACAGAATTGATTACCAATCTTGAAGATGGAACAATTACTTTTTGTGATCATTCTACTTTCACAGATTTATGTCGCGGTGGACATATTCCAAATACTGGAATAATCAAAGCGATGAAAATCATGAGTGTAGCAGGTGCATACTGGCGTGGTGATGAAAAAAACAAACAACTTACACGTGTTTACGGAACCTCATTTCCCAAACAAAAAGATCTGACAGAATACCTTTTATTATTAGAAGAGGCAAAGCGTCGTGATCACAGAAAATTAGGGAAAGAATTGGAATTATTTGCTTTTTCACAAAAAGTGGGTGCAGGTTTACCCTTGTGGTTGCCAAAGGGAGCCGCTTTGAGAGATCGATTGGAACAGTTTTTGAAAAAAGCACAAAAAAAAGCAGGATATGAGCAAGTAATTACCCCACATATTGGCCAAAAAGAACTGTACGTAACTTCTGGACATTATGCGAAATATGGTGCAGATAGTTTTCAACCGATCACTACACCAGCCGAAGGAGAAGAGTTTTTGTTGAAACCGATGAACTGCCCTCATCACTGTGAAATTTATAATGTACGCCCTTGGTCGTATAAAGATTTACCAAAGCGTTATGCTGAATTTGGCACGGTTTACCGATACGAACAAAGTGGCGAATTACACGGTTTAACTCGTGTAAGAGGCTTTACTCAAGATGATGCACATATTTTTTGTACTCCGGAACAACTGGATGAAGAGTTTAAGAAAGTAATTGATTTGGTATTGTATGTTTTTGGCTCATTAGGTTTCGAAAACTTTACCGCTCAAATATCTTTAAGGGATAAAGAAAATAGAGATAAATATATTGGTTCTGACGAGAATTGGGAAAAAGCAGAAAATGCAATTATTAATGCTGCTGCAGACAAAGGTTTGAACACAGTAATTGAATATGGCGAGGCTGCTTTCTATGGTCCAAAATTGGATTTCATGGTAAAAGATGCTTTGGGACGACAATGGCAACTCGGGACGATTCAGGTAGATTATAACTTACCAGAACGCTTTGATTTGACTTATAAAGGATCGGATAACGAATTACACAGACCTGTGATGATTCACCGTGCTCCTTTTGGATCGATGGAACGATTTATCGCTATTTTATTAGAACATACTGCAGGAAATTTCCCGCTATGGTTAATGCCTGAACAAGCTATAATATTGTCTTTGAGCGAGAAATATGAAATATATGCGAAAAAAGTTTTAGATTTGCTAGAAAATCACGAAATTCGCGCCTCGGTTGATAATAGAAACGAGACAATAGGAAAGAAAATCAGAGACGCCGAAATGCAAAAAACACCGTTTATGTTGATTGTAGGTGAGGAAGAAGAGAAAAATGGTACGATCTCTATCCGTCGTCATGGACAAGAAGGAAAAGGAAATATCACCGTTACAATAGAAGAATTTGTTGCTATTGTAAATGAAGAAATCAACCAAACATTAAAAGTATTTTCAGTTTAACTTAAATTATAAAGTCATAGCAATAAGAAGCAACAGAGGTTATCAACCTCGCGTAGAAAAAAAGGATGCACACAGAATAAATAATCTTATTCGTGGTGTACAAGAAGTAAGGCTTGTAGGTGAGAATATTGAACCAGGAGTTTTTAAACTTTCAGAAGCCTTAAGATTAGCGGATCAATTCGAACTGGATTTAGTAGAGATATCTCCTAATGCAGAACCTCCGGTTTGTAAAATAATGGATTACAAGAAATTTGTTTACGAGCAAAAAAAACGTGACAAAGTCCTGAAAGCGAAATCTACACAAGTAGTCGTTAAAGAGATTCGTTTTGGACCTCAAACAGATGAACATGATTATGAATTTAAAAGAAAGAATGCGGAAAAATTCTTAAAAGAAGGCGCAAAATTGAAAGCTTTCGTTTTCTTTAAAGGACGATCAATTATTTATAAAGATCAAGGTCAAATCTTATTGTTGAGATTAGCTACAGATCTTGAAGAATTTGGTAAAGTGGAAGCGATGCCAGTTTTAGAAGGAAAGAGAATGATTATGTTCATTGCTCCGAAGAAGAAAAAATAGTATTCAGTTTGAAGTGGTCAGCGTCCAGTTTTACAACTTTAAACTTGAAAAAAGATAAGTAAGTAAGAATAAATTAAAATACTAGGAAAAAATGCCTAAAATGAAAACCAAATCTAGCGCCAAGAAACGTTTTAAAGTTACTGGTTCTGGAAAGATTAAAAGAAAGCATGCTTTTAAAAGTCACATTTTGACTAAAAAGTCTAAAAAACGTAAATTAGCTCTGACACACTCAGCGTTAGTTCACAAAACAGATATGAAAAGCATCAAACAACAATTAAGAATTATATAAGTAAGTCTTAAAGTTGTAAACTCAGAAGTCTTAAAGACTTTCGAGATTCAACTTTAATAACTTTTGACTAAATAATCTTTAGGTTAAAACAATTTAAAATAACCTTGGAGTATGGCCATTAAGCGCTTTTGATTTAATTCAAGCCGCCAGCTACAAAAACACATCAAAATTATGCCAAGAGCGGTAAATTCAGTTGCTAAAAGAGCAAGAAGAAAAAAAATAATGAAGCAAGCCAAAGGTTTCTTTGGTAGACGTAAAAACGTTTGGACAGTTGCTAAGAATGCGGTAGAGAAAGCAATGTGCTACGCTTACCGTGACAGAAAAGTGAACAAAAGAAATTTCCGTGCATTGTGGATTCAACGTATCAACGCTGGAGCTAGATTGGAAGGAATGTCTTATTCACAATTTATGGGTAAAGTAAAAGCTAACGGTATCGAATTGAACCGTAAAGTTCTTGCAGATTTAGCGATGAATCACCCAGAAGCTTTCAAAGCAGTACTTAATAAAGTAAAATAAACGTTTTATCAACTCAATTTAGATTACTTACTTATATAGAAACCCCAATCGAAAGATTGGGGTTTTTTGTTTTTAATTTTGTTGTAAATATTAAAAAATTATAGCAATCCGTTACCTTCTATTTTTAAATAAATTTCAGTAATTTCGTGCAATGATGTGCAAAAAAAAATATTTACCGGTTTTTTATGTATTCTTGGCATTCCTTTTTGCCACACAATCCTGTGAAAAGAAAAAGAGACATAACTCCCCTAAAAAACAAGATCTTACAGAAATCAACAGACTCATAGATATTGGTCACAAACATTATGAAAACGAAGCATATGATAGTTCCTATTATTACTTTAATAAAGCCAAATATGCTGCCGCAATAAAAAAAGATACTTCCCGAATTATTCACACCTTAAGCTGGTTGGCACAAATACAACGAAACCATGGAGATAATGCCGGAAGTGAAACTACTAGCATTGAAGCGTTTCCATTAATAGAGAATTCAAATAAATATCTTTATGGAGAAACTAATATATATATTGGTTTAGGTAATAATTACTTGCTTACCCATGAAAATGATAAAGCTATATATTATTTTAAAAAAGCAATAAATTCGAAAACAGATGATGACACTAAATCTGGAATTTTAAATAATATCAGTATGGCCTACACTGAAAAAGGTGATTATCAAAAAGCAATACAAATTCTCTTGCCATTGACACGTAAAGAAAGAATTATAAATAATGCCGAGATAATTGCTCGAATAAATGATAATTTGGGGCATGCTTATGATAAATCCGGAAATTCAAAAGCATTTTTTTATTTAATTAAAGGATTAAAAACAAGGTTAGATATAAAAGATAAATCGGGACTGATTTCAAGTTATTACAATTTATCTGAATATTACAAAACTAGAAATTTAAATCTATCTATTAAATACGCTCTCCTTGCCTACAACAAAGCGACTGAAATAAACCATGTGGACGACCGACTAGTTTGTTTAAAATTATTAATACAAAATACCTCAGATGATCAACTGAAAAAATATTCTCTCGCATATCTTCACATTAATGACAGTATTACTGACGTCCGACAAAAAGCAAAAAATCAATTTGCTAAAATCAAATACGATTTTAAGAAAGTAAAAGAGGAGAATCTAAAATTAAAAACTCAGCAAGCAAATCAACAAAGACAGGAACTATATAGAGATCAGCTTGTCTATTTTGCATTGGTAATACTTATTTTATTGAGTATAATTATTGCGAACTATCTTAAAATAAAAAATAAAAGAGAAAAAATAAAAGTAACGTATAATACTGAAATTCGGCTTTCTAAAAAACTTCACGATGAATTAGCAAATGACGTTTTCCAAACGATGGCTTTTGCTGAAACACAAGATTTATCGTCAAGTCAAAATAAAAAAATATTGATTTCACATTTAGACACAATTTATTATCAAACCCGAAATATCTCAAGAGAAAATAGCAATATAAATACCGGAACACCATTTGCGTCTCATTTAAAAGAAATGTTATCTGGTTTCAATACCAAGGAAGTCAATGTTATTACAAACGGTATCGATACCATATTTTGGTCCAATATTGAAAATTACAAAAAAATCATCATATATCGTATCCTTCAAGAATTATTGGTAAACATGAAAAAACATAGTAAATGTAGCTTAGTCGTAATCTCTTTCAAAAAAAATGAAAATAAGTTACAGATAAATTATAGTGATAATGGAGTTGGCGCAACATTTGAAAAATTAGCTTCGAAAAATGGTTTACAGAATATCGAAAATCGCATTCATTCCATAAAAGGAAAAATTTCATTTGACACCCAATCTAATAAAGGATTTAAAGTGAGTTGTGAGTTTCCGATATGAAGTAAATCTGATCGTAAATAAACATTTCTATTAATAATCTAAGTTTATTATATCGTGCAACTTAACTTTATCAGTCTTGAATTTTAAACTAAAGTACACCTCGATTGCAATGATAGCAGGCTTTGAATAAGAAATAAAATATTTAATTAAAAAAATGGACTGCTGAATGTGGAAAACCGTAATAGAACCAGAAAAGGAACTATTACTTTTGATACTAAATCTTATGTAGGATTTAAAGTTAATTTTAATTTTTCATTATAAACCAGTTACTTATGTTTAATAAAGTATTAATTGCCGAAGATTTAGACAGTATCAGTATAGCCTCAATTAAAGCACTTGAAGAACTATCCATAATGGAAATTCATCATTCAAAGTACTGCGATGATGCTTTTTTGAAAATAAAAAAAGCACTTCATGATAAAGTCCCTTATGAATTGTTAATTAGTGATTTGTCATTCAAACCGGATCATCGAGAACTTCGATTGGAGTCAGGTGAAGAACTGATTAAAGAAGTAAAAAAAATACAACCAGATATAAAAACAATAGTTTTTTCTATTGAGGATAAGTCTTACCGAATAAAATCACTTTTTCAAAATATAGGTATTAACGCTTATGTATTAAAAGGCAGAGACAGTATTCCGGAACTTAAAAAAGCAATTTACCGCATTTATAACAACCAAGAAATCGAATTATCTGAAGAGGTTGCGTACGCAATGAGAGACAAATCATTATTTGAAATTGAAGCATATGATATTACTCTTTTGAAATCCTTAGCGAAAGGATTTACACTTGACGATATATCCTCCGAATTCAAAGATTCAGGCATTATTCCAAATGGAAGCAGCAGCTTAGAAAAACGAATTAATAAATTAAAAATATATTTTAAAGCAACTAACAATGTGCATTTGATAGCCATTACTAAAGATTTAGGACTAGTTTAGGCAACTTAACTATTTCATAAAAAATTAGTAAAACAAAGAACCAATTTATTTTAAACCATCTACCTTGAGTTAATACTCTCAAAAATAAATGCCATTCTTTTTTAAATTTAAAAAAAAACAATCCATTTACGGTTTCCCGTAAAGATATAGTTTTTAAAGATGTTAGGTTTACCCCATAAACTTTAAAATCATTTAAAATGGCCAATTTCACAAGAGAAGACTTAGCATTTAACGGATATTCTCAAAAAATTGATTTGACAAATAATTCCGATTGTACTGAAATCTTTGATCACATATATATCGATAAAACAGAAGAATTTCAAATAATCCATTTCTGCAATCAGTTTTTAGAAAAATATAAAGTTCCCCAAACTAAAGCCAGTTTTCAAAAAGTAGAAAGTTTTTTACAACATCCCGAATTAGAAAATGAAGACCACAAAGATCATTTACAAGATTGGATTGCCAGTAACTGGATAAAAATATAATTTCTTTTACTTCTCGATTCGATTGCAAAAAAAATATGCGTTTAGAATTAAACAATCACCATAAATATTTATAACTGTTATACTTCATTTTAATAGAATCGAAAAATAACATTTAGACAATACATATTATTATTTTGATGCGTTACGGTTTACCTCAAGGAAATTTGCTTTATCGCTTTTAATTTTGATGAAATCATAAATTTAAATTATTTTCATAATCAATTCAGTCTTGAAAAATTACGAAAACGAAGTTCAGAATCCTTTCACTGTGAAAGAAAAAGAAAATCAAGTATATGACAAATGGAACAAAAGAATTTAAGATGGTGAAAATTATGTAAAAGAATATCTAAAGATTGATAAGAAATCACTTTAGACAAATACCGTTTCCTTATCAAAATGTCTACACATGAAAATCAAAACAGAGGTTTTAAATACGAAATTGAATAAACCAATGGAAATGAATAACGGACTGTTGACAAAAATACAAATAAAAAAATTTAGAAAATTTAATTGAAAATAGTAAATAAATGATGTGATTAAATCTTTATTAAAGACAAAATGAAAAAAAATATTTTAATTGGGGTAATAGTATTAATCCTGCTTTTTTCTTATCCAACAAAACTAAAACACAAATACAATAATAGGACAAATAAAGAAAATGCAATTTTAATAACAGTATTAAACGGAGGAAAATTTGATTCTGACGAAGAAAATTCAACGAAAATTTCTGAAGAATTTTACAAGAAAAATTTCATCCAAAATCCGTTTGATATTTACAAGAATGAAAATACTATCCAGCATTCCTCAAGAAACAATAAAGGAAAAATCATGCTTTCATACGATCATTATATAATTCCTGAAACTAAACTTGATTAACAATTTTTCAGTAAATAAAATTTACACCAACAATAAAAATAATGAAACCATTACACCTTTTAAATACAAATTTATTGTTTTTTGTACAAATAGTAATGTTGCTTATAGGCGCAATTGGCCTTATTTATTTAGTTTATTATTTATGGAAGAAATAAATAATTAAAAAAAGTTTTTCTGCAAACTCTAAGAATAACGGTAAATTAATTAAGATAAATAACACACGTCATGAACCTTACAAATAATTTTAGAAAATTAACATTAAATAAAAATGGAATACTTTTAATTCTCAAAACAAAAGAAAATAAACAAATTTTATTTTCTGATTTAGATCTAATTTACATAACTGTAAACAAAATGAAAACCATTTATGAAGTTCTAATATTGCTGTCTGCTGCAGGTATAGCGGCATTTAATTATTTATATTTCCAAATTGACTTAATCCTAATCATTGCTTTCTTGGTCGTAATTGCTATCATTATAAAAAAGAATGACTACAAAAGCTACAGCTTAAAATTACGCTTAAAAAACGGTCAAATTTTTAAAAATAAAGTACATTTAAAATCAAAACATCTTACAATAGATATTGTAAATGAGGTTCGAAAAGAAATTTATACTATTAAAATACAAAAAAGTAATGAAGCTCTAATTTCAGTTTCATAGCTACAAATTTAAAAAAATGAAGAAATAATTTAATCCTTCCTTTATCAATTTTACTAAAAGAGATAATAAATTAAATCTGGTCCATATCGAATAACTACCGTCGATTTATTCTAATTTTACAACTTATAACATCCGTAACATTTGAATGCATTGAAATCCTTTTGTTTTCTTCTATTTGTACTTTCCCCCTTCAGCATTCTATCTCAAACCAAATTGATTTCTTGGAATATAGAAAATTTTGGAAAATCTAAATCAGAGAAAACAATAAACTACATCGCCAATACGCTGAGAGAATACGACATCATTGCAATTCAGGAAATTGTTGCGGGTTATGGAGGAGCACAGGCAGTAGCAAAACTGGCCGATGAACTCAATCGTAAAGGTGCTAAATGGGATTATGTGATTAGTGACCCGACCAGCAGTAGTGCCTATAAAACCGAGCGTTACGCTTTTATTTGGAAAACTAGCAAGGTAACAAAAATTGGAAGAGCATGGCTCGAACAAAAATACCATCTAGAAATAGTAAGAGAACCCTATTTTTGTACGTTCGAATATAAAAATAAACAATTTACAGTGGTAAATTTTCATGCCATTTCTAAAAAAAGTCAACCTGAAACCGAAATTAAATATTTTAAATTTCTACCGGACGAATATCCTCATTTAAATTTAATTTTTTCGGGAGATTTTAACTGTCCACAATCGCATAACGTTTTTAATCCTTTGAAAAAAATGGGGTACGAATCAATTTTGATTGATCAAAAAACATCGCTTAAACAAGAATGTAAAAATGAAAAATGCCTCGCATCCGAATTTGACAATATGTATTACAATTCTTTAAAAGTAAATTCCCTAAAATCGGGTATAATTCACTTTTATAAAAATTTTACTTCATTAAAAGAAGCCCGGACAGTATCGGATCACATTCCTATTTGGTTTGAATTTTCTTTAAATTAACAACAATTTAATTCATAACAGTTTAATCGAAAACTTCAAAATTATCTCCGTCAAAACTGGCAAAAACCATACTTGGATGCGAATCCTGATGAAACACATTTCCTTGATTATCAACAGCAATCGCGCCTGCAAAACCATCATAAGGTTTCAATTCGTTAAACGTTTTGGTGAAAGCGTCTTGCAATGAAAACCCATCGGTAACTCGAGTGACGATTTTTGCCGCCGTCGCATTACTCACGATGTCCTCACCTACTCCGGTCAAACTCACGCCGCAAAATGCGTTGGCATAATTCCCGGCTACAGTAGCGGAATCAGATATACGACCCGGCATTTCAAATCCCTTACCGCCAGTAGAAGTCGCAGCGGCAATTTTACCATTTTGGTCCAAAGCCACGCAACCTACCGTTCCTGTTCCCAGTGATTTTAGTTTCGCTTCATATTCCGCTTTTCGCTGTGGAATTTCAGTTGAAAAAGGTTCAAAACCATGTTGTCTTGCAAAATTAGTTGCTCCACTTCCTCCCAAAATTCTATCGTCATATTGCATTAGCACTTGGGCAACCTGAACAGGATTTTTAACTGCTTCAATATTGATGACGCCACTCATTTTCTGGGTTTCACCATCCATAATCGCAGCACTCATTCTTATTTTTCCGTCACTTTGTATTTGCGATCCAGTTCCAGCATTAAATAATTCGTCATCTTCTAAAAGGGAAATAGCATAAACAACCGTCTCTAATCCGGTGTGTGTTTTCAAAAAATCGTAAGAATCTTTGACAATTCGTTCTAAAGCCTTTTGCTTAGCGACTTTTGTTTCGTGATTGGTTGATGATTCCGAGAAAAAACCACCATGTATAATTAGTTTCATATTTGATAATGCTTTTAGTTTGCACCATTAAATGTTACAAATAATGAGAAGATTGAATGTACATTTTGTGCGTTTCAAGATTGTAAGTGTCAAATTTACTCATGACATGAGTTACCAAATGGGAGATGGATATGGGCTGACCTAACTCTACTTTTGTCAAATTAGTATCTTTTATCTCGCGACCGTCCACTAAAATAACTAAACCAGAACCTATCGCTTCCATATCTTTATTATTAGTAATTAACAGTCCTGTATCCTCACCAAGTCCGATTCCCAATACTCTAGGATTGCCAACCACTGCTTGAAAAAGTCTGCCAATTCTGCCGCGTTGCACAAAATGAGTATCGATAATAACGCCATCAATTAAACCCAATCCACTTGAAATTTTAACTTCACCTTTTAGTAATGCTTCTGAGCTACTTCCCTGATAAATCATGTTATTCGAGGCTGCTGCTGCTCCAGCCGAAGTTCCGGCATATATAAATTCTTCATTATGATATTTATCCAATAACATATCATGAAATCGTGTTCCACCAAGAATAGAACTCAATCTAAGTTGATCACCTCCGGTAAACATAACAATATCAGCCGCTTTTAATCGGGCCAAAACTGCTTCATCAGCTGCTTGTTCTCTTCTTTCAATGTGTAAAATATCAATATTTTTAGCATTTAAATATTCAAATGCCTTAACATATTCAGGACCAATCTCTCTCGGAATGACTGAAGCCGTTGTAATGACTTCTATTCGTGATTTTTCTTTGTGTTTTGATTCATTTAATATCCTTTTTAAAATTCCAGTTTCAAAAAAGTTTAAATTATTGGTGGCATTTTTATCTAAATCGGTTTCTGTAAAACTTCCTTTATCCACTGCACCGCCTATTATTATTAGTTTTCCAAGTATATTCATTTTGTAAAAATAACCAAAAAGATAAAAAAGAGCCTTTGAAGTTGTGTTTTTTTTTGAATAATCACCAACAGAGATACTATTCATTAATTTTCAAATAATAAATTTTGATTACTATTGTAAAAACTTTACTTTAGTTACAGCATAACTTATTTAGATTGAATTATTAGATTGTACTTTACTTTTTTTATCCAAATTATTACTGGGTGAAAATGAAAATTAAGACTTTCTATTCAACTGCATTTTTAAACAAAAATAATTTTTCCGTTTTTATGAAAATAATTAAAATACAAGCCCTTCGTGGACCGAATATCTGGAGTATTCGACGAAAAAAATTAATTCAAATGCGTTTGGCTTTGGAAGAAATGGAGCAATTACCTACCAATAAAATAGACGGATTTAAAGAACGAATTGAAGCGATGTTTCCTTCAATGATTGAACATCGTTGTTCTGAAGGTTGTAGAGGCGGATTTTTTTCCAGAGTAGAACGCGGAACCTGGATGGGACATGTCATCGAACATATTGCACTCGAAATTCAGTCGCTTGCCGGAATGGAAACCGGTTTTGGAAGAACAAGAGAAACTAAAACTTCCGGAACTTATAATGTAGTTTTCAGTTATACCGAAGAAAATGTAGGTCTTTTTGCAGCGGAATCCTCTGTTGCCATTGCCGAAGCATTAATTGCGGGGACTGAATATGATGTGGATGCCGACTTGCAGAAAATGAGAGAAATACGCGAGCGTGTGAGACTTGGGCCAAGCACCGGAAGTATTGTGGAAGAAGCAGTTTCCAGAGATATTCCTTGGATACGACTTGGAACAAATTCTTTGGTACAACTTGGATACGGCATCAATCAAATGCGTTTTCAGGCGACAATTACCTGCAAAACAAGCAGCATTGCGGTTGATATTGCCTGCAATAAAGAACAAACTAAAAAAATGTTGGAAATGGCTTCCATTCCCGTAGCCAGCGGAAGCATTTGTATAGACGAAGACAGTTTAGCTGAAGTGATACAAAAAATTGGCTATCCTATTGTCCTAAAACCTTTGGGCGGAAATCATGGAAAAGGCGCCTCTATTAATGTTACTAATTGGGAGGATGCGGTTGCCGGTTTAACATTTGCGCAAGCATACGGCCAACGTGTCATTGTAGAAAAATTCATTACTGGTTTCGATTTTAGAATATTAGTTATCGATAATAAATTAGTTGCTGCTGCAAAAAGAGTTCCTGCTCATGTTATAGGAAATGGAACGGACAACATTCAGAATTTAATTGACACCACAAATCTGGACCCACGTAGAGGTTACGGACATGAAAATGTACTGACTCAAATTGATGTCGACCGGGATACCGAAGATTTATTGAAAAAACTAAACTACACATTAGAAACTATTCCAAATATTGGAGAAATTGTATTTTTAAAATCCACAGCAAATTTAAGCACCGGCGGAACATCTGTAGATGTAACTGATATGATGCACCCGGAAAATATCTTTCTTGCCGAAAGGATTTCAAGAGTCATTGGACTCGATGTTTGCGGAGTTGATATTATGGCCGAAAATTTAACGCAACCGCTAAAAGAAAATGGCGGTGTAATTTTGGAGGTCAACGCGGCGCCCGGTTTTAGAATGCACCTTGCGCCTTCGGAAGGATTGCCAAGAAACGTTGCGGCACCGGTAATTGACATGTTATATCCCCCGGGAAAATCATGTCGTATTCCAATAATTGCTGTGACAGGAACTAATGGAAAAACCACTACTACCCGACTTTTGGCACACATTGTTAAAAATAATGGATTTAAAGTAGGATTTACCACATCAGACGGGATTTATGTTCAAAATCACATGATGGAAAAAGGAGATACTACAGGACCTTTAAGCGCCGAATATATTTTGAGAGATCCAACTGTAGAATTCGCTGTTCTGGAAACTGCCAGAGGCGGAATTCTTCGTTCTGGACTGGGTTTTAGCCGTTGTGATATCGGAATTATAACTAACATTCAGGAAGATCATTTGGGTTTAAGTGACATTCATACCTTAAGTGATTTGGCCAGGGTGAAAGCCACAGTGGTCAAAAGTATCAAGAAAAACGGGTGGGCTGTCTTGAATGGTGATGACGAACATTGTGTAAAAATAGGTCAAGACCTGAATTGTAATGTCGCATATTTCAGTTTAAGCGAAGACAGCGATTTCATAAAAAAACTTTGTGCCGAAGGAAAAACAGTTGCTGTTTATGAAAATGGTTTCATCACCATCAAAAAAGGAGAATGGAAAATCCGCATCGAGCGTGCCACTCACGTACCTTTAACATTGGGCGGAAAAGCGAAATTCATGATTGCCAATGTACTTGCAGCCACTTTAGCGAGTTATTTATGGGGTTTCAAAACTGAAGATATCAGCTTGTCTTTGCAAACTTTTATTCCAAGTGCCGCACAAACTCCAGGTCGTATGAATATTTTTGAGTTTAAAAAATTCAAAGTATTGATTGATTTTGCTCACAACGCATCAGGCTATAAAGGTGTCGAAGAATACCTTCATAGTGTAGATGCTACTAAGAAAATTGGAATTATAGCAGGAGTTGGCGACCGTCGTGACGAAGATATCAGGGAATGTGCCACTATTGCCGCCCGAATGTTCGACCACATTATCATCCGACAAGAAAAATACCTGAGAGGAAGAACTGAAGATGAAATCATTAATTTAATTCTTGAAGGTATCAAAAATTCCGGTAAAACCGTTACTTATGAAATTATTCCTAAAGAAACCGAAGCGATAAAACATGCCATAAATTGCGCCGAAGAAGGAAGTTTCATCACAGCCTTAAGCGACGTAGTTACGAATGCAATTGATATTGTACAAGAATATTTAGACAAAGAAAACGAACACGGAGTGCTGTAATTTTCAGAAGCTGTTCCTGCTGTCCGTTATATCTTTCTTTGCCTAAAGAAGGCAAAGAAAGGATGCCACTACCATCAGGGCTAAAAAATAAAAGCCAATCGATTTCCGATTGACTTTTATTTTTACCTTATGTTTTCAATTTTTTCTTTCTGGCTGCTGGAAACAACACATTATTCAAAATCAAGCGATAGCCCGGTGAATTAGAATGCAAGTCTAAAACCGTAGGTGGATCACCCACCTGATGTTGAAAATCTTCGGGGTCATGTCCACCATAAAACGTGAACATCCCTTTGCCTTTTTGCCCATGAATATAACGTGCTTCCCCATTTAATTCACAAGATCCCATAACCAAGACATTTGATTTTATTAGAGGCAAATCAAAAGCGGTAGTTTGCCCCATAAATCCTTTGACCAACTGCGTGTGATTTTGACACAACATACTAGGAATTGGGTCCCACTTTGCTGAAAATTCCATTAAAGTAAAGTAATCTTTGTCCATAGGAATTCTTCGTTTCGAAGTCATATCAATATCTGAGAATTCATATTGCTCGGGTCTTCTTTCCAAAATAAAATCTTTGAAGGCAAAAGAATTATTGTAATTCATCTTTGATTGGTAATTTCCTTCACTGGCATCGCCATCAAACATGGCTTCGCAAATATCAAGTCCGTCAGCCGCCAAAGCAATATCAAAACTATCCGTTGCCGAGCACATCGCAAACATAAATCCTCCTCCAATTACAAAATCCCTGATTTTCTTGGTTACAGCTCCTTTTTCAGTAGAAACTTTGGAATATCCTAGTTTTGAAGCTAATGTTTCAGCCTCTTTCTTTTGTTCAATATACCAAGGAACATTTTTATAGGCTCCATAAAATTTTCCGTATTGTCCCGTAAAATCCTCGTGGTGCAAGTGCAACCAATCGTAAAGCAATAATTGATCACTAAGTACTTCTTCATCATAAATGGGAGTAAAAGGAATTTCAGCATAGGTCAAAACCAAAGTTACAGCATCATCCCAAGGTTGTTTTCCTTTGGGTGTGTAAACGGCAATCTTTGGAGCTTTTTCTAATATTACTGATTCCATATTCTGGGATGGACTGGAAATTTCATTTAATATGGCTACTTCTTCTCCATCAGAAATTATTTCAAAACTGACACCCCGAATCTGACATTCTTTACGAATTTCCTCTGCATCAGGCAGTAAAAAAGATCCGCCACGGTAATTGAGTAACCAGCTTGCTTTATAATTTTTATCCAAACACCAATAAGTTATTCCATACGCTTTCAGATGATTTTTCTGCGAAGTTTCATCCATTGGTAATAAAATAAAAGACGCTTTACTTGTTATTGACAGTAACAAAATGAGTATAAATAGAAATCGTTTGCGCATATTCTGAAAATTTTGATACCTCAAAGATAGAAATTAAGCATTTGAATTATTTCAAATTTAACTTTTAAATGAATTACAAAAATTATCTTTTTTAATAAAACACGTAAAAATACGCATAGCCAAACTACATCTTAATCATAAATTCGCAGATATCTCTTAAGCAATCATAATGAAAAATTTAGTAATGAATCCAAATGAAAGCAATGACCCGTTTAATTTAATGAATTTATTGAAAAAAATAGGATTATGTCTATTAGTAATTCTGATTTTAACTTTCTACATGCTTTGTTTCCAACATCTCCGTCTGTAAATCACTAAAAAAAATCATTTTGAAAAATTATTATACCACTTTATCAGAGGAAATTCTCTCTATAGCAAAATTCGAAGGGGATTCGACATTGCTCAGAAGACAGCTTTTTTATATCCGACAAGCCAAACTGGAGAAAAGTTTGGATACTAATGATTTGAGAAAAACATTTTGGATAAATATTTACAATGCATTTTTTCATATCATTTCAAAAGATACGGCAGATCGTGACTCCATTTTCACATTGAAAAGAATAAAAATTGCTCATTGTTTACTTTCATTAAACGATATTGAGCACGGAATTTTAAGGAAGACTAAATTTAAAATGGGTTTTGGATACTTTACCAATCCATTTTACTCTGATTTTATAAAAACACAGGCAGTAAAAGAGTTGGATTACAGAATCCATTTTGCGTTAAAAAGTATTTGTTTAAATAATCCAATAATTGATTATTATGAGAGTGAAATTATCAACGAACAACTCCAAAAAATCACCAAAAAACTGATCAAATCGCAGACCCATTTCGATACCGATTTAAAATTAATCACAACGTCAAAATTTTTATTTTCCTACCATCGAGATTTTGGAGGCATGAGTTCCGTTAAAGAATTATTGCAAACAACTTTAGAAAAAGACATGACAGGGTACACGTTTCAGTTCAAAAAAAGTTAAAAACGCCAGAAATACCTACTAACCATAAACTCTATTGCTCTTACTTTTGAATTTAACCTGCAATCTTAGACATCAAGCAGCATAATTTGATTTTGAACTGCGTAGACAACTAAGCCTGCAATATTTCTTGAATCTGTCTTCAACAACAAATTATTTCTATGTCCTTCAACGGTTCTTGGACTAATAAAAAGAGCATCTGCAATTTCAACTGTACTCTTTTGCGAACAAATAAGCTTAAGCACTTCAATTTCCCGAACGGTTAAAAAAGTAGTGTCTAATATGCTTTTTGTTTTTTTAGAAGTCAACACGTCCGCCTGAATAATTTTCATGACATGATCCGTATAATAAAATCCTTTTTCAGCAACTTCATTTATAGTTGTCAGTAATTCGTGAGGCGTCGCGGTTTTTATTAAATACGAAACCGCACCCACATCAATCATATTTGCAACAAAAGATTTAGAGTTATAACTCGTTAATGCAATGATTTTTAACTCCGGAAACTCAGCATGCATGATCTTTGTTGCTTCAACACCATTTATTCCGGGCATTTTTAAGTCCATGATAATAATATCAGGGTGATTGTTTATATTGCTTTGGAGAAAAGAAATCAATTCGTTCCCATTGGAAGCTTCAAAAATAATTTTAATATTTGTCTCGCGCCCCAATAAAAAAGAAATTCCTTTTCTAAAAAGAATTTCATCATCCACTAATACAATTTTTATAGTTTTATTCATTATTTAAAAATTAAAAACTACGGAAATCCCTTTGTTTAATGCTGATTCCAAGGTCAATTTACCGTTCAAAAAAGCGATTCTGCTTTCTATATTTTTCATTCCAAGACCGTGCTGATTTTTATTATTTTTGATTTCAAAACCAGTACCGTTATCCGTGTAATGACAATTTTTTACACCATTTTCTTCTTCAAAAAGAATTGAAATAACCGTGGCTTTTCCATGCCGTAATGAATTATTCATCAGTTCCTGCAAAATTCTAAACACATGCAAATGTTTGTCGTTATCAGAAATAGCAAATGTCGTTCTATTTTGATAATCTATATCTACAGCTTTGGAACTGCTAAATTCCATGCATAATTCCTCAACGCCTGCATGCAATCCAAATTTATCTAAAACAGGCGGTAGCAAACCGTGTGCAATTTTCCTTGAATTATCTAATGCTTTGTGTGTAAGATTAATAATATTCGCTGTGATTTCAATTACTTCATTAGCGGTTAAATTAGGCGCGGTCAGCAAATGACTGTTTAATGAAACTATATTGAGTTTAGAACTAATATCATCATGCAAATCTTGCGCAATACGCTTGCGTTCCTCTTCTTGTGTAATAATAACAGCACTTAAAAGCTCTTTTTGATACTTAATTTCTAAATCTTTTTTTTCCAATTCTTTTTGAATGATTTTTCTTTGTGAAAGTTTAAAGAAAAGTATTAGCAACAAAGCCATGAATAATATTAGAAAGACCCCAAGTGCAACAATTAAAACTAATCTGTTTTCCTCCGATAAAAGCTCTTCCACCATTCGATATTAATTAAGATTTGATATAATAAACAAAAGAAAGCATTTAATACCCAAAAATACATATACAAAGAAGGAGCAGTTTCAACTAATAAATTTCCTGCCGCAAAAATTAACGAACTTGTTAACATATAAATAAAAATACCGGAATTTATATATGAATATGACTTTTCTTTAGTAAGAGTATTTAAGAAATATAGTACTGCAAAGGACGAAATTACAACTTGCGTGATAAAAATTCCTAATGAATTATACTTTTCAAAAACATGATCCTCAATCGAATATTGAAATGTAAAAACGACCATCGTAAAAATTATAATCCCGCCAATGACAATTCTTATTTTCCTTTTTTTTAGTAAATAATAATAAAAGAAGCTAAGAAATAAAAATTGAGAAATGAAATAATAGTGGGACAACCAAATATTATTAATGCGTTTATTAAATAAATAAGTTGAATAGAATTGAATCACACCTACTGTCAAAAGATAACAGAAAAATATTACAAATATTTTTTCCTTAACAGCAGTTTTTAGAAATAAAAGTATGTTAAAAGCTAATAGGTAATTGGCTGATTTATATAACAATTCATAGATTTCCTTTGCGCCATAGGGCAAAAACATTAAATTTATAGTGGTATACAAACCCATCTCATTAAGTTTTATAATCAATTTATTTGACGAATGCTTTTCTAATAAGTCTTTTAGTACATAGTTTTAATTGATAATTGCCATTATTTTTTTTCTATTTACATAAAATATGAATCATTGCTTAAAAAACAACGCCACATAAAAACAACAAATCTTTAATACTATTAAACTAAAGCAACATTGTATTCTCCCACCTACTCATCAAATTTGTTCTTTAGCCATACAAAAGCCTGTTCTAATTTATTATTTTAATCAATGCTTTAAAAGGAACTGTTTTGTCATAGTATATCGTAGAAAGAGCTTCTTCCTTGTAATCCTGCATTTTAATCATACTGCTTACGAAAGGTGAGACAAAATAATACATTTCGTTATACTTGCTACTCCCATCCAATTTTAAAAAAATATGATATCCCTGAACTTTCTATAAAAAAACAATTCACGCTCTGTAGAATATTTTTCAACCATCAATGTTGCTAAACTTGTCTAATATCCATCACAACCTTGTAGGCATTGGAGGTCGAATCCATGTAAACGGTAGCAAAATTTCGCGTTTGATCATTTTAAGGTAAGAGAACGGACTTGATAATGTTATCACTTATCTCAAAATAAAAAGCCATAAACTCGCAATTCTAATTCTAAAACCTGTTATCCAAAGAATTCTCACCAAAAAAACCTCCTCTTATTGTTTTTTTTTTGTATTCTAAAGCATCATTAAATTGCATTTGATACTGTACAAAATTTGCTAATAATTCAGATACTTCATCTACAAAATAACGATTCCCAAAATATTCACGACAACCATTTTTTGTTAAAATCGGAATAAATTAGGTGCCGAAATCTTATTTGCAACGCGGTATCAATAAAAGTCGAATAGAGTTAAGATTTAAATGGTCCTCTAAACCATACATAAAGCGAATACCTACTATTTTTTCTGAAATACTTAGTATGCTCAAAATCAAATTTTTCTCTACCAATACAGCGTTTTGTAAACCAGATTAGATGTCGTCACATTATCCTTTCACAGATTGGGACACTTCGTTAGAGATATAATCTAATAAGTTTTTGTCTAAAAGTATAATTATTAAATTTTAATGTTATACAAATTTCAAACTTTTAAAATCAAACGGCTACTGGTTAAGCGGGCTATTTTTATCACACGCATTTGGACAAGGAGTTGTAAAATCATAAATATCATCTTGCCCGGCTGGCTCATTCCCCACCCCAACGGTAATCATATCGACATAAATCTTTGTTAGTGGGTCGTATTTCGTACCTACGATCATTAGTTTCTCCACTCCATTATCATCAATCCCAATATAGGCTCTTACGGCATCAACGTCTTCGGTCAATACTTCCAATAAATCTATTTTTGGAATTAAAAAGGCATTTAATTCGTGGTGTTTGTTGTAGTTCCCTTCTTTTTTCTTCCATCGCTTGGCCCATTTTTTTGCCTCTATTAGCGAAATGGTGTTTAGTTTTTTTGCACCCTCAGATGCATTGTTACCTGTTACGGCTTCTTCTGACATAATGTTTAGTTTTTTAGTTATACTACTATTCCGTTAAGAAAAAGAAAATCTAAAGTACTGTTTTTTTTTGCTTTTATGAAGAAAAGGTTTATGTACAATATAAAAAATGTTACACTAAGTAAATATTTACAGTTTTACTTTTGTATTTACTGGAATAATAAGCACACATTTGTCATTTAGATCCTGACACTTAAAGAAATAAATCTTATAATCTGAATAACTTGATGTGATTTGTTTCACTTGTTCACTTCGTTTAAATCTCCTTGGTTGAAATGACACTATTGACAATAAATATTCCGGTATTTTAAAAACTAAAATGGTATTAATTACAAAAAAAGCCTACAAAAGTAGGCTTGAATCGTATTTCAAAAAAGGAACGTATGTTAAAAAGGAACATCACTATCATCATCCGGATCATTCAAATTGCTTCCAAACGCGTCATTGGCAGACGGTAAATTTTTGGTGATAAAAGGATTATCATCCTGATTCATACTGGATGGTAAATCATCATAACCACCGCTATAATCTTCCAGATTATCAAATTTTCCTAAGTGTCCTATAAACTTTAGTCGAACGTTTTCAATACTACCGTTACGATGCTTGGCAATCATTATTTCCGCCTGACCCGCAGTTGGTGAAGCTTCATCGTCATCCCATTCGTCAATTTTGTAATATTCGGGACGGTATAAAAAAGATACAATATCCGCATCTTGTTCAATCGCTCCCGATTCACGTAAATCAGATAATAAAGGTCTTTTGCTGGATCCACGAGTTTCTACCGCACGGGACAATTGCGAAAGGGCAATTACAGGAACGTTCAATTCCTTGGCTAATGCTTTTAAGTTTCGTGAAATTGTTGAAATCTCCTGCTCTCTATTTCCTCCACCTTTTCCGTTTCCTCCAGCTGTCATCAATTGCAAATAATCGACAATAATAATTCGGATTCCGTGTTGTGAAACTAAACGTCTTGATTTAGCCCTTAAATCAAAAATAGACAATGAAGGTGTATCATCAATAAACAGAGGTGCTTTTTCTAAATTCTTAACTTTGGTACTCAGTTGTTCCCATTCGTGCTTTTCCAGTTTTCCGGTACGTAATTTCTCCGATGACAAACCAGTTTCTGAGGATATCAAACGGGTAATTAATTGTACAGATGCCATCTCCAGAGAAAATAAGGCCACTGGCATTCCGTAATCGATTGCCATATTTCGAGCCATCGATAGTACAAATGCTGTTTTTCCCATTGCAGGTCTTGCCGCTATAATGATTAAATCGCTTGGCTGCCAGCCTGAAGTAATCTTGTCCAGTTTGTCAAAACCGGTTGCAACACCACTCAAACCCTCTTGGCCTGCAATTTCTTCAATTCGTTTTTTGGCTTGCAATACTAAACTCTGCGCCGTCTCCGAACTACGTTTTATATTTCCTTGTGTTACTTCGTATAATTTAGATTCGGCTCTGTCTAATAAATCAAAAACATCTGTTGTTTCATCGTAGGATTCTTCAATAATTTCAGTCGAAATCCGAATCAAACTGCGTTGAATAAATTTTTGAAGTATGATTCTGGAGTGAAATTCGATGTGTGCAGAAGACGATATCTTTTGCGTAAGCTGAATTAAGTAAAAATCACCGCCTGCCAATTCTAATTTTGCATTTTTCTTGAGCTGCGCAGAAACGGTTAATAAGTCAATAGGCTGCGTTTCTGTAAACAGTTGCACGATAGCCTCAAATATATGTTTGTGTGCTTCCTTGTAAAAAGCATCGGGCTGCAGAATGTCAATTACATCATCAACCCCTTTTTTGTCAATCATCATGGCACCCAGTACAGCCTCTTCTAAATCGAGAACTTGCGGTTGCAATTTTCCTTTTTCAAGGCTTATAATAGTAGTTTTATCAACCTTAACAGGACTAATATTTCTGAAGTTTTCCATAGAGCGAAAGTAGCAAAAATAAAAAAAAAATTGGCATTGAGTTGTTACAAATAAATGTTCATAAGTAACTATTTTTTGTTTATAACCCAAAAAAAATCCGAAACGGTAAGGCTTCGGATCAAATTATATTTTGTAAGATTTTACTCTTTATACTCACCCATTTTACTGTATTTCTCCATTCTTTGAGCCACTAATTCGGCTGTTGATAAGTCTTTCAATTCGTTAAAACCTTTCATGATATATTGCTCCACCGTTTTGAAAGTGGTTTCTCTGTCGTAATGCGCTCCACCTAAAGGTTCCGGAATAATATCATCCACTAATTTTTGTTTTTTCATGTCAGCTGAAGTCAATTTCAAGGCCTCAGCAGCCTGTTCTTTATATTCCCAGCTTTTCCATAAAATAGACGAGCATGATTCTGGAGAAATAACGGAATACCAAGTGTTTTCCATCATGTATACTTTGTCACCCACTCCTATTCCTAATGCTCCACCAGAAGCTCCTTCACCAACAATAACAGTGATAATAGGCACTTTTAAACGAATCATTTCAAATATGTTTCTGGCAATCGCTTCTCCTTGTCCGCGTTCTTCAGCTTCTAATCCAGGATAAGCTCCCGGAGTGTCAATCAAAGTCAAAACAGGAATGCCAAATTTCTCTGCCATTTTCATCAATCGCAGCGCTTTTCTATATCCTTCCGGATTGGCCATTCCAAAATTACGGAACTGACGCGTCTTGGTATTAAATCCTTTTTGTTGTCCCACAATCATAAACGATTGTCCGTCAATTTTTCCTAAACCACCTATCATGGCTTTGTCATCCTTAAAACCTCTGTCGCCAAAAAGTTCCAGAAAAGTGTCGCCACACAAAGCGCGAACGTGATCCATTGTATACGGACGACTTGGGTGTCTGGAAAGTTGTACACGCTGCCAAGCAGTCAAGTTTTTGTATATTTTTCTTTTAGTCTCTTCTAGTTTCTTGTTGATTTGTTTGCAAGTATTCGTTACATCAACATCTGATTCCTGACCAATAATGAGACATTTGTCTAACTGTTCTTCTAGTTCTTTTATTGGAAGCTCAAAATCTAAATATTCCATAGGATTTTTGCGTTTTTGTTTTTATTTGGAACCGCAAATATAAAATTTTAAATCGGTCGAAAAGGTAAATATTCTATTTATGTGTAAAAGTTTGCTTCAACAAAGCAGTAGATTCTTATTCTGTTTTGCCCTTTTGATAATGTTTAATAGCACCATTCAGGATTACGGTGATGACTATGATCAGTGCGCCAATGTAAAATTCAAAACTCATTTTTTCTTTTCCTCCAAGGATAAAATACGCCAACACAATGCCGTAAACCGGTTCCAGATTCGTCGTCAACATTACGGTGTATGGTGTTAATTTCTGCATTACTTTCACCGAAGCTGTAAAGGCATACGCCGTGCAAATGGAAGCCAGAATCAGAATTAGAATCCAATTATTAGCGGTCAATACAAAAAAGTCAGAAGTGAATTTCCCTTGAAACAAAAAGTAAATCGAGATGAAACAAACGCCCGCCAGAAATTCATAAAAAGAAATTACCGAAGGATCGTGATCTGCAATCAGTTTTCCGTTCATTAACGTAAATAAAACGCCTAATATAATCGACGCCAAAGCGTATAACATTCCGTCAAGATAATTGATTTCGACCTTCATGATCAGTGCCAATCCAGCGATAATGATGAGTCCAAAAAAAACTTCGTACCACAATACCTTTCGACCATAAAACAATGGCTCTAATATTGATGCAAAAAAAGCACCCAACGAAAAAACCGATAGCGTAATTGACACATTGGAAACATGGATCGCTTTGAAAAAGAAGATCCAATGCAATGCAATCAACAAGCCGACAAAAATTAATTTGAAAAAAGATTTTAAAGGGATTCTGAACGATTTTTTCTTTAATAGTATAAAAATGGCTAAAAATACCCCGGCAAAAAACATGCGATACCAAACTAAAGCATCTGCTGTAATAGTAATTAAAGCGCCTAAGATGGCGGTAAAACCCCAAATAAAAACAATTAAATGAAGATTTAAGTAACTTTTTAAATTATCGTTTTGCATTTCGTAATAAATAAATGGCTAAAATTCCGAAAGCAATATTAGGCAACCAAACGGCTAACATTGGCGGAATACTCGATTTTTCGGCTAATACGCCAAAGATTTTATCAAAAAACACAAAGGCAAAAGCCAATGCAATTCCAATGGCTAAATTGGTCCCCATTCCTCCTCTTCGTTTCATTGAAGAAACCGCAACCGCAATGATAGTGAGAATAAATGCCGATACCGGAACGCTGTATTTTTTATATAATACCACCAAATACACATTGATGTTAGAAGATCCTCTTTCTCTTTCTTTCTCGATAAAGGCATTCAATTTTCCTAAACTTAAAGTTTCTGCAATGTAAACTACAGGTGTTAAATCCTCTAAATCAAACGCGAAAACAGCATCTTTTTGGGGTAGCTTTTCAATTTTATCATTTAGTTCACCCACTGTTCTTTTCGTGTAATCAAACATCGTGTAAGTACTGTCCTTTGGATTCCATTTGATTCTGCTGGCCGTAATTTTATAGATAAGTTTTTCATTTTTAAATTTTTCCAATGAAAAATTAAAAGCCGTTTTAGACTCGGTATTAAAACTGTTTACATAAATAAACTCATTGTCATTGATTTGGCGGTACACATCTGTATTATCACCGCGCATGGCTTCTTTTCCGCCTCCTTTCAAGTACGTGTACCTAAAGTTATTGAATCCTTCACTGGCAGCCGGAACAACAAAAAATCCCATTAACAATACAAAAACAGAAACGATAGATGCGCCTATAATATACGGTCTCAAAAATCGTGTAAATGAAATCCCCGAACTTAAAATAGCGATAATCTCCGTATCATTCGCCAGTTTTGAGGTGAACCAAATCACCGATAAAAACAAAAATATTGGAAAAAGAGAGTTCGCAAAATAAACCGTAAAGTTGTAGTAATAAAGCCCGATCTCTAAAATCGGAACTTTATTTTCCAGCATTTTATTGATCTTCTCGGATACGTCAACAACGATTCCTATCGGGATAAACAACAACAGCATCACCACAAATGTGGCTAAATATCTTTTTAGGATGTATTTGTCTATTATTGTTAGCATATTTTAAATTATGAGTTATGAATTATGAATTATGAGATACAACCTAACTCATCATTTATAATTCATAATTATTTTACAGTCTCTGATTCATATTTTTTACCATCATTTCTTTCCAAGGCTTGAAATCGCCCGCTAAGATATGTTTTCTGGCCTCACGAACCAACCACATGTAAAAACCAAGATTATGTATCGTAGCAATTTGTTTCCCGAGGTATTCATTGGCAGCAAAAAGGTGACGCAAATACGCTTTGGTGTATTCTGTATCTACAAAGGTGATTCCCATTTCGTCAACGGGCGAAAAATCAGCTTCCCACTTTTTGTTTTTGATATTAATCGTACCATTTGCTGTAAACAACATTCCGTTTCTGGCGTTGCGCGTAGGCATTACACAATCAAACATGTCGATTCCAAGCGCAATATTTTCGAGAATATTTATTGGAGTTCCCACACCCATCAGGTACCGCGGTTTGTCTTCGGGCAGAATTTCACAAACAATTTCAGTCATGGCATACATTTCCTCGGCAGGTTCCCCTACTGAGAGTCCGCCGATCGCGTTTCCTTGTTGATTGGAATTTGCGATATATTCTGCTGATTGTTGGCGTAAGTCTTTGTAACAACTTCCCTGAACAATCGGGAAAAACGTTTGATCATACCCGTATTTAACAGGCTGTGTGTCTAAATGATTGATGCAACGGTCCAGCCAGCGGTGCGTCATTTTCATCGAGCGTTTTGCGTAGTTGTAATCACACGGATAGGGTGTACATTCATCAAAAGCCATGATAATATCGGCCCCTATGGTACGCTGAATTTCCATCACATTCTCTGGTGTAAAGAAGTGATAGGAACCATCGATATGCGATTTGAACTTCACGCCTTCCTCCTTAATTTTTCGGTTGGCCGAAAGCGAATACACTTGGTATCCTCCGGAATCCGTCAAAATATTACGGTCCCAGTTCATAAATTTATGCAAACCACCGGCTTTCTCAAGAATTTCGGTTTGCGGACGCAAGTATAAGTGGTAGGTGTTTCCCAGGATAATATCCGGATTTATATCTTCTTTCAATTCCCGCTGATGCACTCCTTTTACTGAAGCTACGGTTCCAACAGGCATAAAAATTGGGGTTTCGATCACCCCATGATCAGTAGTAATACTTCCCGCTCTGGCTTTAGACAGCGGATCTTTTTTTAATAAATCAAACTTCATATTGGCATATTTCTTCCGATTGTTCGGCGGGCAAAGATAGGTTAATTTGAAAACTAGATAATTAGATAATTTAAAAAATTAATCAAGATTTAGCAAATCAATTGGGGCGTGCCCTAAAAAGGTCGGGCTATCCGCTATAATCTTTTATTCCGCTACGCTTCATAAAAGGATTTTCACTTTTATCCCTCACGCAAAACAGCCTTAATACCACCAGCGACATTGCAGTAATAAAACCTCATTTACCAAAATAATTACTATCTTTCAATCACAAAATCAACACGATATGACTTGGGCAGCAAAACTGATAAAACACAACAGTGAAAATAGAATTGCCGTTTATTTTGAAAAAAATCAAGACCTGATTGCCAGGATCAAACAAATAGAAGGCGCACGGTGGAGCCAGCAAAAAACGGTTTGGCACCTTCCAGACACAGAGGAAAACAGACTGCGTTTTAACATAGCGCCCCCTGCAAATTTGGTCCCTTCAAGCGAAGGAATAACACAAATCGAAAAATTCAAACAATGGATGTGTTCTAAACGGTATAGTGAAAGCACCATTACTACCTATAGCGAAGCCTTGAAATCTTTTTTGATCTTCTATCGGGAAAAACCCATTTCCGAAATCACAAATGACGATGTAATCATTTACAACAATGACTATATCTTAAAGAATAATTTGTCAGCATCTTACCAAAACCAAATCGTTAACGCTATAAAACTGTATTTTATGACAGTCAGAGCAACAAAAATTGAAATAGATAAAATTCACCGACCAAAACGAGCTAAACTTTTACCCAATATATTAAGCAAAGAAGAAATAAAATTGATATTAAACGCTCATAGTAACATCAAACATAAAATGATGCTTTCATTGATTTATAGTTGTGGCCTGCGTTGTGGCGAATTATTGGCTCTCCAGCCCGTTCACATAGATTCAATGCGGAATATTGTATTGCTTAAAAATTCAAAAGGCAAAAAAGACAGGATAGTCCCATTAAGCCCAAAAATTTTAGAAATGCTACGGGAGTATTATAAAGTATTTAAACCCACAACGTATTTGTTTGAAGGACAAATCAAAGGAAAGCCCTATGATGATAGAAGCTTACAACAAGTTTTAAAACAAGCCATACAAAAATCAGGAATCAGAAAACCCGTTACTTTGCACTGGTTACGCCACAGTTATGCTACTCATTTACTTGAAAGCGGAACCGATTTGAGGTACATTCAAGAATTATTGGGACACAATAGCAGCAAAACGACCGAAATATATACCCACGTAAGTACAAAAAGTATCCAACAAATAAAAAGTCCTTTTGATGATTTGTAATAAAAATATTATTTATACATTTGATAAAAATACGCTACTCCGTAGCGACTATCCATCCTAAATTGGGTAGATTGTCGCTACTTTGTAGCGAGTATATACAAGTTGTATGCAAGCTTGCTGAAAATCAATACCTTAAAAATATGTGCGAAAAATGTTTTGATAAAGAGATATTCAGATTTGACAGCCAATCAGATTTTAATGATTTTGAAAAAACACTGGGAAAAAAATCAAAATACTTAGAGCTTATAAATTCAAAAAACGAATATTTGGACGACTTTCATTACACTTACACTTGTGGAAATTGTAATCAAAATTGGTGGTTATCAATACCTGAAAATGCTTGGCGAGGATATTTTTTGACAGAAAAAAATGCCAAAGACAATATTGAAAATATACGCAGTTCCGACAAAAAAAAGAAAAATGGCTGTTTAATTTTACTAATATTTTTTTTTATGATTTTAATGCTTTCATTAATAAATTCCTGCGTTGGTAAAAGCCAAAAATTTGACAAAATAAAGTGGAACAAAAGAGAAGATGGATTCTATCTTTATCGTGAAGAAATGATTGGAGATTTAACAGAAAATTATTTAAAAAAAGGCACAACGTACAAAAAAATAATAAGTTTATTAGGAGCGCCACAAAACTTAAATGATGAAATTGAAAGAACAATTAGTTATGAATTGATGACCGATTATGGTTGGGATATTGACCCCGTGGAAGTAAAAACATTAAAAATAAAAATATCAAAAGATTCAACGCTGAATAGTTTCAAAATTGAACATTGGAAAAAATAATAAAGCCAGCATACAACAGCTGTTTTGATATAGCCGGAATTTAGTGGAATTACCGTTTCGCATCAATTTTTCGTTAAGCCGAAAACTGAGCGTTTACGAACTTCCAGCCATCTCAAAGCAGCGGGACGTTACAAGCAACCGTTGCAAAACCAACAACAGAATTACATCAATGAAAATGACATATACTATTATCGGATTTATTTTAATAGGTGGACTTTTTTTCTACTTAACAAGTTGC